>JBIKSN010000023.1:0-20178 GCA_044348585.1 Flavipsychrobacter sp.
CGTTGTATGGGTCTCCGTAAGGATTGCCGAAACCCATGGATATGTAGACTACAAGCTCCTTCCCGTTCTTTACGCACAGGTCCTGAATCTCTGCTACCTGCTCCATAGACTGCTCGATAGTCTTGTTAGTATTGCGCATCTGAAACGTTTCGGATATGGAAAGCGGGAATCCCAGATAGCTGATCTGCGGATACTTCACCGCATCTTCAGCACCACGCGTATTGGCAATGATGGCCAGCAATTTCGTTTTTGTGGTCGACAGATCTAACTTGCCAAGAACCTCCGCCGTGTCGGCGAGTTGAGGTATCGCTTTAGCTGATACAAAAGAGCCGAAATCGAGGATATCGAAGCCTACTTTCAGCAACAAATTGAGGTATTGCGCCTTTTCATCGGCCGGTATGTGGCGTGCCCAGCCCTGCATAGCATCGCGGGGACATTCAGTGAGTATCAGGGCGTCTTTAACGGAAGAATTGTTCTGCATAGTCCAAACCCGTCCGCGTAAAGGATAAGGCACGGCCGGGTGGCGCAAAGATAGGGTATAATAACAACCTCTATCCGAGCAGAACCGACAGGTTGTTGCTGGTCAGTGGTTTATTTAAGAATTGCTTTACCGACCGGTAATTGTGCACCTTGTTGAGATCAGCCTCGTTGATAGAAGAAGAAATAATATAAACTGTATAGTTCCTGATTATCTCGGGTGGGAGCTGCTCGAAAGCTTCTACAAACTCGAAGCCATTCATGATGGGCATTTGTATATCGACAAGAAGAATAGTGTGCGACTGGTCGTCGACCGGATTGGCGGAGATATGGTCCAGCGCATCGCGTGCCTGCAGGAACGAACGGATAGATTCGCACTTGCCGGTGTTTCTGATGATCTTCTCTGCAATGAAGCAATCCAGTTTGCTATCATCGATCACCATGAAGTTGAGTTTTTTATTTGGTACCATGTAAATTGCCCGGAATAGTGACTTTAAATGTTGTTCCCTCGTTCAATTTTGACGCCACTTCTATTTTACCACCCAGTTTATTCAATGCATCTTTCACATTATACAATCCCAGCCCCGCCCCCGTGTCCTCCGAAGTAGCGCGATAGAACATGGTAAAAATATTATTAACATACTCTTCATGTATGCCTATGCCGTTATCATTTACGACAATCTCGGCCAGATTATCTTTTGCTGATATTTTTACATCTACCATCTTGTTGTCCTCTCCCTTTTTCTGAAAATTGAAGGCATTGGAGAGCAGGTTATTCAGGATCATCTTGATCGATATCTCATCTGAAAAATACAGACCGTCCTGGTTAACATCCCAGGAAAAATTAATATCGTCATTCACGGCACCGATCCGGAAGATGGCACCGATATCGCCCATGAGCTGTTTGAAGTCTATCGCAGTAAATTGCAGTACACCACGTTTCAGTTTGTAGTACTCGTGGGTGTTCTTTATATATTCGTCTATCTTTCGCACTGCCTCGGCCATCATACCAAGCAACTCGCGCAGCTCGTTAATGTTTTCCATCTCCTTAGCCAACTCCAGGGCTCCTATCACACTCACCAATGGCCCACGCACATCGTGGGTGATGCTGTATGCGAACTTGCCCAACTCATCGTATGCTGATTGAAGTTCTTTGTTCTTTTCAACCAACATGGAATTGGTGAGGTAGAACTTATTTGCCTCTTCTATTGCTGACCGTACATCATGATCGGTCCATGGCTTTTTTATGTAGCGGAAAATGTGGCCGCGATTCACCGAATCGATAACAGATTCAATATCGGTGTATCCGGTGATGAGCATACGCACCGGATCGGGATATAATTTCCTCATCTCTTCAAAAAACTGCACACCTGTCTTGTCCGGCATCCTCTGATCGCACAAGACAACACTTATGTCGTTGTGATCACGAAGAAACTCATACGCCAGTGTAGTGTTGGAGGCGATATACACCGTATAATCGAAACGAAACGTGGCCTTGAAACCGTTCAAGTTGTTTTGTTCATCATCGATGTAGAGTATCTTTATTTTTTCGCCTGTCTTCACTTACGCGTTTTTTTGAATTAGTGGTAATTTGATAATAAACTCTGTTCCTTTCCCCAACTCTGTATTCACGATCACCTGTCCGTTGTGTTTGCTGATGGTATTGTACGCTATGGACATACCCAAGCCTGTTCCCTCACCAACATCTTTTGTGGTAAAAAACGGTTCGAACAACTTCTTCTTGGTGTTCTCATCCATGCCGGTCCCGTTATCCACCATCGAAATATACACAAAATGTTCGTCGGATGTAGTAGTGACGGTAAATTTTCCTCCCTCTTTGGAATTAAATTTCTTCTTTATTGCGTACGCCGCATTGGAAATGATGTTCAGAAAAACCTGATTCAGCTTACCCGGGTAACATTCCACCAACGGCAAATTTCCGAAGTTCTTTTCAACAATTATCTCGTGCCCCAATAAATTATTGCAAATTACCAGCGTTGATTCAATGCCCTCGTTCACGTTCGCCTTTTTCAGATCATCTTCATCCAGCCTTGAGAAAACCCTTAATCCCTTCACGATCTCCTGCGTTCGGTTTGCGCCCTCCCCAATACCATTAAGCAACATTCCGATCTCTTCTTTCAGATACTCGAAATCTATTTCTTCCTTATATGCCGCTATCTTCTTCTTTTTATCTTCAGCATTGTCTTCGCCAAGACCTATATGCTCAATCTCATTCATGGCCTCCAACAATATCGAAACATCTCGATTCAGAGGTCGGATATTAGAGGTCACAAAATTGATCGGATTATTGATCTCGTGCGCTATTCCCGCAGTCAGCTGTCCAAGTGAAGCCATTTTCTCAGACTCCACAAGCTGGGTCTCTGCTTCTTTAAGATCGGTGAGCGCTTTGTTCAACTCCTGGTTAGAGAGATCCAATTCGTGAGTCCGCTCTTTTACTTTCTGCTCCAAGACAACATTTTGTTCTCGTATAAGCTTTTCATTTTCCACAAGCAGCGCCAGTTCATTAGCACGCGCCTGATCTTTCTCCTTCCTGTAAGTATTGATCTTATCGGCAAGTGCGAACGACAGCAATGCAACCTCGAAGGCTGAACCTATTAGAATGGCGTTGCTGGTAAACCCATTGTAGGGCAATACTCCTGCATCCTTCAGAATGTATATGATGACACCCGTGAGAAAGAACGACCATGCAATGGTGAGATACATTGCCGGCTTATATCCTTTTCTGTAAATACTGATGCCTGCAAACAGAATAGTAAATGACACAAGACTGGCAGTACCCTGAATGAGCTGCTGCGCAGCGACAAAACGACCGGAAAGATTGATGGCTATACCTACAAAATACAAAACGAGAATACCCTGAAAAACCCGGAACAACTTTGGCCTGTTTTCCTTGATACCCAGAAAACGAAAAAGGAAAAATATCGCAGTAATCCCCGATAGCGCCAGAGCAATATTGGTCATTTGAATAGTTAGCCACGTGTTCTCGCGCCAAAGGTATTTTGATGCATATCCCTTGAGACATGCTTGAACCAACCCTACGGTAACGATGTATAACACATAGTACAGGTAACTGCTATCGCGAACCGTAATGAAGATAAAAATGTTGTAAAAGAACATCACGCAGATGATGCCAATATATATGCCAAAGAACAACTGATCTTTATTGACCGACTCCCAAACGGAATATTCACGTGCCACTGAGATCGGCACCTCCATCACGTTATTGCTGGATACCCTTAACCATACTGTTACCGATGAATCGTAGGGGATACTGAGCCTGAACACCGGGAACTGTGTATTATATTCCTTTGACGAGAACGAAACAGCCTCACCTGCTTTCTGGCAGGAGTACCCATTTGTTCCGGCAGACGGCTTATAAAGATCGACACTCTTTAAAATCCCGCTGTGTATCTTCAGAAGAAGGTCGTCCCAATGGCGATCATTTTTTGCCTCTATTCTGAACCAGTAGACCGACTCGGTGAGCCCATAATTGGGAACAATGTTGTTTTCTATGGTGAATGGCTTGTTTACGACGCTATCGATCGTCCATTCGCCGTCCTTGTCTTCAAGTATCGAGACAGAGGAAACGAGGCCACGGTCAACGAAGCCTTTTTGAGCAGTGACCACAGTAGTGGCCAACAACAAAATCATTGACAAACAACAGAATAATCTTGATAATGCCGTCATTCAACTCGTCATTTTATTGAAAGCCTGTAATCTATAGTCACGTCTCCCTTGGGGCCATTTACTACCGCCAAATGGTCGGGATTTTTCATGATCTCAAAAATATGCGCCCTGTCGAGGTCCGTAGAGTTACTCATTACCCCGAGATCGTTGATGACCATGGCAGTTGCCACCAGGTCAAGTTTGGGGTAGTTGAAGAACCCGTTATTTCCCAAATATGTCTCTATAATAAACCCCGCGTTGAGGCACATATTTACTGTGACCGGCGCGGCAAGTGCAAACAAAGAATCCACCTTCAAGTGGTAGGCAAGCGCGATTGCCGACCTGAGAATAAAGAAACTGTATCCGTGCCCGGCTATTTCCTTTGCATTCCACAATCCGCATGCTTCAGCCATGCGTTTGCCACGATGCATGTTGATGACCTCATGTATTTTCTCGTCAACCTGCCCCACAGCTTTCACAATGGGAAGCGGCAATTCTTCATCTGCAATCTGTACCCGCACGCCACCCAAAGCCCTGCCGTCATCAGCAGCCTCGGCAAGTATCACATAAGTGTTTTTATGTTGAGTCCATTGGGCAGTTGCCGAGGTGATCATACCAATGCCATACATCTCAAGAACCATCCTGTGCCCGACGATGAATTTCTGGCATGATTCTTCATCATCTATGGCACGAAACGCTCTGAAAATTACAGACATTAGATTTTATTGTCAATTTGAATAATAAACGTCTTCAACATCTAATCTGATCGATTTCACAGCGGGTTCTTCGGAGCGGAAGATCCTGAACATGAACAAGGGCTCTTCTGCCGTTAAAGATAAGTTAAACAGTTCAATAAAAGAATGGTGCATTTCAGCGAATTTTGCGACGATCTGATCGCTCATACCCCCACCATTTCCGTGTACCATTCTTGCGAAGTGAAATATGGGCGCCATAACTGGTTGCACAGCCAAACCATGCTTTTCAGTTACCAGCCAGGCACGTTGCATGGCCCGACCAGTATTGACGCAACTTTCGGGAGAGAAATTGCTCCCGGAGATCAGGCAAACTGCCGAGGCTGTTGTCATCAGGTCTTTGGTCATATTTTCAAGAACGGCACCGGCATCCCAGTCGCTAAGCAACTGCATGGCCCTACCATCCCTTATGACCCTGAAACCGACCTGATCCTTTGGTTTGAGATCGAGTGTTTTTATATCGAGACCATCTTTGATCTTCGCCGGATCGTTGCCCCAGCGCATTTCTTTACTGAACAGATCCATATGGCCTTCAGGAATAAACATCCTCAGCTTGTCTGACTTGCCGGCGATGTCCGCTACGCGGGCGATGTCCTCTTTCTTAGTCAGAAATTTCACCGATGCGACACCCACCTTCATGGCCTCTGCCCTTACTTCATCCAATATTGCTGCGTCTATCACCGTACCGTCACCCGGTTTTCGGTTGGTATGCCTGCTTTTCAAATAGGCGAACAGCGGATCGGCTACCCGTCCCGCATCGGCCCTAACCGCTACCGCAGCCACCGGATTAAGGTTTCCTGAGGCTTTTAGCGGAAACAAATCCACGTCAAGTGCCATAGCGGCCGCCGATGCTGCTATATCTACGTTTTCGATGGCACTACCCATAGAAAGGTGCGTGATCATGTTATCGTAATTGGCAAAGGCAAAAGACCGTGCCGGATCATCGAACAGTAGCAAGCGTTTGCCATCGTTATACCATTTCCAGGGTTGGTTGTTGCCGGCAGAAGGTGCCAATACTGCAGCGTCCATGAGCTTTCTTGTTGTAGCAGCATCAATAACGGTACTAATAGGCACAGTAGCGGGCAATTTTGCTGCCAGCGTCTTTATTTCGGCAGGAGTGATGGGATCGGGTTCTGCCGGAAACACAACTTCCTTCGTTTTGCCATCGGTTATCAGCTCGTCAATATCAATAAAATATCTGCCAGAAACCGACAACTGACGAAGTAGAACTTTCCTGCATATATCGGCCATTATGCCGCCACCCATAGTAACGGCACTTGCCAACTGCGGCCAGGTATTGATGGTCTGGCCGATCTCGACGGCTGACGCTTTGAGCCGCGGCGACATCGTATCTATGCCAACTATAGGCAATATGTAAGGCAATTTTTCCTCCATTGTTTTCAGGTCCCGCATCTGTCCCAGATCCAGATGGTCCACATAACCATGGAGTATCGGGCGATCAGGTTCAAGATCAAAACGCTCAATGTCCACCGTACACCTATCGCTAGCCTCCATTAATACCGGAATTTCGAATTTTCTGGCTGCTACCCTGCATTTTATCTTTACATCCACACTGTCACACTCGTCTATCAAAACGTCCAATTTTCCACCTTTCGTAAGGAAGTCGTCTATATTATTGTCATTTATCCCCTCATGATAGCAGGTAACTTTCAAAAAAGGATCGATCTCAGCTATCTCTCTTGCCACCAAAACCGTTTTCAGTAGCCCCATATTAAATACGCCACTGCGCAAACGATTCAGATTAGTTATTTCCAGTGTGTCATAGTCGGCAATACGCAACTCGCCAAATGTCCTCTCCATAGCCATGGTGAGCGATACCGACTGCCCTACCGAGAGACCTATTACCCCTACCCTTCTGGAAGCCAACTGCGCCTCCTCCTGATCAGTTATTTTGTACTTATTACGATTAGTACGCACATACACAAACTCCTGTTCATCCAGTATATGGACCAGCTTCTCATTCCAAGGATAGTAAACCCACACGCCATAATCACCGGCACTGCGCCCTGCGAGACGTTCCTCTATCTTTTCATCAATCTCCCCGTTTGTCATGGTCTTTGACGGATGGTCGGTCTTAACTACCTCACGCAGTTGCGACCAGATCGTATCATAAACCTGAATGTGCGGTTTGCTCTCGAGGAGCCTCTCCAATTGCGTTGCCTGTTCGGGGTCGGACAGCCTGAAAAACAACGGAGTATAAGTGCCGTTTGCCGTCTCCGTTGCTGCTATTTTCTCGGAAATGATTTTTGCCGTCAATGTTTACATTTTAGTGGTTAATTAGAAACAATCTTTTTATCTTTACTGGACTTCACAAAAAAAGGGGATAAATAGCTTCGTAAATATACAAAGTATGAGTAACAACAAAATAACAATTTTGTATGTTGATGATGAGATGAATAACCTGATCTCCTTTAAAGCTGTATTCAGGATCAAGCACCACGTACTTACTGCAATTAGTGGGGAGGAAGCAATAAAGATTTTAAAAAATAATTTAGTAGATATTATAATCACTGACCAGAGAATGCCAAACATGACAGGCGTGGAGTTTCTGGAATCCATTCTTAACGACTACCCAGACCCTATCAGGATACTGCTTACAGGTTATGCCGATATGAATGCCGTTATAGACGCAGTGAACAAAGGAAAGATCTTCCATTACCTTACCAAGCCATGGAATGAAGAAGAGTTGGATATGACCATAACACGCGCGTATGATGTGTACCGATCGAGAATGGAGGAAAAGGAAATGACGCAAAAACTCAGTCTTTCCAACGAACAGCTCGAGTTCCTGCTGAGGCAAAAATTACTCTCCTGATGAGTCTCCCACCAACTCGTCTTTCGACACTTTACCCATACCTACATAGTGTGCACGCCAGTAATCTTCTTTCAGGCTACTGATAACTACCCCTTGAGAAGTAGATGAGTGCACAAAATAATCGTTGCCCAGGTACACGCCAACATGGGTTATCCGTTTGCCGCGTTGCTTAAAGAATACAAGGTCACCCTCTTCGGCATTATCTCTTTTCTTTTGACGGCTACTGTTCTTATACTGCTCCTGCGCGGTTCTGGTGAGCTCAATACCATAAACATCGCTATATAATTTTCGGGCAAAACCCGAACAATCTATACCTTCTTCTGTTTCGCCGCCCAACCTGTAGTTGGTGCCATACCACTTATCAATGAACCGGTAAAGATCGGGCGACTGAATGTCTTTTTTCTCTAATCCGATCATACCTGCGTATTTGGCACCCACCAATTTGTCAGACGTAAGATCGAAACTCTTCTCGGCTGTGACCGGTTCCTTCTTTGCCGCAACAACCACCTCATACTGAGTGGGAACAAACCTGAAAATACCCGGACGATACAAATGAACGCACTTTCTGGGTGTAGGCTGGTCGGGCGACAACGGGCGTTCTTCAATTTCCTCAACTACGGCAGGGCGCGGTATGTACGCAGGATACTTGCCGGGTTCTATCGCATTCGCGGTAGATCCGGACTTTGTATGTGCATTGAGATAAAATCCTTTTATGAACTTCGGCGACCTGGCCCCACGACCCGCTCTGGCGGAACGTTGTGCACGGGCATCAGCCGAAAGCAGAACTATCAAAATAACACCAACGACATATTTCCCTTTTAGCCTCACCATCCACGTCGGTAATTGAGGCCGCAAATTTACGATTTAACCACAAGGGGGACAAATGAAAACAATGTGATTAGCGCATATAGCCGGATCACATAGGGAAATCACTACTTCAATCCGCCCATTGCGAGCACCTTTTTGTACTCGGCATCGGTAACCGCACTCACCGATAAACGGCTCAGCCGCACCAATTGCATATCTGCCAATGCGGGCTCAGCCTTTACAGCCGCCAACGTCACCGGAACGGGCAGAGTTCTTACCGGTTTCAGGTCCACTACCACCCAGGCGGTTTCGTCCGTGGAGGGGTCCTGATAAGCCTCCTTCACCACCTCGGCAATCCCCACGATGGCCAACCCCTCGTTGCTGTGATAGAACAACACCTGATCGCCTTTTTTCATAGCGCGCAGGTTATTTCGCGCTCCGTAATTGCGAACGCCATCCCAAAACGTCTTTTTGTCTTTCAGAAACTGCTCCCAGCTATACTTGAAAGGCTCCGATTTTACCAACCAATAGTTCATCGTACAATAGCTTAAAACAACTGTTTCAACACATTATGAATTACCTGAGGTTTTCCGAGTGTATAAAAATGCAGCACCTGTACTTTGTTTTTCAGTAGGTCTTTGCACTGATGCAGCAACCATTCTGTACCCACTTGCTCGCATGCAGCATCGGTCTTGGCCTTCATCATTTCGTTATACAATTCTACGGGAACCTCGACATTGAACACGCGGGGTATAGTGGTGAGCTGCTTTTTATTGGTAAGTGGTTTCAGACCGGCAATGATCGGCACGTCTATTCCGTTTTCCCTACAACGATTGATGTAGTCGTAGTAATGCTGGTTTTTGAAGAACAACTGTGTAACTATATAATTGGCCCCCAACTCTATCTTACGCTTCATATAGTGCAGTTCTGTATCCATATTGGGCGATTCGAAATGCTTTTCAGGATAGCCGGCAATACCTATACAGAAGTCAGTCTTGGCCCCTTCAATTATGTCGTCTTCCATGTATTTGCCCGAGTTGAGCGAAGCGATCTGCCTCACCAGATCTTCGGCATAACGGTGACCATTGGGGTGTGGTGTAAAGAATTTTTCATTAGCGGCAGCATCGCCCCTCAGCGCCAGAACGTTCTTTACCCCAAGGAAATCAAGATCTATAAGCGCGTTCTCTGTCTCCTCTTTGCTGAAACCACCGCAGATAAGGTGAGGAATAGCCTCTACCTTATATTTATTCATGAGCGCGGCGCAGATACCAACCGTCCCTGGACGTTTGCGGATCTCTACCCTCTCAAAATTACCATCCTGGCGCTTTTTGAACACCTGTTCTGCCCTGTGGTAGGTAACATTGATGAAGGCAGGATCGAACTCCATCAGCGGATCGAGATGTGTATAGATAGATTGGATACTTTTCCCCTTGGTGGGTGGCAGGATCTCAAAAGAAATAATTGTCTCTTTGGCGGATGCTAAATGCTCTGTTACTTTCATACGATTCTAAGGAGTGACAAAAATATAATTATTAAACGAAACCGTCTATACAAAAAGAGGGCGCCGTGCAGAACGGCGCCCTCTTGTTTTTTTTCTATTATTACGGTTATGGTTTGAACACCAGTCGCACCAACTGTGTACTGCCGTCGTCGCCCTTGAAGCGCATCATATATATACCGGCGGCCATATCGGAAGGAAGAACTATATCTGAGCGGTTTGCGCTGATATCGTATTTACCTACTTCTTTACCATCGATAGTATAGATTGTGGCTACACCATGTATTCCTGACTCAACAGAAAGTGAACCTTGAGTTGGGTTAGGGAATACTGAGAAACGGAATGTACTATTCGATACAACAGATGCCCCCGGCTTAGATTCGCCACTAACAACAGTAACATTATGAATCTCATAATCAACTCCACAGCTTCCGTAATAGAACAAAGTGATGATCGCATTTCCCGCAGACTCACCGGTAACTACTCCAGAAGATGAAACTGAAGCAACTTCGTAATTAGAAGAAGTCCATGAACCTCCGGTTATTCCCGCTGTTAAAGCAATGGTATCACCAACAGCTACAACCTCAGGTCCGGATATCTCTCCGCCCACAGCAGAGCAGGCGCCGAATGATGGCATACCACATACCCAGTTTGATGTACAACCATCAAGTGCAAAGTTGTTGAGAGTAGCATGGTTTTCAGATACAGCTGCAAATGCAGTTGTGTTGCCCGGATTGCTTCCCTGAACGATACCCTGATCGAACTTGTGATAAACCATCAGACCAGATTCGGTACCGGAGAGCGGCGTATGCATGTTTGCATTGATCTCTTCCGCTGTACGAGCCACATTCCAAAGACGAACCTCGTCGATACGGCCTTTGAAGTAGTTATCGGCAACGTAGGCTGACTTTCCTATCCAGTTATTTATCGTCGCACCAAGCATTGACGGATTATACACAAACGAAGGGTTGGTTGCTACCAGAGACCCGTTCACATATATTCGGGCGGTATCTCCATTTATGGTCACTGCTACGTGTGTCCATGTATAAGTCGGTATGACTGCATCAGGAGCATCGAGAACGTGCTGTCCCGCTCCAGTGTCCATAGCAAACCTCAAATATCCATCGCAGAATGCTGATGACGACAGGAATATATTTTGAGACGTACCATTGCCGAAATCGAAGATACGCTCCCAGCACTGGTGCTCTTTAACATATATCCATGACTCATAGGTAAACTGACTTGCTGAAGAAACATCCTGAGCAAACGAGATGTAGTCATTGGAACCGTCAAACTCGAGGCCGGCTGGTGTACCGATTGACACAGTATGAGTTGTGTAATTAGGACACGTAGCAGATACATAGTAAGTGATCACTGCAGTGCCCACGCCAATACCAGTAACTAGTCCACCGGTACCAATCGTTGCCACTGAAGTGTTTGAACTGCTCCAGGTACCACCTGATACCGTGTTGCTGAGCCCGAACACATCGCCAACGAGTGCTGTGTGGAGACCGGTAATGGTTCCGGCAGCGGCAGGACCGTTGACTGTTACAGTTTTTACCACGAAACAACCCGAAGTGCGCGCATAGGTAATAGAAGCAACACCTGCATTTACACCTGTTACAAGACCGGTAGATGTTACAGACGCAACACTTGGGTTCGAACTGCTCCATGTACCACCAGCAAGGCTGTTGGTCATAGAGATGCTGCTACCTACACACACTGCAGATGCACCACCGATGGCAGGAAGCGTTGGATAGTAAGTCACAGTAACCGGTGTTGGTACACTGTTACATCCATTAACTGTAGCTATAACTGAATAAGTGCGTGTCAACGGCGTGGTTCCTGTTGTTGTAAAGTATGAGTAAACAGAGTCATTGTCGGTTCCGGTAGTGTATGCACTAGCCATAGCCGCATCATTGAACAGACCCGTTACAGGAGTCCACGTTGTTGTGCTGGGTATTGTGTAAGTTACGGTGATACCCCACGATGTGAGCACACCGAGATCAGCACCGGAAAGGTCAGCTCCACTAAGAGTCCATGACCCGTTAGCAATACTGTATAAAGACGCAAGATTCGACACATTTGACACAAATGCTGTAGGACCAACACCAATCTCGCCATCAGGAATGAAAGTACCGGTAAAAGGAGCCGCACCTTCCGATATCGGAGTTGTAGCATCTGAACTGAAAACAGTATTTACAAAGTCGTTACCGCTACTTCCCCTTTGATTTGAAAGGTTTATTGTATTACCGTTAGGTGCCGACAAATTGATAACCATATCGCCATCCCAAGTATGGGTCATATTAAATGTCACAGAAACACCGGTAACTACGGCACCTGCAGGAACACCTGAAACAGACAAACTTGAACTGTTGCCGGTAGCATTGTCGTCTGGGAACGACACATAGATGGATCCGGAGGTACTACTTGCTGATCCGCCTGTTGGCGCTGCTGTGCTCATCAGTGCATTACTGCCTGAGCAGATCACAGCCGAAGATGGCGTAACTGCAGGTGAAGCCGGCAAGCTATATACGGTAAACGTACGGGTTGTTGCACAACCGGTTGTTGTGACACGGTATGTGATAGTTGTTGTTCCGAGACTAAGACCACCCGCAACACCAGACGTAGAACCAATAGAACCAACTGAAGGGTTGCTGCTGCTCCAGGTACCGCCTGTTCCGCTTGTAAGCGTTGTTGTAGTACCCAGGCAAAGTGAAGATGCCCCTGAAATTGCTGCTGGCAGCGCCTTAACCGTAAATGTAGTAGTCCTGTAACATCCTGAATTTACAAAATATGTCATAACAACGGTACCTGCACTTACGCCCGTAACAACACCTGAACCCGCGTCAACGGTAGCCTTCGCAGTGTTGCCGCTCACCCATGTTCCGCCACCCACTTCGTGAGCCAGCGTTGTGGTCTCGCCCACACACACATTCGTTGTACCTGTGATAGCAACCGGCACAGCATTTACCGTTACAGTTGTTATGCTGAGACAGCCGGTTCCGATCTGGTAAGAGATATTCGCAGTTCCCGCAGCAACACCGGTTACGATGCCGGTTGACGCGCCTACTGTAGCCTTAGATGCTGCGCTGCTGCTCCATGTACCACCTGAGGTGCTATTGCTGAGCGCTAATGTCTGACCTACACACACAATGTCACCACCTGTATTCGCGGCAAGCGAACCGTTTACAGTGATACTGAATGTGCGGCTGCAACCAAATGCATTGGTATAGCTCACAGTTGTTGATCCAACGGCAACACCGTATACGGCACCTGTCGTTGAAGTAGCAGAACCAACGGTAGCAACAGATGCATTCGCACTACTCCATGTCTGACTTGCAGTAGCCGATGTAAGCGTGCCGGTGTTACCAACACAGATAACCGAAGGGCCACTGATCATGGCTGGCAATACGTTTACGGTATAGCTCAGCGAACGGCGACAGCCGGTGGATGGCAATGTATAAATGATAGTAGAGTTACCTGCACTCAAAGCATTGACTACACCGGTAAAGGTATCAATAACGGCAGCTGAGGTATTACTGCTGGTCCAAAGGCCACCAGAGGTAGCACTGCTAAGGGTATCTACGCTTCCTACGCAAATACTTGCACCACCGGTAATCACGTCAGGCGCAGGATTAACTGTTACTGCACGTGACACGAAGCAACCTGTTGAAGCAGTGTATGTGATATTAGTAGATCCACCGCCTGTTCCGGTAACAACACCAGTCGTAGGCGCGACCGTCGCAACAGCCGAGTCAGCAGTAGACCAAGTACCGCTGCCACCTGTTACGCTTGTAAGTGTAGTAACGCCAAACTGACACAATACTGCTGTACCTGTGATAGCCGGTGGCAGATTATTGACATTCACTGTAACTGTTTTGTAGCAACCGGCACTAAGCGTGTAAGTAATAACGACCGTTCCGTTTGTGATACCTGTTACCACACCTGAACCGGCATCAACTGTAGCACGGGCAGTATTGCTGCTGCTCCATGATCCGCCTGAAACCGGATGGCTCAACGTGGTTGTGTATCCGACACATGCACTTGTTGATCCTGTGATAGCAGGCAATGCAGCATTTACAGTTACTTGTTTAACTGTGTAGCAAGTAGGCGACGTCCTGTACGAGATCCTGGCAGTACCCGCAGCAACAGCATTCGCGATCCCGGTTGACGCACCGATAGACGCAATTGTGGCAGCACTTGAAGACCAGGTTCCACCGGTTGATGTGGTGGTCATAGCAGTAGAACTACCAACACAAAGTGCTGTATCGCCGACAATTGCAGATGGCGCGGCATTAACATTTACCGTAGCCAGACGCGAACATCCGAGAGCGGTGTAGCTAACTACCGCAGTACCAACGCTAACACCTGTTACAATAGTAGAGTTGGCCGTTGCTGCTGTGCCGGTAACCGCCACACCCGCGTCTGAACTGCTCCACGTACCGCCGGTAGTAGATGAACTTAAAGTAGTAACACTTCCCACGCATACGTTCGTCGTTCCCGTGATTACTGCAGGAGTTGTTCCGACTGTAAATACAGTAGTGCGACGACAGCCGGTTGACAAAGTATAAGAAATAGTTGTAGTTCCCGCTGAAACGCCGGTAACAAGGCCTGACGCTGAACCCACTGTAGCCCTTGTTGTAAGGCTGCTTGTCCATGAACCACCTGATGGGTAACCAACAAGTGTGACGCTGCTGGCAACACATGTTGAAGAAGGACCCGTCACGGAATCAGGACGAGGGTTCACGGTAACCGTGCGGGTTCCGTAACAACCCGAAGTAAGGTAGCTGATAACAGTTGTACCTGCATCAACACCGGTCACAACACCTGATGTGGCGTTGATAGTTGCCTTGGTCACATCGCTGCTACTCCAAGCTCCACCGGTAGGGCTGCTTGTAAGGTTGGTAGTGCTGGCTGCACACACTGTTGCGGTACCGCTGATAACAGGCAAGGCACGAACGGTGAATGTAGCTGTTTTGAAACAGCCGCCTGACACTGAATAAGTGATCGTAATGGTTCCGCCTGTAATGCCGGTAACAACACCAGTGAAGGTATCTACTGTAGCCACAGCAGTATTACTGCTCGACCAAGTTCCACCAGAAGCCGGATGACCCAATGTACGGGTACTTCCCACACAAACGTTAAGAGAACCTGTTATAGCTGCAAGCGAGCTGCTAACCGTTACCCCTGTAACAGCCTGGCAACCCATGCCCGGTAATTTATATGTAATATTGGCAGTTCCTGTTGCAACCGGAGTCACGATGCCAGTGGTTGCACCCACAGTTGCTTTGGTCGTGTTGCTGCTGCTCCATGTTCCACCTGTTGTAGCATTTGACAGCAATGAAGTGCTACCCAAACATATCGTAGCAACACCCGTATTTGCACCCGGTACATTATTTACTGTAACAACTGTTGAAGCAGCACAACCACTTCCATTGGTGTAACTAATTGTAGATGTACCTGCGGATATTGCGGTAAATACACCGGTTGTTGCCGATATCGTCCCTACTGATGTTGCTGACGAACTCCAAGTACCACCACCAGGAGATGAGGTAAGCGCTGTAGTACTACCTACACATGCGGTTAAAGTACCTGTAATAGTGGCAGGTGCGGAATTAATAGTAACCGACTTTAAAGAACGGCAACCTGAAGGGAGCGAATAAGTAATAGTTGTCGCACCTGCGCTCACAGCAGTTATTACACCGATTGAAGAATTGATCGTAGCCGCACTTGTGTTGCTGCTGCTCCATGTTCCACCCGATGGTGTACAAGAAAATGACGAATCAATCACACCAGGGCAAATCAATGAATTACCCGAAATAGCACTCGGAGCTTCATTTACAGAAATAACCTTAGTTGTAAAACATGATCCTGTGCTTGTATATGTAATCGTCGCCGTACCGATAGCGTTACCGGAAACAACCCCGGTTGTTGTATCAACCGACGCTACTGCAGGATCGCTGCTGGTCCATGTTCCGCTGCCCCCTACAACACCTGTGTAGGTTGTAAATGAACCTACGCAGACGGTATTGCTGCCTGTGATAGGTGACGGAGCCACAACGACGTTCATTGTAATTGTCCTGAAACATCCGCTGCTGACAGTGTACGTAACCACACATGTACCAAGTGTAACACCTGTCACAACTCCGGTTCCGGCATCAACTGTTGCCTTTGTAGTGTCCTGACTTGACCATGCACCTCCCGCGGAAGGATGGCTGAGTGCTGACGTATTCCCCTGACAAACAGTAGTATTTCCTGTAATTGGAGCCGGAACAACATTCACCGTGAGGTGGGTAGTTGCATAACAATGAGAAGACATAACATAATATATGTTGGCTGTGCCCGGAGCGATTGCGTAAACGTGTCCGGTTGCAGAACCAACTGTTGCAACAAACAAATTGTTGCTGGACCAATATCCACCGGGAGTTGGATTCGTAAGATCCGACCATCCACCATCGCAGATCAAGTCGTCACCTACGTTCGGAGTCACTGCAGCATTCACAGTTACTTGCTCTGCCCTCACACATCCGCTTACACCGTGTGTATAGCTTATTAACACAACACCGGTGCCCACGCCTGTAACTACACCACCTGCAGAAACGGTTGCAATAGATGTATTGGCGCTTGACCATGCGCCACCGGTTGTTGTAGTCTCCAACTCTGAGGAGTTACCTACACAAAGTGTATGATCACCGGTAAAGGGTGGCGATGTATTACCGACAGAAACAGTAATAGTACTGTAACAACCGGCGGCTGTTGTATATGAAATGATTGCTGTACCACCTATCACAGCCGTAACAAGCCCTGAAGACGCATCAACTGTTGCAACAGATGGGTTAGAACTACTCCAGGTGCCACCTGAAGGAGAAGCCGAGAACGTCATTGTATCGTATGCGCACATTGTAGTTGCACCGGTAATGGCCGATGGCGTTTCGTTAATTGTTTGAACACGATTCACGAAACAACCGTAATAGGCAAAAGTGATCGTTGTAGTTCCGGGGGCGACACCGGTGATAGCACCCGATCCAACATTGATCGTTGCAACGGTAGTGTCACTACTTGTCCATACAGCACCTGCACCTATCATACTGGAAAGACCTGCAGTCTGTCCCACACAGATCGGGTTAACACCGGATATCGGAGGAGGTATCAAATTAGACTGAACGTTTATGACTGCATAACAACCTGGAACCAGCGTGTATGAAATGTAAGCATTACCCACCGAAACAGCGGAAACCACCCCGGTTGAAGTAACAGATGCAATAGTTGGATCTGAACTGCTCCAGGTTCCTCCTCCCATAGGATGGGTAAACTGGCGCGAGCCACCACCAATACACAGATAAATGTAACCGTCAATTGCCGGTATAGAAGTATTTACTGTCACCGTAGCCATTTTGGTACAGCCTGACGATACAGTGTAAGTGATATTAGCGGTACCACCTGCAACACCTGTGACAACGCCTGTTGTGAGGTTCACGGTAGCGATTGCTGTATTGCTGCTGGTCCATGTTCCGCCGCCAACTACATGGCTGAGTGGTGAAGATGTACCAACGCAAAGGTTTAATTGCCCGATAACCGTATCCATAGCAGGGTTTACTGTAACCTGTGTAACCGCGATGCAACCATGTGCTATAACAGAATAAGTGATGTTGGCTGTACCAACGGAAATACCAGAAACAAGACCGGTACTCGTATTCACGGTAGCGTTAGAGCTACTGCTGCTCCAGGTACCACCCGGCTCAGCATTACTCAACGTAACTGTCTCACCAACGCACACGATCGGATCTCCTGTGTTAGGGCCGGTACTTACTGTTACAACTGTAGTCGCTGCGCAACCATTTGAATGCGTGTAGCTAATAGTCGCTGTGCCTGTGTTAACACCATATACAACACCTGTGCTTGCATTCACAGTTGCAACCGCAGTGTTGGCACTTGACCACGTATGACCTGATGGACTAGAAGAAAGTGTGCTAGTCTGATTATAGCAAACTATATGATTTCCCGTAATGGTTGTTGGGGTCACCCCTACAGTTACTGTTGCAGATCTGAAACACCCCCCCTGTGTATAAGTAATATTTGAAGTTCCCAGGGCGTTTCCAGAAACAACACCTGATGATGAAACTGAAGCAATAGCTGGTGCGCTACTTGCCCAGACACCTCCTGACGGACTTGATGAAAGTGTAGAAGTGCTGCCATTACAAACCAGAAGCGAACCGGTGAAAACTGAAGGACGCGGATTAACTGTGAATTCTCTTGTAACCTGACAACCGGTAGCCGTTAGTCTGTAAGTGATAAGCGTTGTTCCTGCAGACAAACCTGTAACAACACCTGTAGATGAATTGACTGTACCTACAGTCAGATTACTGCTAGCCCAGGTTCCTCCCGATGTGGAATTAGTTACTGTTACTGTAAATGATTCACATACAGACAAAGTACCACCTATAGTGTTCGGCAGTGGGTTTACTGTAACAATAGATGTTTTAAAACATCCTGAAGTGATCAGATAGGTCACAACCGAAGTGCCGGCAGAAACACCCGTGATCACACCACTCGAACCCACCACGGAAACGTTACCGTTGCTGCTCGACCATGTTCCGCCCGAAACGGCATTTGACATCGTGGTAGTTGAACCTACGCACACAGTTGCTGTACCGGTGTTATTGCCAAGAGCGGCATTCACTGTAACTTGGGTAATACTACGACAAGATGCAGGAGTAGTGGTTGTGTAAGTGATGTTCGCATTTCCGATAGAAACAGGCGTCACCACACCAGTGCCGCTGTTCACTGTAGCAATTCCGGCCGCACCTGATGTCCACGCACCACCGCTTGTGGCATTAGCGAGAGTTGTCGTCTGCCCCATACATACCAGCGCTGCCCCTGTATTGGGTGTCATAGCACCCGTTACGGTCACCGTCACCACCCTTGCACAGCCTGATCCGTTAGTATAGCTTATGGCCGCGGTTCCAGCAGCTACGCCGGTAACAGTACCATTATTGGAATCGGCAGCGGCAACTGTAGCAACTGAAGGGTTCGAGCTACTCCAGGTTTGGCTTGCCGTTGCAGAGTTCAAAGTGGTAGTGCTTCCCTGACATACAGTGGTAGTACCGGTAACATTGGCAGGAGTGTTCACAACACTCACAGCTGTAAGCAAACGACATCCGTTTGTACCAGTATAGCTAACGTTTGTTGTACCGGCAGTTGAACCCGTAAAAACTCCGGTAGTACTGCCAATCGTTCCAACACCGGTATTGCTGCTAGCCCAGGTACCACCCGACGGTGCACCGATACAAGTTTGAGACACTCCGGCACAAATAGTGGTATTGACAGTAACGGTCGGTATAGCATTGATCGTCTGAACCGACTCTACGTAACAATCAAATGCATTGTGACGGTACGATATGATTGTAGTACCGGCTGTCAGACCCGCAAGGTTACCACCTGTATTAATAGTTCCCACAGCCAAATTGCTGCTGGACCAGTTGTTTCCACTGGTTGGCGTTGCTGTGTAGGTTGTAAAACTTCCTACACAAGTAGGAGCAGTACCTACCGAAACCCCAATGTTAACTGCTGCCCCGACCACCGTAACTGTTGTTGTAAAAACCGTACTTGGTGGAATATTATAACTGATCGCTGCTGTACCCCCAGCCACACCGGTTACAATACCGGTCGAAGGATCGATAGTGGCAACTCCAACATTTCCACTACTCCAGGTTCCACCGGTTGTGTTGATCGTCAGTGTCGTTCGGGAACCTCCCAAACAAACTCTAAGGTGTCCGCTGATCGTTTGGGCCGTCACAGAACCGACGGAGCCCACCAACATGAGCGCGGCAAATAAGTACTGCAGTTTTCTCATTTCTGTGTTTTTACTTTAGTGATATTGAAACAATTGAATACAAATTATTATTATCCGCAATATGCAGATTTTGATAGGTTTTACAGAATTGTGGCAGTAAGCGGGAGAGTTGTGAGCTACTTGCAAAATGAGATTTTCACATTCTTTTTGCAAATAGAAATGGAGTTCAAAACTAATTCGTTAATTCAACCAATCATAGGAAAAAATCATTAAAAGGATGTTAATGCACCTAAATATAAAAATAATTAATTATTTTTTCTAAAGT
>JBIKSN010000224.1:0-5405 GCA_044348585.1 Flavipsychrobacter sp.
CGCTTATCCATCTCACGGCACATCAGTTTCACCAGTTCTATATTCTGCCACTCATTGAATCCGCCGATATTATACGTTTCACCGTTTCTTCCACCGTGGAATACCATATCTATTGCACGGGCATGATCCACAACATACAACCAGTCACGTGTATATTTTCCGTCGCCGTATACAGGCAACGGCTTGTTATTACGGATATTGTTGAAGAACAACGGGATCAGTTTTTCAGGGAAGTGGTTCGGACCATAGTTGTTAGAGCAGTTCGTGATCACGAATGGCATATGGTAGGTATTTCCATAGGCGCGCACAAAGTGGTCGGATGCCGCTTTTGATGCAGAATAAGGTGATTGCGGATCATAAGGAGTTGTCTCAAGGAAGAATCCCTCCTCACCCAATGAACCGTACACTTCGTCTGTAGAAACGTGATAAAAGCGTTTGCCCTCCATGTTGTCTTTCCAGATGGTACGGGCTGCATTCAGCAGATTTGCAGTTCCCATCACATTCGTACGGATGAACGCATTCGGATCTATGATAGAACGGTCTACATGACTTTCTGCAGCCAGATGTATCACCCCGTCGAAATTATACTTGGCAAAAATGCTGTTTATCGTTGCCTCGTCGGTAATGTCGGCCTTCTCAAATATGTAGTTTGGTGCATCTTGTATGTCCTTAAGGTTTTCAAGATTACCTGCATAGGTCAATGCGTCAAGGTTAACGATCTTATAATCCGGGTACTTGGTTACAAATAACCGCACCACATGCGATCCGATGAAACCGGCACCACCCGTTATCAACAATGTTTTTTTCATGCTGCGAAAGTGAGAAATTTGATATTCTTTAATTGTTTCAGGCAGTCGAAATGATCTGGCTGCTCTTAATTGTTGTTATACAAGCTTGAACGACTCGATGAATTTGGTTGTGAAATTACCCTTCCTGAAATCCTCATTACGCATCAACTGCAAATGGAAAGGAATAGTCGTTTTTACACCCTCTATCACATATTCGCTCAGCGCGCGCTCCATTGTATTGATGGCTTCTTCGCGTGTCTGCGCCACGGCAATTACTTTAGCGATCATTGAATCGTAGTAAGGTGGAATGGTATAGCCGGCATATATATGTGAATCAACGCGAACACCATGGCCACCTGGTGTATGCAGGGTAGTGATCCTACCCGGACACGGACGGAAGTCATTGTATGGATCTTCCGCATTGATACGACATTCTATCGCATGTATCTTCGGCTCGTAGTTCTTTCCGCTTATCGCTACACCGGCAGCTATCTTGATCTGCTCCTTGATAAGGTCATAGCTGATAACTTCCTCGGTCACGCCGTGCTCCACCTGGATACGGGTGTTCATCTCCATAAAATAGAAGTTCCTGTGTTTGTCCACGAGGAATTCGATCGTACCAACACTTTCATAATTGATCGCAGATGCTGCCTTGATAGCGGCATCACCCATGCGTTTACGAAGCTCGTCTGTCATGAACGGAGACGGAGATTCCTCAACCAGTTTCTGGTGGCGACGCTGGATAGAGCAATCACGCTCGCTCAGGTGACACACGGTACCAAACTGGTCGCCCGCTACCTGTATCTCGATGTGACGAGGTTCCTCAACGAATTTCTCCATGTAGATCCCATCGTTCTTGAACGACGCCTTTGCCTCCATTTTGGCATTGTTGAAGGAATTCTCCATTTCGCTTTCCTCCCATATTACACGCATACCCTTACCACCGCCACCTGCTGTAGCTTTAATGATCACAGGGTAACCGATCTTCTCAGCCCATTTTTTTGCTACTTCAACACTTTCTATGAGGCCTTCAGAGCCCGGAATTACCGGTACTCCCGCCTTGATCATCGTTTCTTTCGCCGTGATCTTATCACCCATTGCATTGATCATAGCAGGGGTAGGGCCTATGAATTTGATCTTGTATTGTGCACAGATCTCAGCAAATGAAGCATTCTCAGCAAGGAAACCATAACCCGGATGGATAGCATCAGCGTTGGTGATCTCAGCCGCAGCCATTATGTGCTGAATATTCAGGTATGATTCAGAGCTCTGTGGCTTACCGATGCAAACCGCTTCGTCTGCAAACCGAACGTGAAGGCTCTCTTTGTCGGCAGTTGAATAAACTGCAACAGTACGGATACCCATTTCCCTACACGTCCTGATGATGCGCAAGGCGATTTCTCCACGGTTAGCTATTAATATTTTTTTAAACACTTTCTTGTGATTTAATTAAATAAATTAATATTTTTTTGTACTAAAAATGGCCTCATAAAAGGCCATTTCTAATGTTTATCTTCGGATCACTCCGAAGAGTAATATTAAATTGGCTCTACTATGAATAATGGCTGGTCGTATTCTACAGGGCTTGAATCATCTGCAAGCACCTTAACGATCCTGCAGTTCATCTCACACTCTATTTCATTGAAAAGCTTCATCGCCTCAATGATACACAGTACCTGACCTTTTTTTACTTCATCGCCTACATTCACAAACACTGGTTTGTCTGGCGACGGGCTGCGATAGAACGTACCGATCATCGGCGACTTGATTGTTACCTGATTGCCGGCTGGAGCTTCAGCAGCAGGTTTCGCGGCCGGAGCAGCAGCAGGTGCCGGTGCGGCAACAGCCGTCTGGGGTGCCGGTGCAGCCACCTGAATAGGCATTGGCATGGGCGCCGGTGCTACCATATATTGAGGCTGGGCGGAAAAATCCTGCTTGATAGTGATCTTGAAATCACCTTCTTCAATGCTCAGTTCGCTGATGTTTGACTTGTTTATTGTTTTGATCAGCTCTTGGATCTGCTTATACTCCATTTATAATGTTTTTATAGTAGATGTAATGAAATGTTCGTAATTAAAAAGTGGCCGTGCTTACTTCACACGCTCAACATAGCTACCTGTACGCGTGTCGATCTTGATCAACTCGTCGGTTTCCACAAACAGAGGCACCATAACAGTTGCACCTGTTTCAAGTGTAGCTGCCTTCATAGCACGTGTTGCCGTATCGCCTTTAACACCTGGTTCAGAGTAAGTTACACGCAAGTTCACGCTCGGTGGCAATTCAACACTCATCGGTGTTTCCGTTTCGGTGTTGAAGATCACAAAACACTCCTGACCATCTTTGAATAATTCAGGACGATCGATCATATTTTCGCCAAGTGCTATCTGCTCAAATGTATTGTTATCCATCAGGTTGAAGCCTGAATCGTCTTTGTAAAGGAATTGGTAGTTGCGCTTTTCTACACGCACCGGGAAGATGTTGTCACCAGAGTTCCACGTATGTTCGATAGACCTGTTATTGTCCACACCTTTTAGTTTCGCCCACACTTTCGCTGCAGCACGTGCAGTCTTGTTCTGTCCGAATTCAACAACTGAGTAAAGGTTTCCGTCGAGTTTAATGATCAACCCGTTGCGCATGTCTGCTGTAGTAGCCATGAAGAAGTTAGTTTTATATGGACTGCAAATGTAATCATAATAGCCAAAAAAGGAAACTTCACTTTCGATCAAAAAATGCAAAATGAAAAGAAAAATCGGGCACTTTTCTACCTATCTGCGCCGGAAATTCCAACTTTAGTGGCCTTGGATGGCAAAATCGATATTTTACCGGGTTATCCGAACCGGTTCACCAGTTCATTTTTCATCCGTACCTGCCACTCTTCCATATTCTTTTTTTCGTTTATTGATACCGAAAGAATGATACGCCATTGATTATTCTTATCAAGTTTCATCGTGTATTGATAATCGCAATTATAGATCGGAGCATTCAATGCATCAAAAAATTGCCAGTTCACCTTCACAGTAGCTATCCTGTCAGACAGATGCCGCTTTGTCCAGATCTCATGCCTAACATGGGCAATACCGAATTGACGATAAAAACTCGCCCCCTGATTAAAGAATCCTTCCAGTTTGCCGGCATCATTGAAAACTGTGGTCGCCTCATCCGACAACATAGTGCAGGGCATGTTATACATGTATGCGAGGCTTTTGGTGTCATATCTCTCCAGCGCAGATGTGTAATTCTCAAAAAAATCGTTCAGCTTTTGCATTGTTAGGCTCTATTGATGGTGCCGGTATCAAGTTGTTTGCAAAATTACCGAAATAGGCACGCACAAGTTTTTATCCCGTGATATTTTTCCCTTAATAATTTCAGTTCTCCAATTGCCGGGCCAGAAGGAAAAAGTAGCCCGCATAGTTTTTATGTCCCATTGTTACGAAAATAGAATGCGGTTGACTATTTTTGGGGTTAAATAACTTGCCGTTGAAGACCCTGCTTAATAACGCACAACTTGATCTCACTTTGCAGCGGCTTGCGCATCAGCTGGTCGAAAACCATATCGATTTTCAGAATACCGTAATTATAGGTATCCAGCCGCGCGGTGTTTTTCTCTCCGACCGTATCGTCAAAATGGTAAAAGAGATCACAAAGAAAAAAGAGATCGCCTACGGAAAGTTGGACATCACCTTCTATCGGGATGATGTACATTCTTCTTCAGATATTCAGATACCCTCGGTAACAGATATTCCTTTCAGCGTTGAAAAAAAGAATGTTATCCTCGTTGATGACGTACTCTACACCGGTCGCACCATCCGGTCGGCTATGGATGCACTGATTGATTTTGGCAGGCCAGAACGAGTGGAACTGTTGGTATTGGTAGACCGTAGGTTTAGCAGAGAGTTGCCCATACATCCCGATTACACAGGATACACTGTTGATACAATATTGACACAAAAGGTCAAAGTGAATTGGAAAGAACAGGACGGAAAAGATGAGGTTGTGCTGCTCACTAAGGCATAGTGGTAACGAAATTTTCAGTTGAATCATTAATACAGGAAAATAAACATGTTGTCGGTAAAACACCTTTTAGGGATCAAAGAACTGAACACTGAAGATATCAGGCTCATTTTAAAGACAGCCGATAACTTCAAACAGGTATTACAACGCCCCATAAAAAAGGTGCCATCCCTCCGCGATACTACTGTTGCAAATATTTTCTTCGAAAACTCCACCCGTACCCGTCTTTCATTCGAGTTGGCTGAAAAACGCCTTGGTGCCGATGTCGTGAATTTTTCAGCTTCAGGCTCCTCAGTATCCAAGGGTGAAACACTTATCGACACCGTCAAGAACATTCTGGCTATGAAGGTCGATATGGTGGTCATGCGACACTCAGCCAGTGGAGCCCCCTGGTTTCTGGCCGATCATATAAATGCAAGTATTGTAAATGCCGGCGACGGTATCAATGAACATCCCACACAGGCTTTGTTAGACGCATACTCTATGAAAGAGCGTGTGGGCGACCTCAAGGGTAAGCACATCACCATCATTGGCGACATCATGCACTCTCGTGTTGCGTTGAGTAACATTTATTGCCTCAATAAGTTGGGCGCAAAGGTCATGGTT
>JBIKSN010000289.1:0-3774 GCA_044348585.1 Flavipsychrobacter sp.
AACTCCACCATCCATTCAATCCCATACCGGTCTCTGAACATGGCAAAAACAGAACCATCACCATTTTCTTCAAGCGGCACCTCTATTGTTCCACCGTCCGACAGACCTGCGTACAGATGCTCGGCTTCTTCCTTGCTCGCGGCACTTATCGATATCTTGCTCCTGTTTTCCTGTTCGTTCACCCTGCCCATAAACTCCGGAACATCGTTGCCCATCAGCGCATTGTGTCTGCCCACCGGCAGCGCAATGTGCATGATCTTATTTTCTTCCTTTTCAGGTACCGGAAACTCAGCACTGGCAATGTCTTTGAACCGAACGACTTTTGAAAACTCGCCGCCAAATACTGATCTGTAAAACGTAAATGCTTCTTCCGCATTTCCGTTGAAATTAATGTGAGGATTGATGATGGCCATAATGTCAATTTTATTTGCAACTAAAAGTACCGCCGAAAAACGAAACAGAACGGTAGCAATGCGTCAAAAAAGGAGGGTATCTGCGTAATGCAGATTCTTACTCTTCTCTCGTCCTCGAATGTTTCGAAGATGTTGCGGTAGAGCGCCTGGCTGCCGTCAGGCAGGTTTGTAATACCTGTCGTATTTTACGATACCACCAATTCAGTTATATCACATGCAGCCTGCTGTATATCATAGATCTTTCTTTTGCACAACAGCGCATGTGTTTGTAACTTGATGTAAAGTGGAAAAAATGGTGGAGAAGTGAACTTATAGATGTTTTTTTTGCTGCTCGGGCTGGTCTCGAAAGCATTCGGGATGAGAAGCAGTGCGCAGTTTTTGGGAAGCAGGTGAGAAGAAAGTGAGAAGAAAGTGAGAAGCAAGTGCGCAGTTTTTGCGCAATTCCCCTTGTTCCGAAAGCATTCGGGAGGAAGCAAATACCATCAAAAAAGCATCATTCTGCGCAGAATATCATTGATTATCAATAAAAAGGTGGGAAGAGCGGTGCGATCAGAAAAAATATCGGGGAAAGGGAAGCAATTTCTTGCCGGTACATCTTTTCATCCCGTCATTAGTTGTGCTTTGTATCTTCATGTCAAAATATCCGATCTATGAATACCGAAGGTGTTGATTTTCTGATGCCGCCGGATATGGCGCTGCAGGCCGAGGCCGTTGGGGTGAACAAGGCGCGCATGAGTGCCATGCGCACACTGGTGCTGGCCATGCTGGCCGGTGCGTTCATAGCATTGGGCAGTGTGTTCTTCACCACGGTCACCGCAGGCAGCACATTGCCGCCCGGCATCACCCGCATGGTGGGTGGGGTAGCGTTCAGCCTTGGGCTCATATTGGTCATCATAGGTGGGGCCGAGCTGTTCACCGGCAACAACCTCATCATCATGGCATGGGCCAATAAGAAAGTGAGTACCGCCGCAGTACTGCGCAATTGGCTGCTCGTGTTCTTTGGTAATATGGTGGGGGCACTGGGTGTGGCCGTGTTGTTGTTCTTTTCGCGTCAGTATCTGTTTGCGCAGGGCGCAGTGGGGCAAAACATGCTCAATATTGCCCGTGCCAAGTGTCAGTTGCAGTTTGGTCAGGCCGTGGCGTTGGGTATATTATGCAATGTGTTGGTATGCCTCGCCGTATGGTTGTGTTTCAGTGTGCGTTCATCGGCCGGCAAGATCCTGTGCATTGTATTTCCCATCACCGCATTTGTCACCTGCGGTTTCGAGCACAGCATCGCCAACATGTACTTTATACCGGCGGCTATTGCAGTAAAAGACTATGGAGACCCTGCCTTGTTCGGCCTCATCAACGCCACGCCCCAGGACTACAGCATGGTCACCTGGTCCAATTTTCTGCTGGTAAATCTGCTGCCCGTGACCCTTGGTAATATAATAGGTGGTGCCGGCCTTGTGGGTATGGTCTATTGGTTTGTGTACCTCAGAAAGAGCGGCGAGCAAAAGACCCCGCAGTAGCATGGGCGTTGCTTACTCAGCTGTTTTCTTTGCCGCCGCAAATATAGCATCGGGTATTCCCTTATTAATAGTGTAGTTAAGATATCTGATCTCTATGGTGCCCTTTTGTTTTTTGGCTGTTTTGTCCTTGTCGGTCTTTTCCAGCACGTCATTATAGTCCATGGTCACGCCCTTTGGCAGTTTGTATTCCTTCAGGTCCATGAAGATCTTCACCTTGTCGGGCAGACCATATTTGTTGTAGTTCTTATAGTCCAGATCCATGATCACCGTGCCATCGTTAAACGTAGTGGTCTCGGTATGGGTCACCAGAAGTTCTTTCTCATCCAGCCACATCTTGGTCAGCACTATGCCGTTGTTGTCCTCGTCGGGCACCACTTTCAGCAGGCGCAGTTTTTTGTCCTTCAGTGTGGTGATGCCCATGTCTATTACCGTCACCTTGCCTGTAGGTATCAGGTTGCTCAGGGTCATGTTTATGTTCTTGCGCGGCAGTATAGAGATGCCTCCGTTGCGCTCCAGCTTCATCTTGTCGGGTGCTTTGTAGTAGAGCTTCCCCTTCAGCATGGGCACCTGCATAAAGGCCACGTCTATCTTCATATTCACGTCGGCCACATAGTCCTTTACCTGCAGCACCTTGGTGCGCACGGTGGCAAAAAGCTCATCGGCGGTTTGTGCCTGCGCAGCGGTTGCAAGGGCCAACAGCGCCAGCAGGGTGGTCAGTTTCTTTCTTATCACGACTGTATGTCTTTCTTGTTAAAGTAGAGGATGGTGGCCAGCAGCAGACCGGCAGTGTACGACAGCAATACCCCAGCCGACCGTGTTATGGCCGCGTAGGGTACAGGGTCGTCAAAGAACCCCTTCCAGCCTATCATGTGGGTAGTGAAGAGGTAGGGTTTGATAAGGTTGAAGAGTGGCAGCTCCAGATTGCTGAGGATGGTGAGCACTACCACTATACCCATGGTGGCCACTATGGGGCCTATGGCGTTCTCGGCAAATGCCGACAGGAACATGGCCAGCGACACTATCGAAGACATGGCCAACGATGCAAAGCCGAATGCCGCCAGGTACCGCCAGGGTATGTCGTTCTTCAGCAGCAGTATGAAGGTCTCGCTCTTCATGTTGATCATATCCCCCGTCCCGAACAGGACTATGGACAGCAGCAGTGCTACAGCCGCCAGCCATATGATCAGCAGCAGAGAGTAGATAATGCTCGCCATGAACTTTACGAGCACCAGCTCGCTCCGGCTCACGGGTCTGGTCAGCACCAGTCGCAGGGTGCCCATATTGGCTTCGCCGGCAAGTGTATCGCCTGCCACCAGTGCTATAAGCAGTGGTATATGTATGAGCAGCGACTGCAGAATGAGGTACGCAACCAGGTAGCCGTTCAGGATGTTACCGTTCACGTCAAACTGCTCGGTGATGCCCTGCATACCAAACGACAGGAAGTCCTTGCCGCCGGCGGTCATGGCCAGTTGAATGACCAGCGCTATCGCCGTCACCAGCCCGAAGCTGATGAACGTGCGCGGGCGTTTGAATATCTTGTATAACTCTAACGAAAGCAGCTTAATCATTAGTAAGGGTTAAGAAGTAATTTTCTAATGAGTGTTTGGCATGTATGCGGGTCACCTGCACACCATTCTTTACAAGGTATTCGTTGATGACGGGCACCTGCCTGTTGTTCACACGGAAGGTGATCTGAGTGGGAGTAGCAGCCGTCACGTGCTGCTTCCATTCAGAGGTGGCAAGCATTGCGGGTGCAGCGGCATTGTGCAGTATGTCTATCTCCACAATGGTCTCATCCGGATCGATAAGTTCTTTGACAGCCCCTTCGGTGATCTTCTTCCCTTTGT
>JBIKSN010000225.1:0-5351 GCA_044348585.1 Flavipsychrobacter sp.
AGTCGGACTTGGCAATGTTGTTGTTGTTCAGCATACTCACCGGTCCGCCGGTGCTGGTCACCGTACCAAAGTGGTTGGGGTTGGGCGCGTTCAGACCTTCTATCTGCCATAGCATGCCGGTGGGCGAATTGCCCCGCACTACTATGTCGTTGCGGCTGTCGTTGCCTGCCACTATGCCGGCAAAGTTGGCCGCCATACGCGAGGGGTCTCCCAGGGCACCTGCATAGCGCTTGGTCTCGTCCACGTTGAAGGAGCGCGCGCTGATGAGGGCCATATCGTTAATGGTGCGGTTCTTGTCCTTGCTGCGGTCGTAGCTCACGGTCACCTCGTTCAGTTTGTGCACGGCCTCCTGCATGGGCAGGTCCAGGTTCACCTCCTTGCCCGCTGTTACCACTATGTCGTTCACCAGCTTGTCTTCATAAGATATGTAAGACACCTTTAAGGTGCGGCGGCCAATGGGTACACTGTCTATACGGAAGCGGCCGTTGGCATCGGTGGCGGTGCCCCGCTCAGGCGTGAGGTTCAGGATCTTTACGATGACCCCCTCCAGCGGTGCGCGCGAGGCCTCGTCATAGATGTAGCCGGTTATGCTTTGGGTCTGCGGCTGTGCACGCAGCACCAACGATACCAGCAAAACTGCGATTGTGTTGACTAACTTCTTCATGATCGTGTTTGGAATGATGAGGCAAAATTCCAATTGAAACGAGTCTTTTTCATTAACCCTGGTTAATAAATAGAGAAAGACCCGAGATATTGATCAGGATCAATTTGGCACGTCACAGCGGCTTCCGGTCAGGGCTGTGCGGCTGCAATTTCAGATACCGCAGCAGGCGTCGGACGCAGAGGTATCTTGCGCGACCGCTTGCCCGCCCTCGACTTGATGCGGCTGAGCGCCTCGGGGGTCACGCCCAGGTAGGAGGCGATCATGTACTGCGGTACCCGCTGTACGAGCCACGGCTTGTCGCGAACAAGGTTAGCATATTGGTCGTCAATGCTAACGGTCACCTGTATAGTGGTGCGGCGGCAAATGTCTTTGAACAGCTCTTCGGCTATCAGCCGACCGATATAATTGGCCTCTGGTATGCGCTGGTAAATGATCTGCAGGTCATCGAAGGAAAGGTCCACTACCTCTGTATCTTCCAGTGCCTGTACATAGGTGTTGGCTGGTTCGCGCATCAGAAAGCTGCGATAGTCGGCGGCATAGTCGCCCTCTTTAAAGAACTCTGATACCTTTTCGCGGCCGTCCACCAGGTGGTACATGCGCAACAGTCCATAGTTCAGGAAAGATACGTGATTGGCTACCACACCCTGCTTCTGCAGAAACTCACCCTTCTTCAGGGTGCGCACCCTGAAGTGGTTCGTACATAGTTCCCAACCTTCGTGGGTAAGGCCAGGAAGGAAAGACAGGTAGTAGGCTTGTATCTTGGCAAATTGCGGTGACGGTTCCATAAACAATATTACAAATGTAAAGATAGGGAACGGCAACAAATTAATGTCACGGGTTTACCGCAACGTGAGCCACCTGCAAGCATCCATTCGTGTTTGATTATACGTATTATCAAGTACCTTTACATTACTAACCAACAAAAGCCATCAGTTTTTGTTCACGACACAAGAAAATACCCGACATACTCCTACTGACAAGTTTTTGCGCCGCAAAACACGATCCTTGCCATCTGTGGCAATTTTAGCAGCGTGGGTGGCGCTGCATGCCCCCAACAAGGCATTTGCCGGCCGCACTGATAGCCTGAGAAAGGTACTTCAAACTGCATCGGTTGCAGACACTACACGAGCACAGGCGCTACTGGGAATGGCCTGGGAGTATAAGAACAAGAACACCAACAGCGACTCCATCCGGCATTATGCTGCTGCTGCACTGAAACTGTCGGCAGGCATCGGCTACGGGAGGGGCGAGGCACTGGGGCACATGTATGAGGGAATAGCAGATGTGCTGGACCAGAACTATGAAAAGGCACAGGCGAACCTGATGAGGGCGTTGACGATGATGGAGAAAATGCCGCCATCGAAAGATGTGAACGAATTGCTGCACAACATAGGGTTGGTGTATTATATGCAAACGAAATTTCCGGATGCTATTGCCTACTTCGAACGGTCGAAAAAGGCTGCGAAGGATATTGGCAACGACAGCCGTGTGGCCCGTGCATATTTTTACCTCGGCGATATCTATAACGATATGGGTAATTTTGCCGCATCGCTAAAAGAGTATCTGGGTGCATTGAAGATATATGAGACGTTAGGTGCTAACAATTCAGCGTCCAACTGTTATACCAATATTGCCACACTGTATGCTCAACTGAAAGAGTTTGACAAGGCGCGCGAGTATGTGGAGAAGAGCCTGAAGAGCTTCGAAAGTTCCACCAATCAGCAGGAGGTTTATCAGAACTATGCTAACGTAGGGTTTGTTTATTCGCTAATGGAAGACTACGCGAAGGCGCTGGACCTATTCAATAATGGATTGCGCCTTACAGATTCTCTTGGTGACGAATACTGGAATACGGTTTTCCTTACCAACATAGCCGAAATATATACCACCACCAAACAACCGGCCAAGGCACTGGCGGCGTATGAACTGGTACTGAAGCGACAAAAGACGGTTCCGGATGTGAATTTTGTTTTGTCTGCCCATTCTGGTATGGGGCGCATACTGTTTGAACAGGGCAAAAAGAAAGAGGGCGTGGCGCACATGCAAGAGGCACTAAAGCTGATGCAGGAAACGGGTCAGAAGAAGCTGATCATGGAGACCTCGGGCGAACTGGCCAATATGTATGAGGCCACCGGCGACTATAAGAGAGCGCTGGAGTTGTCCCATACGTATCAACGCTATAAAGACAGCATTTTCAATGCCGATAATGAAAAGAAGATACAAAAGATTCAGTATGACCACGACCTTGAAATAAAGCAACTGCAGATACAGGAGCTGAAAAAGACCAGGGACATACAAACGTCCTTTGCCCGCAAGCTGCAGATAGCCCTGGTAATACTGGTGGGAATCACGGTACTGCTGATCACCATGCTGGTGCTGTTTTACAGAAAAAAGCGGTCGGAGAAACGCGCTAAGGAAAAAGTGCAGGGACAGAAAGAACAGTTGCAATTGCAGGCCAGCCGTCTTGAGGAGCTGAACCACTTTAAGGACAAGACCTTTTCGGTGCTGTCGCACGACCTGCGCGGCCCGATCAACTCTATTACAGCGGCCATTCAGATGCTGAACAACAAACAGCTGACCGCAGAGGAATATGACATACTGAAACCCGACATCAACAACCAGCTGAGCACACTTAACCTGCTGCTGGACAATGTGCTGATGTGGGCACGCAGCTATATGCAGGAAACCAAGGCATCAGACCCGGTAGCGACAGACATTGTGCAACTCATAGGCAGCAACTTATCCCTTCTGGGTGAGACTGCAGAGCGCAAGCAGATAAGCCTCTCGGGCACTACAGGCGCACCGGTGATGGCCTTTTGCGATGGTGGCCAGATCAACATTGTGTTGCGTAACCTCATAATGAACGCGCTAAAATTCACCTCATCCGGCGGTAGCGTATCGGTGCAGTGTTCTAAAGTGGCAGACACGGTGCGTATTACGGTGACTGATACAGGTGTAGGTATGGATGCTGAGCAACTGGAAAACCTGTTCACAGCGAAGGACGGCAGGAACACATATGGTACCGAGGGTGAGCGCGGCATCGGTCTGGGCCTACTGCTCTGCCAGGAATTTGTGCGGGTGAATGACGGCACTATTGAGGTGGAGAGTGAAAAAGGAAAGGGAAGTACATTTGTAGTGAACCTGCCGGCAGCCTGACCTAACTACTGTGGTCTGATACAATGACCCACTCTCCCTTTATCTTGCGCAGCAAAAGCGTGTAAGAACCCGAAACATCTCCGGCATTGCGTGCGAGGGACCATTTGCCCACCACAAAGTAGTATTGACGAGAGAGTTTTTTGCAGCTCACGACGGTAGAAGTGAGTGTTCCCATGTGGTCGGCATCGGGATAGCTCTTTTTGTAACGGGCAAGCGTGCCTGCATAACCGTAGGACGGTCCTTTTGAGCCAATGAACAACAATCTGTCATTCTCCCAGTAGCCGTGCATATACCCTTCTATATTGCCCTTGTTCCACTCGGCGACCTGTGCGGCCAGCATGCCACGAATGGCCCGTTCGTTGCGCCCGCCCGCAATTGCAGACAGTGACATAGCGACCAATACCACCAGATTAAAACTGAAATGCCTCATAATCTGTGCTTTTCGGGGTCGTAGTTGAGGTGGTAGTAGGGAGAATCTGGTGTGAAGAACCAGGCTGCCAGATATACCAACAGACCCAGCACCAGCAGCCATATACCCCAACGGCGACTGCTGCCCCCGTCGTTCACATAACGGAACATGAGCACAAGGCCGCACAGAACCAGTATTGTACCAATATAAATGACTGTCAGCAGATCGCCCATTTTCTTTTCACACAGTTTTGCGGCTGCAATATCGGAAAATATGCATTACGGCAAATGTCAATAACTTACGATTAGCAATCGCAGGTGACTCCTACTTCTTTTTCCTGTATTTGGCTATCAGGTCGGAGACAGACGGCCTCATGAGGAATTCTGGATTGAGTTCCGTGAACAATTTGAGCTTTTTAGGCGCCATTTCCAGCGCGGTCTCCAGTTGCAGCAGGGCTTCTTTAGCCTTACCCATCTCCAGCAGGGCCGCCGCGTGGAAGTAGTGGAAATCGCCTTTTTCGCCGCAATGGTCGGTAGCTACCTGCAGTTGCACAATGGCCTCGTCGTAATAGCCGGCCAGATAGAGGCCACGCACGAGAGATACCCACGTGGTCTTATTGTCGGGTTTGAGACGCACGGCGTTGAGGTAGCAGACCAGTGCCTCGCTTTTTACGTTCAGTTCCATCAGGCAGTTGCCAATGGCCATGCAGTAAGAGGCGTTGTCCTTATCGAGGTGAAGTGCCACAGAAAATGACTTTATGGCCTTTTCCCATTGTTTCTCGCGGGTGTAGGTCTCTCCTATCTTGAAGAATATGCTGTCGTCCTGAGGGCTCAATTGCGAGGCCTGCCTGTAGTACTGACGGGCTCGTGTAAAGTCTTTCTTCTTCTCCCAGCAGTAGCCCATAGCCTCAAAGATCACGTCTTCGGGCTTGCCTATCTCCATATGTTTTTCCAATACCTCCAGTGCAGGCTCGTACTGGCGCAAACGCATGAAGGCATCAGCCATGTTGCGGTAGGCAAATTCAAATTTCTCGTCTATGGCCACACAGAACTGGTAGGCGTCTATCGCTTTCTCATACAACTTCAAGCCCTGATACGCGGCACCCAGATTGAACCAGGCAAG
>JBIKSN010000024.1:0-19921 GCA_044348585.1 Flavipsychrobacter sp.
GATCAGGTTGAACTTCTCGGTGTCGGTTTTCTTACCGGTTACTTTGCTTTTTATAGACTGGACTTTATCGTCTGAAAGAGTACCTGCGGGAACCGGAGAAGCCACAGCATCATTTTGTGGTTTTTCTGTGGGCTTGTCGGTGGCGGTAACGTTGCTTTTTACATCCTGTTCCTGTTCAGGATAGCCCTCGTTGTAAAGGTTATCAGGCTCACCGGGCATGTCCCTCCTTGAGCCCTCACCAAAAGGAACCTCTCTGATCCTAGCCGCACGAACGTAGGGATCATATGTAAGGTAAGTGACCATTTTGTAGTCTGTGTTGACCCACCCTGTATAAATCAGATTATTAAATGAACGTCCCCACCTATCGTAAACCATTCGAAAAATCTTCACCTTATGCCTTCCCGGTGGCAGATCCCCAACTGTTACAGAGGTTCCGCGTCTATCGAAATACCGGCCATTTACCGACACGTTAAACCGTCCGTTGTCAGCCAACCTGATCTTTAACTGTGACTGCGCATGAACGCTACCGATCAGAAGCAATAAAAAAGCGGCAAATAGAACAGGATACTTCATAGAAGATTGCATTTTCAAATTCAAAATTAGATGACTAGCACCAAAATGCGGGCCAAATAAATGTTAGCTACCCAAAAAAATCAACTTTATAAAATAATTAACGAGGCAGCATCAATGCGCAAAGAATGCCTGCAGAGACTCCTGCATTCAGCGATTCTGCACCACCCTTACGTGGAATGGTGAGACGGTGCGCAGCCAGATCAACTACTTCGGGCGAGACACCGCGCGACTCATTCCCAATCACGAGTACGCCAGATTCGGGTCGCCCGACCTCATAAACATCAGTTCCACCCAACACAGCGGCATAAAGCGGCAAGTTCAACGTAGGTAAAAAATCAACGAGATCGCAGTGGTGAATGCGCACCCGCAAGTGTCCTCCCATGGCACTCTGCACTACCTTGGGGTTGTACACGTCGACACATCCGGGAGAGCACACCAGATCGGTGATCCCGAACCAATCTGCAATACGAATGATCGTCCCCATGTTTCCCGGATCCTGAATACCATCGAGCGCGATATACCACGGTACATTATCAACAATGGCAGGTTCCTCGGGGATGGTCGCCACCACCAAAACCTGCCCAGGCGACTTCAGAGAGGAAATGGATTCAATTTCTGATTCTGAGGCTACAATTAGTTCCGCTTCCGGATGTCTGAGGATATCGCCGCGATACATGGCTATCCAATTTTCCGTTGCAACAATTGTTTTCAAAGGCCAGCTACTCTGCAACCACTCCAAGCCTATTTTGTGCCCCTCAGCTACAAATTGCCGGTACTCATTGCGGAATTTCTGCTGTGTTAATGAGCGAATGTGCTTATTTTGCGCCTTAGAAAGCATATTGTGCGAAATTAGTCAATTGTTGCGACCCGTATATGGGGAGAAAACCAAATTATAAAAAGACGGGGTGGTATTTGGTGCCGGCTTTGACGGTATTGGCCATCTTATCTGCCTGCAGGTCTACGACGCATCTTAAGGAAAATGACTACTTGCTCTGGAAGAACAAGCTTGAACTGCGTACAGACAAAGTAATGCTGAACAAGGGCGAGATAAAGGACAATCTGGAAAGTATAATTGCTCAGAAGCCGAACAGTAATTACCTGGATCTTTCGCCTGTGAAAGTACCCATGAAACTATGGCGATACAACCGCAGGTACAAAAAACTGAGTGCGCGTCCGGACTCACTTTTACCAAAATCGGTGGAAAGACCTGTATTGTTGGATACAAACACGATCGGAAAATCGGCTCAGAACATGAAATCATACCTGTTCAATCAGGGTTACTTTTACGCCAGAGTATCTGACACTATAACCTACAATGGGAAAAAAGCCATTGTGTCTTACAAGATAGATGCGGGCGCGAATTATATCATCAACAAGATCAATTACAAGGTTGATGATAGCGGCATCAGATCCATAATATTGAGTCATCAAAAAGGGGCCGCGATCGAAACCGGTAATGAGTTCACATACGGACAACTAGAATCAGAACGGAGCCGCCTAACTGCTATTATCAACAACCATGGCTATCGCAGGTTCACGCTGGAGAATATCACGTTTAAGATCGACACCATGGAAAAATCGATGTTCAGGGTGGCAAGTAGTCCGTTTGAGAATGCAGTGAACTTCATCGCCCAGTCAAAAAGCAACAAGAAGAGCACAATAGATATTGATGTGATCGTGAGGGAAGCGGAAGACACCCTTGCGTATAACATCTTTTACATCAATGCCATCTCGGTTTATCCCGATGCAGCAACGGCGTCTATGAGTAAAAACGATACGCCCAGGATCATAAAAAGGATGGGCGGCATTGAGTTCAGGTACTACAGTGAATATGTTCACCCGAAAGTGCTTTATGAGCATATTTTCATGAATCCAGGAAACCTGTATTCAAAAGAGAATGAGGACAAGACGAATGCGAAACTCGGAGAACTGGGCATCTTTCAGAATATCAGGGTTCAGCCGAGAGAGAACCGCGTAACGAGGGACAGTGTCGAATACAACATCTTTCTTACAAAAGCCCCAAAACATGACTTCACGACGAACTACGAGATCTCGAATGGTACTACGTACTTCTTAGGGAACTCGTTGAGTTTAAATTACATGAACAAGAACTTCCTGAAAGGGGCCAATCTGCTATCAATCGGGGCCAACGGAGGTTTGGAGACTAACTATAATGATGCCGCGGCGGGAGATATATTTAAGCGCTTCAGCCTGCTCACCATGTATTACGGTTTGAACGCCAGCATTGACTTCCCGAAATTCCTTGCACCCGTTCCTAAATCGTTGTTCTCGAGAAGCAATCTTCCGCACACGATCTTCAGTCTGGGTGAAAATGTAATAGACAGGGTTGATTACTTCAAACTTCTGAACACCAGTGCGCACTTCTCATATAACTGGCACGAAACAGATATCAAGACATGGAGTTTCGCACCGGCATTCGTGAACGTGATAAGGGTACCATATATTTCACCGTCTTTCCAAACCATATTGGACTCAAACCAATATCTCAAAAACAGTTATAGAAAAACGTTCATAGAAGGTGAAAGCGTTACTTACAAGATCGACAACAACGTAAAGAAACACGGGATCAATTATTCCTACCTAAGGCTATCGTTTGAGGAGGCAGGTGGTATTGTGGGCGCCGTCAATAAATTCGGTGGTGCGGTTTATGGATTCGATACAATCCCATATGCCCAGTACACAAAGTTTGATTTTGACGGCCGGCACTATCTTACTGTAAAACACGCGATATTCGCATTCAGGTTTTACGGAGGCGTGGGACTACCATACGGACTATCCGAGTCGCTACCCTACATCAAACAGTACTTTGTGGGTGGCCCATACAGCATGCGCGGATGGAGGATACGTACACTGGGGCCCGGTAGCTTCAGGGACACATCCAACAAACTGCCGAATCTGGTAGACAGGACCGGCGACATCAAACTTGAATTGAACAGTGAATACAGGTTCCCGGTTGCACCATTATTTGCCGGTGCGGTTAAATTGAACGGAGCACTTTTTGCCGATGTCGGTAACATGTGGCTGTCCCGTGCCAACGAAAACTACCCTGGTGGAGAGTTCGCATTGAGTAAATTGGGGCAAGACCTGGCAATGGACCTTGGAGTAGGCTCACGATTTGATATTGCATCTTTTCTGACTTTCAGGGTAGATGTGGCAGTGCCTGTGAAAAAACCATCCATCACTGAAAACAGCGGTTGGGTGTTCCGTGACGTTGACTTCAGCAATCCCACATGGAGGAAAGACAACGTGATATTAAATATTTCTATAGGCTACCCTTTTTGATCTTTCGCGTGATATCCACACAGGGTGAATCGTAGGAGATGAATAATATGTTTTTTATCAGCAAACGCCTATATTTGCGGACTTTAACAAAATTTAACACACATCAGTAATTATGACTCTTTTCTATTTAGTACCTGCCTTCGGTGTATTGGCACTCCTGTACACCTTTATCAAAAGTGCCTGGGTATCCAAACAGGACGCGGGCAATGAGCGCATGACGGAAATTTCGAAATACATAGCTGAAGGTGCTATGGCATTTCTTAAGGCGGAATACAAGATCCTGACCTATTTCGTGATCATAGCAGGCCTGCTTTTAGCCTTTATGGGTTACAGCAATCCTAAATCAAGTCCGGTTATTGCCATTGCATTTGTCATCGGCGCAGTATTCAGCGCGCTGGCGGGATATATAGGTATGCGCATAGCTACGAAAGCAAACGTTCGTACCGCTGAAGCTGCAAGAACAAGTCTCTCTAAAGCACTGAATGTTTCTTTTGGAGGTGGCTCAGTTATGGGTCTGGGTGTTGCTGGCCTTGCAGTTTTAGGGTTGGGTGGATTGTTTATCACACTTAAAATGATCTTTGCACCGGACGCCCTGGCAAATAGTGAAGAAATGGAACGTACTATCGAAGTACTTACCGGTTTCTCTCTTGGTGCAGAAAGTATAGCCCTGTTTGCCCGTGTGGGTGGAGGTATTTACACCAAAGCTGCTGACGTTGGTGCCGACCTCGTTGGAAAAGTAGAGGCCGGTATACCAGAAGATGATCCACGTAACCCCGCTACCATTGCAGATAACGTTGGTGATAACGTTGGTGACGTTGCAGGTATGGGCGCCGATCTTTTCGGTTCTTATGTTGCAACAGTTCTTGCGACCATGGTATTGGGAAGAGAAACAGGCGATATGTCTGCGATTTTGTTACCAATGATGATTGCCGGTGTAGGAATTATACTTTCTATTATCGGTACATTATTTGTTCGCATATCAGAAAGTGTAGGAAACAGCACTGAGGCTGTCCAAAGGGCGCTCAATCTGGGCAACTGGGGTTCGATAGTGCTTACTGCCATTGCCTGTTACTTCCTTGTAAATAACATTCTCCCTGAAACTTTGACTCTTCGTGGTCACGAATTCACACGTAACGGTGTTTTCGGAGCAATTATAGTTGGTCTTGTTGTAGGTACGCTCATGAGTATGATCACCGAGTATTACACAGCCATGGGTAAACGCCCTGTGCTGAGCATAATAAGGCAATCATCAACGGGCCATGCAACCAATATAATAGGCGGTCTGGCAGTGGGCATGGAGTCTACAACGCTCCCTATCCTGGTACTTGCGGGTGGCATTTGGGGTTCTTACCAATGCGCAGGCCTTTATGGTGTTGCCATTGCGGCAGCAGGCATGATGGCCACTACGGCTATGCAGCTGGCTATCGACGCCTTCGGGCCGATCGCGGATAATGCTGGTGGTATTGCTGAAATGAGCGAATTGCCAAAAGAAGTACGTGAAAAAACAGATATTCTGGATGCGGTGGGTAATACGACTGCTGCTACAGGTAAGGGCTTTGCCATTGCGTCTGCAGCTCTCACTGCGTTGGCTCTTTTTGCTGCTTTCGTTGGTGTTGCACATATAGACGGCATCGACATTTATAAAGCAGATGTACTGGCTTGCCTCTTCGTTGGGGGTATGATTCCGTTCATCTTCTCTTCGCTGGCTATCCGCGCGGTTGGCGAGGCAGCTATGAGTATGGTAGAGGAAGTTCGTCGACAGTTCCGTACTATCCCCGGTATCATGGAGGGAACTGGCAAACCTGAATACGACAAATGCGTAGCAATCTCTACTGAGGCATCGATACGCAAGATGGTACTGCCAGGCGCTATCACCATCATATCACCACTTGTTATTGGTTTCCTGATGGGCCCTGAGGCCCTGGGCGGATTCCTTGCGGGTGCAACAGTTAGCGGCGTTCTGATGGGCATGTTCCAGAACAACGCAGGTGGTGCATGGGACAACGCTAAGAAATCATTTGAAAAAGGTGTTGAGATCAATGGCGAGATCTACTATAAAAAATCTGAGCCACATAAAGCATCTGTAACCGGTGATACCGTTGGGGATCCGTTCAAAGATACATCAGGCCCTTCGATGAACATCCTCATCAAACTGATGTCAATTGTTGCTCTCGTAATCGCTCCAACAATTGCAAAAGTTGCTACACCAGCAGCAACTCTGAAAGAAACAGTTAAGGAAGTAAAAGTTGTGGCAGTAGAGAGTAAAGTAAAATAGTTTAACTTTCAAAATATTGAGAGCCCTCGAAGCGATTCGGGGGCTCTTTCTGTTGTTGAAACAAATGAAACAATGTCAGATAATATTGTTTATTGATATTTAATTCGTAAGTTTGCATTGAAACACATTAGTTTCATCCTTTCGGTGCCAGAGCGATTCTTACAACTGGCAGTTCTTCTCCCGTCATTCAGGAGTTTGTTATAGCACTCACAGGACATTCACATAATAACTTATTTTAATGACATTTAACGAATTGAATTTGATATCCCCGATCCTGAAAGCATTGGAAACAGAGGGATATAAAAACCCAACCCCTATCCAGGAACAATCCATACCAATACTATTACAGGGTAAAGACCTCTTAGGCTGTGCACAAACCGGCACAGGCAAAACAGCAGCATTCGCGATACCTATATTACAATTGCTGGACGCCGCACATGCCGAGCGTAATCACAAGGCAATAAAGGTATTGGTGCTTACCCCAACCAGAGAACTCGCAATACAAATAGCAGATAGCTTTGCCGCATATGGGCGCAACCTTTCGCTAAAACACACAGTTATTTTTGGAGGTGTGCCCCAGGGAGCACAGGTGCAGACGTTGCAGAGAGGAGTTGACATCCTTGTTGCCACACCAGGACGCCTGCTGGACCTCATAGGTCAGCGCTATATCAGTCTGAAGGATATCGGAATATTTGTGCTGGACGAAGCGGACCGCATGCTTGACATGGGATTCATTCACGATGTGAGGCGCGTAGTAGCATTGCTGCCGCAAAAAAGACAGACCCTATTTTTCAGCGCAACGATGCCGCCGGAGATACAGAAACTGGCGAACAGCATTCTGGTAAATCCGGAAAAAGTAGAGGTTACACCCGTATCCTCTACGGCGGATACGGTGACGCAGTCGGTGTACTTTGTTGACAAGAAGGACAAGAAAAAACTTCTGGAATACGTTCTGGAAGACAAGAAAATAGAGCGTGTACTTGTCTTCACCCGAACAAAACACGGAGCTGACAAAGTTGTGAAAGACCTGAACAAGCACGGAGTTACCGCTGAAGCCATACACGGAAACAAATCTCAGAATGCGCGCCAACGGGCTCTTAATAACTTCAAGGATGGAAAAATAAGGGTGCTTGTGGCAACGGATATTGCGGCAAGAGGTATTGATGTGGACCTATTGTCGCATGTAATCAATTATGAGATCCCGGAAGTGCCGGAGACATACGTACACCGAATTGGCCGTACCGGCAGAGCAGGAGCCAGCGGAATAGCACTTTCTTTCTGTGAAGAAGAAGAAAAAGCAGACTGGCGCAACATTATCAAACTAATAGGCAAGCAAGTACCTATTGTTGATAATCACCCCTACCCTTCGGAATCGCAGGGACTGGTGCAGATCCGCCCACCCAAAAACAAAGAAGTGGTGTCGAGGCCAAACGCTATCGCCCCTCGTCAGCGAGGAAACGGATCGGGCTTTAACAACCGGAACAGGAATTTCAAAAAAACCGAGAAATAATTAAGTGACTAATACGGGGTTGTGATTTCAGGCACGGTTTTTGCACCGATATTTTCTGAAACAATGAATGGTACAAAAGCAGCATTCAATTTTTCACAAAAAAGTGTTTTGAAATCCAATTTTATATAACTTTACAGGCAACCATTTTTTTATCACAAAAACCAACAAAAAATGAAAAAGTTTTTTTTACTCCTGGCCTCGGGCTCTATCGCGCTGACAAGCGTGGCGCAACAGCGCACAATGAACTTTGATCAGAAGGACAAAATGAGGACGTTCAAGTCGAGCGATATTCAGCGTCCACAAACTGGCGTAACTGCTAAGAAAGGAACAGCAGGCGGCGCTAGGTGGTACAATTACAACAGCTACCTTAATGACATGCTTACTGCAACTGTAACACAGGAGGCTGGTTTTTCGTCAATGCTGATCTGGGATGACACCGTTCATCAGGTTAACTACACTTCAGGGCCATCAAACATCAACATGCTGTCGATCGGTACAATTTTCGATCCATCGTCTGTTGGTTACAACAACAATGACTATTACTCAGGTGCAATGGCCGTGGGACCAACCGACGCTTACGTTGTAGACTCAATAGCTGTATTCGGCGTATACGTTGGTAACTCAGCAAAAGCATCAGTTGTTGATACCATCCGCATGGCCTTTGTAAAAGGAAATGGTGGTGCTGCTGCTTCTGATGACATCTTTGGTGGTGCACTCGGTGGAGGTGGTCACTACGGTGCAGCTACCTTCGTTAGCATGCGCCATGACAGCCTTCGCAACACTGCAAGGTCAGGCACAGTTCCTGTAGGAACTCCAACGCCAATGATTCAAGATATCGTTCTCGTTAACACCGGTGCATCTCCAGCATGGGGTGACACTTCTTCAAACGGTATCTGGGGTGGTGCAGTAAAACTCAACACTCCAATCAGTGTAACTGCTAACGGAATGGTTGGTATGTCTATTACGTACAAATCAGGTGAGTCTATTCCATCAGGTACTCTCGTATTCAATGCTGTAACCGGCGCTGCAAACCACAACATATTCCTTCCGATCGTTGGATATGCTTCTGATGCTGCCGGTGACGTTCAATGGGCTCCATACTACGCTGCACCAGATCCAAAAGCTGACAGCAACGTAGGTCTGTTCAAAAGGATGCCAGGTATCCTGGGTTGGGCTGGTCAGTATGTTCCAACATGGGCTTGGTCTGCAGGATCTACTTCAGGTGCATCAATCCTCCAATTCCCAGAGGTTAGCTTCCACGTAACATGTACTACTTGTGGTGTTGTTACTGCTCCTCCAACTGTTGTTGGCAATGTTGCAAACATCAACAAAGTAAATGCATATCCTAACCCTGCAAACAATGAGCTGAACATTCCGTTCACGCTTGACGCAACTGCTGATGTAACAGTTACATTGAGCAATTTGCTTGGTCAGGTAGTTGCTACTTCAAACATGAGCAATGTTTCAAAAGGAACTGCAACTTTCAACACAGAAAACCTTCCTGCAGGTCTTTACAATTACGCTGTAATTGCAAATGGCAACCGCACAACAGGTCGCGTAGTTGTAGCGCACTAATTACCTTTAACAGGTATTATAGAGAGGCAATGGTTTTCCATTGCCTCTCTTATTTTTGGAGTAACCGCATCTCTGTAAACGGATGATAATTGCATTTATACCGACTAAAACAGCAACATGATGGCTAAATATACCTATATAAAGTCAGCGCATTGCAGGGGATTTGCAAAGGGGGGTGCGGTTTCATACATTGCATCTCCGACATTTGATTTTTTGTTTTTCAAAACAATATTCTATTATTGCACACTCTTGCTGCGAGAATGCAGCGACTAACGAACACCTGAATGGCAAAAAATCTGTTGATAGTGGAGTCTCCGGCTAAAGCCAAGACCATTGAGAAAATACTGGGGAGTGATTTTGAGGTCAAGTCGTGCTACGGGCACATTCGTGATCTTGAAAAGGAAGATATGGGCATCGACATAAAAGACGGCTACAAGCCAAAGTATGTGGTGTCTGAAGACAAACAAAAGGTAGTAAAAGAACTTAAGTCGCTGGCAAAGAAATCGGAAGATGTTTGGCTGGCAACGGATGAGGACCGTGAAGGTGAAGCCATATCGTGGCATTTGTGTGAAGTACTTGGACTGGACCCATACACAACAAAAAGGATCGTGTTCCATGAGATCACGAAGCCAGCAATTCAAAAGGCGGTGAAGACCCCAAGGAATGTGAACATGAACCTGGTGAATGCACAGCAGGCACGACGCATCCTTGATCGTATAGTGGGTTTTGAACTGTCGCCGGTATTGTGGCGCAAAATGAGCATGCGCAATAACCTTTCGGCAGGCAGAGTACAATCTGTAGCAGTACGTTTGATAGTTGAACGCGAAAGAGAGATCAATCAGTTTAACGCGACAAGCTCTTACAAGGTTGAAGCTTTTTTCTCGGCAGATGATATTAATAAGAAGAAGGTAACTTTTAAAGCAGAGGGGCCTGATAAACTGAAGGATGCAGACAGTGCGGGAGCGTTTCTTGAAAAATGCAAAGGTGCAACCTATACTGTGAATGACATTCAGGTAAAGCCGGCGAAAAAATCGCCTTCAGCACCATTCACTACCTCTACCCTTCAGCAGGAAGCGAGCAGAAAACTGGGATATAGTGTATCCAAGACAATGCTGTTGGCGCAAAAACTCTACGAGAACGGTCACATCACCTATATGCGTACCGACTCGGTGAATTTGTCGGAAACGGCATTGGAAAGTGCCAGACAAGCCATTACTTCCCAGTTCGGTGAAAAGTACCACCAGACCCGCACGTTTAAAAATAAGAACGAGTCAGCTCAGGAAGCGCACGAAGCCATCAGGCCTACCGACATGAACGCAACGACGGCAGGTGACGCCGACACAACAAGATTGTACGAACTGATCTGGAAAAGGACAATGGCCAGCCAGATGGCAGACGCGCAACTGGAAAGGACAATAGCCAAAATCGGAATTTCAACAGCAGCCGACACTCAGTTGACGGCAACAGGAGAAGTACTTCGTTTTGACGGATTCCTTAAAGTATATAGCGAAGGAAAAGACGAAGAGGACGGCGAAGAGAATAATGAAGGGATGTTACCTCCGTTGGTACAGGGTCAGCAACCTGACCTTCAACGAATGGTGGCTACAGAAAGATACACAAGACCATTACCAAGATACACTGAAGCTTCGCTGGTAAAGAAATTGGAAGAGTTGGGCATAGGTCGTCCATCGACATACGCACCTACTATCAGCACCATACAAGCGAGAGGGTATGTAGAGAAGAAGGATAAGGACGGCACAAAACGCCCCTACACGGTCTTGACATTAAAAAGCGAAAGCGTATCAAGATCATCTGAAAGTGAAAATGTTGGCGCAGAAAAGAGCAAACTCTTCCCTACCGACCTTGGCATGGTAGTGACCGACTTCCTTAGGGAGCACTTCAAAACGGTAATGGATTACGACTTTACCGCAAGTATAGAAGCAAAATTTGACCATATAGCAGAAGGCAAGCAACAGTGGAACAAAATGTTGGATGAATTCTATCATCCTTTTCATGAAAGTGTGGAGCACACGATGGAAAATGCAGGCCGTGCAAAAGGCGAACGCGAATTGGGTGTAGATCCGGAGAGCGGTAAACCTGTTGTTGCCCGTTTGGGAAGATTCGGCCCGATGGTACAGATAGGTGTTGCTGAAAGCGAAGAAAAACCTCGTTTCGCAAAACTACGTACGAACCAAAGTATCGAGACCATATCTCTTGAGGAGGCGCTTGAACTGTTCAGACTCCCAAGGAACCTGGGCGTCTTTGAGGAAAGCGATGTAGTGGTTAATATAGGTCGCTTCGGTCCCTATGCACAACATGCAAGCCAATTCTATTCACTGAAAAAGGAGATGGACCCATATACGGTGGGGCTTGATGAAATTGCACCACTGATCGAGGAAAAGCGCAAAGCAAAAGCTGAGAGTGAGATCAAAGTATTTGAGAAGGAGAAGATCAGGATATTGCGCGGACCATATGGACCATACATCAAACAAGGCCTCAGAAACTACAAGATACCGAAGGAAAAAACAGAAAAGCCAGAGGACCTGACATTGGAAGATGTGAAGGCTATAATAGAAGATGTAAAGGCTAATCCGCCGAAGAAAGTGGCTAAAAAGAAAAAGTAATATAGTTGATACTGTGTGAATAATAAGCCGTTCATATCTTCTGATATGAACGGCTTATCATTTTGAGGCGTAATTTCGGCAAAGACGACTTAAGACCATGCTAGCAGATAGAGAAATAGACGCCTTGTTGGTTCTTGCAGATGATCCGGACGACGATGTATTCAACACGGTCGCTGACCGGTTGATCAACTACGGGCGTGAGATAATACCAAATCTCGAACACTTATGGGAGAGTACGGCAGACACCTTACTGCAGGAACGAATGGAACTGCTGATACACCGCGTGTACTTTAATGACCTTCAGGAAGAATTAAAAACCTGGTCTGAAGCAAAAAAGCCCGATATACTTACCGGGGCTATTCTCGTTGCCAAGTACCACTACCCTGACCTTAATGTCCAGGCGGTGTTGCACCATTTTGACCAGATCCGTAGAAATGTTTGGCTGGAACTGAACAACTACCTCACGCCACTGGAGCAAGTAAATGTAATCAACAGCATAGTTTACAATTACTACAAGATGGAAGGACATGAGCTTACGGAACGAAATGCACAGTACTTCTTTATAAATAGTGTTCTTGAAAGTAAAAAAGGGAACCCTTTCTCATTAGGCGTCCTATACCTCGCACTATGCGATGTGCTGGACGTACCGGTTTTTGCTGTTGACATTCCAAGGCAGTTCATTCTTGCCTACTTCGATACGCTACACAGTTTCTTCAGTAGTGACCCATTAGGCATAGAGCAGATTCAATTCTATATAGATCCGTTAGGAGGAATGGCGTATACTCAGAAGGACATCGATATGTACCTGAGAAAGATCAACGCGACTGATACGGAAAAGTACTTTGTCCGCTTATCGAACAAGGATGTGATACGAAAAATGCTTGAAGAACTACGCCAGTGCTACCGCTATCAGCATCAAGACAGTAAAATTGAGGAGATTAGTCAGCTGTTGGCGATACTGGCAGGGAAGGATTTCGAGTAAAGAGCGCGGATACCGACAAAAACTCCAAGAAAATTAAAAGGTCCCTTGAGCAAGTTCAAGGGACCTTTTAAGTTGATATACTCAAGGCTATCGTTCGAGTATCAAACGGCACCTTTGTTCCGATCCATCGTTTGCGCGGAATACACACATGTATATACCTGAATTCAGACCTGGATCTACGACGAAGGTGTTTACACCAGACTGCATAAACTGGTTTACAACAACTTTACCATCTACACTAAACAGATAGAACATACCGGGTACTGAAGTCTTGACATTGAGCAATTCTCTTGTGGGATTCGGATAAATGTTGAATAAAGAACCTGTCGGTATTTCATCGGCGGTGCCTGGTCTGGGTGCCGTTACCGACATTCCTAAAGTTGCAAAACAACCGGTAGACGGCACCCGATACGTAATCGTAACGGATCCTGTGTTGACGCCGGAAACGACCCCGGTTGCAGACCCTACAGTTGCAATAGCAGGAGCACTACTTGACCAGGTACCGGTAGGAGACGTATTTGAAAGCGTCGCAGAAGAACCAACTGCAACCGAAGATGGCCCGCTGATCGCAGCCGGAGTAGCTCTAACAGTCAAAGTAGTTGTTTTGAAACAACCTGACCCCAGCGAATAGGTAATCGTTGCTACACCTGCACTAACCCCTGTAGCGATTCCTGTCGAACCATCGATAACAGCTTTATCAGTTGCTCCTGAAATCCAGAGCCCACCCGATGTAGTGTTGTATAGCGCAACTGATTGTCCAGCGCAAACACTGAAGGTTCCTGTGATTGCAGCAACTGCTACGTTGACAGTGACCCTTGACACTGCAAAGCAACCACCTCCTTTATTATACGTGATATTGGCTGTTCCTGCAGCTACCCCATTTACTACTCCGGTACTTATACCCACAGTTGCCTTAGTGGCCGCGCTGCTAGTCCACGTTCCGCCTGAAACTGAATTGGTCATTGATATAGATTGACCTACACAGACAATACTGTCACCTATATTGGCAGGCAATGCAGCATTTATCGTAACAACGGCTGTCCTGTAACAACCAAATGCATTTGTATAACTGATAATCGCGGTACCGACAGATACAGGTGTCACTAATGCTGTTGTTGCGGACGCAGAACCTACTGTGGCCACAGAAGTATTCGAACTACTCCACGTTTGACCTGCAGTAGTTGATGTGAGAGAAATGTTAGAGCCAATACAAGTGACTGCAGCACCTGAGATCGGAGCAGGGAGGCTATTAACTGTAATAGCGAAAGTCCTGCGACAACCTGTGGACAGCGTGTAACTGATGGTGGCATTACCAGCGTTTACACCCGAAGCAAGACCAGTTGCCGATCCGATTGCAACAACAGTAGGTGTACTGCTAGACCATACACCACCGGTAACAGCATTAGTCAATGTGTCGGGTGCGCCTACACATATAGACGACAATCCTGAAATGACAGATGGCAAAGCATTCACGGTCACCACACGGGTGTTATAGCAACCGGATGACGCCAATGTATACGTAACAAACACTGTACCAGGACTAACACCGGAAACAATTCCTGATGACGAACCAACTGTTGCAACGGAAGCGTTGCTGCTGGACCAGGTTCCACCTCCAAGTGAATTGGTCAGGGTAGTTGCGGACGACTGACACAATACAGCGGTACCCCCAATAGCCGGCGGCAGGCTGTAAACTGTAATGTTAGCCGTTTTGTAACAACCCGAACTAATAACATAGGTGACAATCGCTGATCCGGGAGCCACGCCTGTAACTACACCGGTACTTCCATCAATTGTGGCAACAGCTGTGTTGCTGCTGCTCCAACTGCCACCTGCTACCGGGTGACTAAGTGTTGTTGTAAACCCTATACATACCCCCATGGAACCTGTTATCGCTGCAGGTGTGCTGTTTACGGTTACATTGTATGTACTGAAGCATGTCGGGCCTGTACGATAACTAATTACTGCATTGCCCGCGGTGGCACCGGTAACGATACCTGTCACACTGCCAATAGAGGCTATTGCAGGAGACCCGCTTGACCATGTACCTCCACCGGTGGCAACAGAAAGTGAACTGCTACTGCCGATACAAAGAGATGCGCTACCACTTATGGTGCCCGGACCAACATTAACTGTAACGGTTGCTACTTGCGTACACCCTGTAACGGTGTAACTGATATTAGACGTACCTGAACCCAATCCATTTACAACTGTAGTATTTGAAACTGATGACCCTGTCGTTGCCACAGAACCGGCAGAACTGGTCCATGTTCCCCCGCCTGTAGCAGAACTAAGAGTAGTGGTATTGCCTTCGCATACAGTAAGTGTACCGGAAATTGCAGATGGCATAGTACCGACCGTAACTACGGCAATGCTGCGGCAACCGGTTGAAAGAACATATGAAATAGTCGTCGTTCCAGCACTTACACCCGTCACTATCCCGCTGAAGGTATCGACGGTAGCCCGAGCAATATTGCTGGAGAGCCATGTTCCACCCGTGGTAACGTTTGTAAGGCTAAGGGTACTTCCGATACAAACAGCAGATCCACCGGAAATCGCTGACGGCAGAGGATTGATGGTCACCTCAGCCGTTCGGTAACACCCGTTGGAAGTTGTGTAAGAAACAATTGAATTTCCTACCGAAACACCATAAGCGACACCACTGATCGCATTTATGATTGACACACTATCATTTTGACTTACCCAAACACCACCGGAAGGACTGCTGGTAAGTGTAGCACTTCCGCCCTGACAAATTGAAAGAGAACCACTAATTGCCGAAGGAAGTGCCTTCACTGTGAAGGAAATAGTCTTAAAGCAGGTTGCCGACAGATTATAAGTGATCACAGCAATACCTAAGTTGATACCTGTAACCACACCGGTCGAGCCATCGACAGTGGCAATCGCCGTGTTGCTACTTACCCATGTGCCACCGGTTGATGAGTGACTTAATGTGGATGTAGTACCTACACAAGTATTAGCGGTACCCGAAATAGCTGCCGGAGATGCATTCACAGTGACCTGAGTAACACTGAAACATCCTGGCCCGGCCACCCTGTACGTAATATTAATCGTACCTGCGCCAACGCCTACAACTACACCGGACGCGCTACCAATGGTCGCGATGGTTGCACTACTGCTACTCCATGTACCACCGGATGTACCATTAGTCAATGTGGTTGTACCACCTACACATAACTCCAGGATGCCGGTACTTGCTGATGGCGCAGCGTTTACTGTTATGACAGCTGTGCGGTTACACCCTGACGCAAGCGCATATGTAATAACAGATGTGCCCGATGTAATAGCTGTGATAACACCGGTTGAACCGATGGTAGCAACGGAAGTATTACTGCTACTCCACGTACCGCCTGACGTAGCGGAAGTAACCGTAATAGTCCCACCCGGACAAAGGTTGCCAATTCCTGAGATCGACGCAGGCAACGGGCCCGCTGTGATAACAGTACCCCTGCCGCAACCGGTAGGCATACTATAACTAATCGTACTGGTACCGCCCGCTACACCCGAAACCAACCCGCTGGATGAGCCAATTGTAACGACACCGGAATTTGACGACGACCACACACCACCGGCCGGTGAACTAGAAAACGTAGCAGTATCGCTGGCGCAGATAAATGAAGGGCCTGACGGCAGGGAAGGAGACGCATGCACCGTATGAGTGCGTGTGGTAAAACAACCGGAATAGGTAGTGTAAGTGATTGTAGTAGTTCCAACAGAATTACCTGAAACTACACCAGATCCCGTTCCGATGGTAGCTACAGTAGTATTGCTGCTGCTCCAGGTACCGGAACCAACGCTCGAATTGGTCAATCCTGATGTGAACCCTTCACAAGTATATGCCAAACCAGCAATCGGTACGGGCAACGGATATACAAAGGCGATCTTGGTCTGAAAATAGCTACCACCTAGATTATAGGTAATGATACAAGTTCCGGGAGAGACCCCTGCAACTAAACCGGTAGCAGAACCGATTGACGCTGTGGATGGATTACTACTGCTCCACGTTCCGCCGGAGATAGGATGAGTCAATGCAATAGGAGCATCACCTATACAAAATGACGGGTTCCCTGCAATCGGCCCCATCGTTGAATTGACCGTCATAACGGAAGATGCCGTATCACCACAACCGTTTGTATCGACAACTGTTAGACTTGCAGTGTAGGTGCCGGCAGCAGAATATGAACGTGAAGATGAAGAAAGCGTAGACGTGCCCCCATCACCGAACGACCACATATACCCGGACACACCTGTGGTACTGCTGCTGTAACTTACAGGCAAACCAGTAAGTGTAGGATTTGGCGACAGTGTCATTGAAGCCACCGGGCTGCTATTAACAACAACAGTTGTTGTGTTTGTACCGGCAAAGGAACAACTGTTAGCATCTGTAACCGTCAATGTATAAATACCGGAAGACGATGCTGTTACCGACGTCATAGACGGATTCTGAACAGTGGATGTATAAGAAGAAGGACCGGACCATGAAAAAGCATACGGCGTGGTACCACCTGAAACCGATGAGCTAAGGGACAATGTAGTGCCGGTGCAGACAGGTCCGTTGTTGCCGATTGATGAGAGTGTCAATTGCGATGGCGCTGTGATGGTAACTACTTTATTCAAGTTACAACTGCTCGCATCAGATACGGTGCATGTATAGGTCCCGGCAGAAAGCCCGCTCGCAGAAGCAAGTGATCCACCCGATGGTGCCCATGAATAGCTTAACGAACCGGTACCTCCTGATGCCGAAACTGATGCCGCTCCATTAGTCAAGCCGAAACATGTGATATTCGTACCGGTAATTGTTGCTGTAAGCCCTGTAGGTTGTGTTACAGTTGCCGTAACCGTACCGGTACACGTAGACGCGTCCGTAACGACACATGAATAGGAACCGGCAGAAAGGCCGGTGCGGTCCTGTGTTGTTATGCCACCGCCCCAGTTATAGGTATAACCTGGTGTTCCGCCTGACGGAGTAAGATCAATTGCCCCATTACTGCCACCTGCACAACTCACGTTAGTAATTGTGGTTGTGCCCCCAACAGATGTAGATGGCTGTGTTACAGTAGCACTTATAGTAGTGGTACAACTATTAGCGTCTGTAACAACACATGAATATGACCCGGCAGAAAGACCTGTTCTGTCCTGGCTTGTTATACCACCACCCCAATTGTAAGTGTATCCAGGGGTACCACCCGATGGAGTCAGGTCAATTGCACCATTTGTGCCAGAGAAACAACTAACGTTGGTAACAGTACTACTTCCACCCACGGCAGTTGGCTGCGTAACAGTGGCGGAAACTGTAGCAGTACATCCGTTATTGTCTGTAACGACACAGGAATAGGAACCGGCTGAAATCCCTGTACGGTCTTCAGTGACAACGCCGCCGCCCCAGTTAAATGTATATGGCGTTGTACCACCCGACGGAGTAAGGTTAATAGCGCCATTTGTTCCCGCATTACATGATACGTTTGTTACCGTTGTACTTGCGCCAACAACAGACGAAGGTTGTGTTACAGTAGCTGAAACAGTAGCCGTACATCCGTTATTGTCGGTAACGACACATGAATATGTACCGGAAGAAAGGCCGGACCTGTCTTCGGTGGTAATGCCACTGCCCCAATTGAACGTATAAGGCGCAACGCCACCTGATGGTGTCAGATTTATCGCTCCGTTACTTCCACCGGTGCAGCTCACATTGGTAACAACGGTGCTTCCACCAACCGGCGCCGATGGTTGCGTGATAGTAACTGTCTTGATTAACACAGCACTAAGTGCGTCAGTGATCGTACATGTATAAGTACCTGAGCTCAATCCAGTGGCCGTGGCAGCCGAGCCACCCGACGGACTCCAAGAATATGAATACGGAGATTGACCACCCGTAACAGACACCGCAGCGATACCGTTTGACCCACCATTGCAGCTAACGTTTGTTTGCGACGTCGAAGCAGAAAGTGCCGTGGCTGTCACCTCGACAGTGAAAGCGACTGGCGTACCTGTGCAACTGGCATTGGACGGAGTGAGGGTTGCTGAATAGACTGCAACCGGCGCTCCGGCGGGAACTGTAATGACTATTGGAGAAGATGGTAACGTAACCCCGGAAACGTTTGAGAAACCGGCAGTGATCGCGGCACCACTGAATGTGACACTGTATAGAGTGGGGCTACCGGTAGTAGCCGTGAATGGCAGGGATGCACTAGTTGTACCCGATGAAACAGATGGGCTGGCACCGAGTGAAATTGTAACAACTGGTGGTTGTGTTATTGTAACTGACTGCGTTTTGGTGCAGGAATTGGCATCTGTAACGGTACAGACGTAGGTTCCGGCTGTTCGACCTGAAATGGACGCAGCGGTGCCTCCGGACGGACTCCACGAATAAGTAAAACCTGAAGCGCCACCCGATGCTGATATCGTCGCCGCTCCGTTTGAACCACCGTTACATGAAACGTTTGTCTGAGAAGAGATACTGGTAGAGATCACCGTAGGTTGGGTAATGGTAACAACCTGTGTCTTGGTGCAACTATTAGCATCTGTGACGGTACAAGTATAACTGCCCGCTGAAAGCCCGGATGCCGATGAGGCAGAGCCACCAGAGGGCGCCCATGCATAAGTAAGACTGCCGGTACCACCACTTGCAGATACTGTAGCAGCACCAGTAGCGCCACTGTTACACGCTACGTTTGTCTGAGAAGAGATACTGGTAGAGATCGCCGTAGGTTGGGTAATGGTAACAACCTGTGTCTTGGTGCAACTATTAGCATCTGTGACGGTACAAGTATAACTACCCGCTGAAAGCCCTGATGCCGATGCGGCAGAGCCACCAGAGGGCGCCCATGCATAAGTAAGACTGCCGGTACCACCACTTGCAGAAATTGTAGCGGAACCGGTAGTACCACCGTTACATGCAACATTCGTCTGAGAAGAGATACTGGTAGAGATCGCCGTAGGTTGGGTAATGGTAACAACCTGTGTCTTGGTGCAACTATTAGCATCTGTGACGGTACAAGTATAACTACCCGCTGAAAGCCCTGATGCTGAAGCTGCGGAGCCACCAGAAGGACTCCACG
>JBIKSN010000226.1:0-5311 GCA_044348585.1 Flavipsychrobacter sp.
ATGATCAACCCGCACATCAGCCCGTTACTTTGATTGTTCTGAAGACTGGTCAGCAGTTCCAGAGATACCAGCCACAACAGCAGGTTGCGGGTCTTTTCGCTTAAAGGCAGCATCCTGATGGCAAAGAAAACAGTGATCGCATTCAGTATGTTCCAGATCGACAGACCGGCCACATCATGCAGATAGGCCATAGGGGCCATCAGCAAAGAAAAGGTAGGGCTGTACTTAAAGAAATCCCAGTGTTCGTTGGGGTAGAGGCCATAGAGGTTGGTGCCGTTAAGCAGGTGAAAGTACGAGCATTTGAAAATGACATAGTTGTTATACTCGGTCAGGAATTTACCGTTGAACTGTTCCATCAGTCCCGGCTTATTCATAATGTCCTGCGGATAGCTACCCGGCAAGGGGGCTATATACGGATGCGTGCCCAACAGATAGTTCTGAATGGACGCGCCAATCGCGGCAATGATGAATACTATAAGTAAGGTGCGGGGGTCCAGTAAAAACTTCTTAGCCTTTTCCAGCATCAGTTGTGTATATATGTGGCAAATATAGTGGCGGTTATCGTATTATGTAACATCATGCCCCCGCTCACAGTCTAGTTCTTCCTTATCACACGCAACATATCATTATGTATCAGTCCGTTGGTCGCCAATGTCTGCCTGTCAAAAACGTTACCTATTTTTCCGTCAAAATCGGTTATCGTACCTCCCGCTTCCAACACTATCAGGTAGCCGGCTGCAACATCCCACGCACTCAGGTTATATTCCCAGAAACCATCGAAACGGCCACATGCCACCCAACAAAGATCTATCGCTGCCGAACCCAGTCGCCTGATGGGTAGGCCTTCCAATACCATTCGCTCAAATACCATTACAGGATGCTCCAGTGTGTTCTCCGGCCATTTATAGGGGAAGCCCGTTACAAGGAAGGCCGTTTTGAAGTCGCTCTTTGAAGATACTTTGATTGGCTGCCCGTTCAGCGTAGCACCCTTGCCTTTTTCTGCAAAGAACAGCTCGTTCATCATGGGGTTATAAACGGCCCCCATCACCACGCTGTCATTATGCATCAGCCCTATGCTCACACAACACAGCGGAATGCCGTGCGCGAAGTTCACGGTGCCGTCAATAGGGTCTATGATCCACTGGTATTCCGAAGGTTGTATAAACTCACCGGATTCTTCACCTATGATGCTGTGTGTAGGAAATTCAGCTGTAATGATCTCGATGATCTTCTCCTCCGCAAGCTTGTCCACTTCTGTCACCAGATTATTCACGCCGTCCTTATGGTCTATCTTGAAGGTCCCATTGAAGTAATTCAGGATGATCTTTCCGGCGTCATAGGTAGCGGCTAGCAGTACTTCCTTCAGTTTTTCCATAGCATCATAGTTTTAGCTCATTGCCCAGGTAAAAGTCAATGACTTTCAGTTTGAATATAAGGTTGTATTTGGCGTTCACCAGATTGGCTGCCGATGCGTATTCTGTGTTCTGTGTCACCAGCAGGTCCACCGTACTTGTCAGTCCCAGCTCATAACGCTTACGTGCAAAATCAAGTGCTCTTTTGGCAGCGTCCTCCGCGCGTTTTGCCGCGTTGTATCGTTGTATTGCGTTCAGCGCGTCATTGTGCGCCTTGTACACACTTTGCTTCAGTGTCAGTTCCACATTATACTGTGCCAACTCTTGCTGCGCCAGATTGATTCTTGCTTGCTTCACCGCAAACTGCGACTGCCAGCCATTGAACAGCGGGATGTTCAGGTTCAGGCCCACCAACTGTCGGATATTGTTCTTCATTTGGGTGCCGAAGGGCACCAGAGGTGTTTCTATCCTGTATACCGGCTGATATACAGTATCGAAGCTACGCCCCGTTATGCCTATCGGGGTCAGCCCTTCCAGTTGGGTTGTAGGTTTGTAACTCATGTAGTTACTCGCGTAGTTCGAACCTATCTGGTAAGAAAGGCTCAGTTGCGGATAGAGATTAGCTTTCGCTGCCGAAAGCCCTTTTTCAGCCGCCTTCACCCTTAATTGGCTGCTTTTCACAGATGCGTAGTTCGACCTCGCCGCCTGAAATACTTCCTCCGGAGTTACCTTAAGCACCAATAGCTGGTCATCATCGCTCACAGCAGGAGCTTTGATAGTAAATTGTTCCGAAAATTCTAGGTTCAATAGTGTTTTAAGGTCCAGAACTGCCGAGTTGTAATTGGCAATGGCGTTGATCAGATTGGCGCTGTCCGATGCCACCTGCGATTCCAGTTGCGCCACATTCAACTCCGGTAGCCGACCCGCATCTGCAAATGCGCGTGTCTGTTCCAGCTGCGCCTGCGACAGTTGAACCTGCTTGGTGCTCACATTGATCTGCTCCTGTGCTTGTAGCGCTATCAGGTAGCCGTTGGCCACGTTCAGCGATATGTCATTCCTGCGTTGTCCGAGATCAAGCAGAGAGGCCTCCAGGCTATATCGGTTCCTTGCAATGGTATTCCGCACCTGGTTCCAGCCATACAGCAACACCGAGCTGCTACCCGATGGCCCCAAATAATCAAACGATGCTTCAACGAATTGGTTGGTGATCGGGTTGATCGAACGGCCGAAATTGCGCCCGAACGTACCATTCACATTCACCGCCGGCAACTGCGACAGCCTGCTTTGGTCCAGCGTATGCCGGGCCAGCCTCGCCGTCAGCGAATCCTGCCTGATGGCAATGTTATGCGCCACCGCATATTGTATGCAGCGCTGCAATGGCCACCCACTGTCCGGACTCTTCTGCTGAGCGATGCACGTATAGGAAAATAGCGACAAACTTGCCGCCAATGCTGTGAAAAAGCGCATGCAACAAAAGTAAATGAAAAATGCGTGGATTTTGACGATATATATATTCATATCAGCGCGCTCTTCCTCGCTACCAATCCTTTCGTCTTCTGCCATTTTGTTATCCCTTCATCTCATTTCAGGACATACTGTCTACCGAAATAGAATTTATATGACATATTTTCAGATTTTTTGCCTTTGGAACGCTTTTTATGGTACTAAGGAAACGACTGTTTTATATGAACATGAACAACTTCACTATCAAGGCGCAGGAAATTGTGCAGCAGGCACAGCAACTCGCCTTCAACAATCAGAACCCCACTATCGAAACAACCCACTTTATGAAGGCGTTGCTGGACGATGCCGACGGCCCCGTTCAGTATCTGCTCAAGAAAAACAACGTCAACCTCGCCCATCTGGACGCCAAGGTTGCAGAGTTGTTGAAAAAGCTACCCACCATTCAGGGCGGAGAACCTGCACAGTCGCTTAGTCGCGATGCCAACAATGTGCTCCTCCGCACTGGCGCTGCCCTCAAGTCGTTTGGAGATGAGTTCGTCACTCAGGAACATATTTTGCTTGCATTGCTTCAGTTGAGCGACGATGTAGCAAAACTGCTCAAAGACGCGGGCCTCACCGAAAAGGGCCTCATAGCCGCTATCAAAGAATTAAGGAAGGGTAGCACAGTCAACTCACAGACCTCCGATCAGCAATACAATTCGCTGCAGCGTTATGCCAAGAACCTCAACGACCTTGCCCGCAGCGGCAAACTCGACCCCGTTATCGGTCGCGATGAGGAGATCCGTAGGACACTGCATATACTCTCTCGCCGTTCTAAGAACAACCCTATATTAGTAGGTGAGCCCGGTGTAGGTAAAACAGCTATCGTAGAAGGTCTGGCGCACCGCATCATCAATGGTGATGTGCCCGATAACCTGAAGTCAAAGATCATATATGCGCTGGATATGGGTGCGCTTATGGCAGGTGCCAAATACCGTGGTGAATTTGAAGAGCGACTAAAAGCGGTGATCAAAGAGGTTACCGAAAGCGATGGCGCAGTCATTCTGTTCATCGACGAGATCCACACGCTCATAGGTGCCGGTGCCATGGAAGGTGCCATGGACGCAGCAAACATCCTGAAGCCGGCACTCGCTCGTGGCGAACTCAGGGCAATAGGTGCTACCACGCTCAATGAGTTCCAGAAATACTTCGAGAAGGACAAAGCACTCGAACGCCGATTCCAGAAGGTGTTCGTGGATGAACCCACACCTGAAGATGCTATCTCTATCCTCCGCGGTCTCAAAGACAGGTACGAGAATCACCATCAGGTGCGTATCAAAGACGAAGCCATCATTGCTGCTGTCGAATTGTCTAACCGATATATAACCGACCGTTTCCTACCCGACAAGGCTATTGACCTCATAGACGAAAGCGCGGCCAAGCTGAAGCTGGAATTGAACTCAATGCCAGAGGAGCTCGACGAACTGGAACGTCGTATCCGCCAGCTCGAGATTGAACGCGAAGCCATCAAACGCGAGAATGATGCCGATAAGCTCAGGGAACTGGGGTTAGAGATAAGCACACTCACGGTGGAACGCGATACACTCAAAGCAAAATGGTCAGAAGAAAAGCACATTGTTGATACCATCAACAAAGCAAAAAATACTATTGAGCAGTTGAAACTTGAAGCCGAACAGGCCGAGCGCGAGGGCAACTATGGCCGTGTAGCCGAGATCAGGTATGGCAAGGTCCAGGAGCAGGAGTCTATCATAGACAAGCTTTCCAAAGAGCTCAACGAAATGAGCAGCCAGCACAAGCGCCTGCTTAAAGAAGAAGTAGACGCGGAGGATATAGCAGAGAATGTAGCAAAGGCCACTGGGATTCCGCTCCAGCGGATGATGCAGAGCGAGCGTGAAAAACTCCTGCATCTTGAAGATGAATTGCACAAGCGTGTCGTTGGTCAGGAAGAAGCCATTACAGCCGTTTCAGATGCCATCAGGCGCGGAAGGGCTGGCCTCCAGGATCCCCGCAAACCTATCGGCTCGTTCATCTTCCTCGGTACAACCGGGGTGGGTAAAACAGAATTGGCCAAGGCGCTTGCCGAAGTGCTCTTCGACGATGATAGCATGATGACGCGTATCGACATGAGTGAATATCAGGAGAAGCACAGCGTCAGTAGGTTGGTTGGTGCTCCTCCGGGATATGTAGGGTACGATGAGGGTGGTCAGCTCACCGAGGCAGTACGCCGCAAACCATACAGCGTTATCCTGCTCGATGAGATCGAGAAAGCGCACCCAGATGTTTCAAACGTGTTGTTACAGGTCCTGGATGACGGTCGCCTCACCGACAACAAGGGTAGGGTGGTCAACTTCAAGAACACCATCCTCATCATGACCAGCAACATGGGTAGTCACATCATACAAGAGAATTTTGCTGATATAGAAAATAAGGATATCGACCAGGTGGTAGACGCCACCCGTGAGCAGGTTATGGAACTGTTGCGCCAGACACTAAGG
>JBIKSN010000228.1:0-5299 GCA_044348585.1 Flavipsychrobacter sp.
CTGCCACCGGGTAGCCACCTATGCGCACAAAGCGCGTGCCACGGTTGCGCAGTGGCAGAGGAAGATATTCACAAATTTGGAGGGTGCGGGGTATTGGTATCACGTGACGTAAATGCAAATTGAATGAATATCCGACTGAGTATTTTTGACTATGTTGCCCGAAGACATCTTTTTAGTAGGAGACCAACCCGTAACGTGTCCCTATTGTGGTTCAAGAACGTTTTTTGAGGAAATGGTCACTAATAGCACCATTTTACAGATCCATAAATGTTCGACTTGTTTCTTAGTGTTTACTGTTATAGATGAATGAAAATCTATAACTTGATCGTATGAAAGAAGGCCAAACACTGTGGACTCGTGAACAACTGATCCTTGCAATCAATTTATATTGTAAGATGCCTTTTGGCAAAATGCACAGACGCAATCCGCAGATCATTGAGCTTGCAAATTTGATAGGTAGAAAGCCAGGTGCTGTTGCACGTAAACTGGGAAACTTCGCGAGTTTTGACCCCACTTTACAGGCTAGAGGAATCAAGGGATTGACTAATGCAGGCAAACTCGATAAGCAAGTTTGGGACGAGTTTTACAATAATTGGGATGCCGCGATAATAGCCAGCGAACAGTTGCTTGCGGAAATAAAGAATACATCTATTGAGGACCTAAACGAGATCGACATACCAGAAAAAATAAAAGAAGGGCAGAATAGAATGCGGCTTGTAAACACGCGGTTAAACCAAAATATATTTAGAAAGATCGTTTTAGCTACCTATAATTTTCAGTGTTGCATAACAGGTATCGAAAACCCCGAATTACTTGTTGCAAGCCACATTGTACCATGGAGTGTTGATGAAAGTAATAGATTGAATCCGATGAATGGATTAGCGCTTAATGCACTTCATGACAAGGCATTTGATGCTGGCTTGATAACAATTGATGCTGATACCTACAAGATGATAGTCTCGGACCGGTTGAAGGTGAAGTCGCCACCAACCAGCGTCCGACAGAATTTTCTTGACCTTGAGGGAATTGAGATAAAATTACCTAGCAAGTTTTTGCCTGATAGGGAATTCTTGAAAAGACACAACGAAACGCGATTTAAGTAGGCAAATAGTATATTAGCACACAAGACACCCTCTAATAAGGAGACTACACGATCAGAGCTTCTACGCTAATAAAGGCCACGTCAGGATATAACGGACACAAAAAAGCCCCACCAAACGGTGAGGCTTTTTCTATGTGGAATAAGATCTTTAAATATTGTTCAGGAAGAGCTGCGGAGCTACGCCGAGCAGGATGACGAGGATGCAGGTGATGATGAGCAGGATGCGGTCGCCGGAGGTGACAGGTGATGCCATCTCGGGGGTGCCTGGCTTGAAGTACATAGCTATGATGACCCTGAAGTAGTAGTAGATGCTGATGGCGGCCATGAGCAATGCAAAGATGACCAACCACAGGAGGTTTCCCTGCTGCACTACTGCGAGCAATACGTAGTACTTGGCCATAAAACCACCGGTGAGCGGTATGCCTGCCAATGAGAACAGGAATATAGATGCTGTAAATGCCAGCAGTGGTTCGCTTTTGGCAAGACCGTTAAAGCCATCGTAGGTGAAGTCTTTGAGTTTTACGAGTACTGAGAAGATGCCGATGGTGGCTACGCTGTAGGCCATGGCGTAAATGATGATGCCCTGCCATGCAAATTTGTTTACTGCCAGCACGGCAAACAGCATAAAGCCTGCCTGTGCTATAGACGAATAGGACAGCATGCGCTTGACACTCTGCTGGAAAACAGCTGTGACGTTGCCCACGAGCAGGGTAGCAGCGGTGATGATGGCGAGTACCAGTGTCCAATGCTCGGAAATGGTATTGAATGATACCTGGAACAAACGGAGGAACGCGAAGAATGCACCTGCCTTAACAATGGTGGACATGAAGGCGGTGAACGGAGTGGGCGCACCATCGTATACGTCCGGGGTCCACATGTGGAGTGGCGCGGCTGATACCTTGAACGCAAACGCGATCATGAGGAACATGATACCGGCCAGTGCCAGCGGGTTGAGGGCGTTTGTCTGCATAACGGCGGCTACCTCGGTAAGGTTGAAGCTGCGGGCGGCACCATAGAGCAAGGTAATACCCATGAGCTGAATGCCTGTAGAGAACGAACCCATGAGGAAGTATTTGAGGGCGGCCTCGCTGCTTTTGAGGTTACGTTTGTCGCTGCCGGCAAGTATGTATTGTGGTATGGAGAGGATCTCGATACCGATGAACATCATGAGCAGGTTATTATAGGTAGAAAGCAGATAAAGACCACACAGAATGAAGAACATGAGTGCAAAGTATTCGGCCACATGCGAACCGACACGCTGTATCTCCTTGCTCATGAGCAGGACATAGAGCAGGGCACAACCGGTCATTACGGTATTGAACCAGACCGAATAATGCTCTATGCGCAGCATCTTGTTGAAGAAAAGATTGTCGGTAGCCGATGCCGAAGTGGAAGCGAGGTCCCAGATGTTGACACCGAGCAATGCGGCAAAAAGCACGGCGGCAATAGCGGCAACGCTTTTCTTGTTGTTCACCAGAATGCCGGAGAACATCATTATGATACCAAAAACAGTTGTAGCAATTATAGCCTTCATGTCGCTAATTCAAATATATTCAATGGACCAGTCGCATTTCACCGTGTTTGTTGCCCCGGTGTCGGGCGGCTGCTGTGTCCGGTTAACTTTTCAAAATCTGTTTTGCTCTTATTACGGAGCGGTCGCTATCATACCGGCAGTGAGATCGAGCAAAGGCTTCGGATACACACCGAGGAACAATATGATAGTGATTATGATAGCAATGCCCGCGTATTCGTTGACACTGAGATCTTTATTGATGGTCATAGGCGCTACGTTGCCGAAAGCAACTTTCTGCACCATATTGAGGGTATAAACAGCGCCGAGGATAACACCCAGGCCTGCGAATACCATTGTGGTGATGTGCGCCACGCTGCCGTCGCCGATGAACAGGCCGTTGAACAGCATGAACTCACCCACGAAGCCGTTGGTAAGCGGCAGGGCGATGTTGGCAAATGAAATGATAACGAGTGCAATGGCCATGCGCGGTGCGGCTGTGGCCATACCACCCAGGCTATTCATGTCGCGGGTGCCCCAGCGGTTCTCTATCATGCTTACAATAAGCCACATGCCGGTGATGTTGATGCCGTGGTTGAACATCTGCACCATGATACCATGCATGCCCACCCCGTTGCCCATAAAGGCTACGGCACTCATAAGACCCATGTGGGCGATAGATGAGTAAGCAACCAGGCGTTTGATATCGGTCTGAACGATAGCAATGAGTGAAGCGTACACAATACCTATCACAGAAAGGATAACCACTGTTTGCGACCAGTATGCGACACCATCGGGCACTACAGGCAGCAACCAACGCAGCACGGCAAACAGACCCATTTTTACCATCAGCGCGCTGAGGATGATAGTGACCGGAGTAGGAGACTGCTCATACGCATCGGGCTGCCAGGTATGGAAGGGGAAAATAGGCATCTTGATAGCGAAGGCGATGAAGATGAGCCAGAACAACCACTGTTGCTGACCGGGAGCCAGTGAAGCGCCGGCGCGGGTAATATCGGCCCAGGCATAGCTGACAGTGCCGGGAGTTTGCAGCGACAGGTAAATGAGACCCGCCAGCAGCATGAGGCTACCTACGAAGGTGTACACAAAGAACTTGAACGTAACAGGAATGCGTTTTTCGCCACCCCAGCTTGAGCAGAGGAAGTAAACAGGGATAAGTGCCAGTTCCCAGAAGACATAGAACACCAGGGCATCGGCAGCGAGGAACACGCCCATAAGGCCTGCCTGCGACAGCAACATGTGGCCATAGAAGGCTCCGGGGCGCTCCACATCTTTATTGGCCTGTGTGAGCATGACCACCATGGTAACGATACCTGTGAGGAGGCAGAGCATGGAGCTCATACCATCGGCCACAAGGGTGAACTTGGTGCCGAGCATGGGGATCCAATCGCAGGAGAAGTCGAGCCCCTGGGTGTAGGAGTTGCCACTTACATAGGCGGAGACCGCAAGCGTGATCATAGAGCTGATGACGGCAAGGGTTTTTGCCCCTTCGCCCCTGACTACAAAAGACAGGATGCCGGACAGCAGCGGAATGAGAACTAGTAATATCAGAATCATAATCCTATTGCAATGTTATACTGAGCAGGTTGCCGGAGCTTCCCGCGGTTTCAAACAAACTATTTAACTATAAAGAAACTAATGGCGAACAGCGAAACGATGCCGAGCACCATAATGAATATGTAAAATCCTACCTGGCCCGACTGCAGCAGGCGGAGGCGGTCGCCACCCCAGCGTACTGTCTTGCCCACTCCGTTCACAACACCGTCTATACCCTGGCGCTCAACGAACTTGTCGAGCAGGTCAGAAAGCGCTTTCATCGGTTTCACCACAATGGCATCATAGATCTCGTCCACATACCATTTATTCTCCAGTATTTTGGCAATGCCGGTATTCTCTGTAAAGTTTGGTTTACGATAAACACCATAAGCCACTAAGATCATAGCCACCGAAACAGCAACAGACAACCCCATGAGGCCCCACTCGGTGCCGTGAGACAGGTGGTGTGTGCCGAAGTTCTGTACAACAGGGCTGAGGTAAGCAGCCAGTGCATTGTGCTCGCTGATAACAGCAGGCAGACCTACATAACCACCTACGATAGAGAGGATGGCCAGTATCACCAACGGCAATGTCATAGCCGCAGGGCTCTCGTGCAGGTGATGGTGCTGCTCTTCGGTGCCGCGGAATTTGCCGTTGAACGTAAGTACATACAGACGGAACATGTAGAAAGCGGTCATCATAGCCGCCAGAATGCCGAATACGTAAAGTACAGGGCTGTGTGCGAACACATTGGCCAGGATCTCGTCTTTAGAGAAGAAGCCTGAAAGACCCGGAATGCCCGAGATGGCCAGACAGCCAATGAAGAAAGTAGCCTGTGTGATGCGCATGTGCTTGCCGAGGCCACCCATTTTGCGGATGTCCTGCTCGCCGCCCATAGCGTGGATGACACTACCCGAACCCAGGAACAACAAAGCTTTGAAGAAGGCGTGTGTCATAACGTGGAACACGGCAGTCGTATAGGCACCTACTCCCAGCGCCAGGAACATGAAGCCCAGCTGGCTGACAGTGGAATAGGCAAGTACTTTCTTAATGTCGTACTGGCAGATAGCGATTGTAGCAGCAATGAGGGCTGTAGCCATGCCCACAATAGCAATGACGTGCAGTATGGC
>JBIKSN010000229.1:0-5295 GCA_044348585.1 Flavipsychrobacter sp.
TGGTTTCGAGAGCAGGTCCCATTTTCCATTGTCGCCACCGGCACCTATGGTATAGGCCTGAAGGGTATTCTGAAAATCCTTACGTACATACAGGAAGCCGGTGCCCTTGGGGCCCAGCATCCACTTGTGTGAGCAGGATGCATACGTGTCGCAGCCCATGTCGTGCAGATCAAGCGGTATCATGCCGGGTCCATGTGCCCCGTCGATGACAGAGAATATACCCTTGTCGCGCGCCAGCGTGCATATCTCCTTTGCAGGTAGTACCTGACCTTGAGTGCACGGAATATGTGGCGTGGCGATGGCGCGGGTCTTTTTGGTGATAAGATTGTTGATGCGGTTTAATGTTTCATCAGCGGTTGACGCAGGTGTGTATGTTTTTACAACAATGCCGTGTACCTTTTGCCTGTTCATCCATGGCATCGCATTGCCCATGTGTTCGTGTGTGGTGATGATCACTTCATCTCCCTTCTGCAAAGGCAATCCCCAACAGCCTATGTTGATGCCCTCTGTGACATTGTGTGTCAGTGCGATCTCGTTATCGTTTGCTCCAACAAACTTGGCCACTTTTGCAACTGTGTTTTCCCAGCTTCCGTATTGACCGTTCATGTCGCTTTCCATCATCCCTGTCTTCACTGCTTCAATAACAGGGTAGGGCGATGGACCGAAAGTGCCATTGTTGAGATAGGTCAGGTCTTTTGAAAGCGGGAACATGAGCCGCACATTTTTCCAAAATTCTTCGTCATCCTGACGCACATCTTTGCCAGAAGCATTTATTTGGGCAGAGGCGGCAAGTGATTGCATTTCTGCAATCGACAGCGCGGCAAGCACAGACGCTGAACGGAGAAAATTTCTTCGAGAAAAGCTCATTTTTTGGGGAGATATGTTATTAAATGTACAAAAAACAAGCATTATGTCAATAGGTACGGCAGGCGGGCAAAAGAAAAGCGCACCGGCGATACCGGTGCGCTCTGGCAAATATGATATGCAAAATTAGCGGCTGTAGTTTGGCGCCTCCTTCGTGATCACTACATCGTGCGGATGGCTTTCTGCCATGCTGGCCGGAGTGATGCGTACGAACTGAGAGTTGTTCTGAAGGGTTGTTATGTCTTTGGCACCGCAATAGCCCATACCTGCGCGGAGGCCACCTACGAACTGCTGTACTACTTCATTGAGCTGACCTTTGTAGGGGACACGGCCCACAATGCCTTCCGGCACCAGTTTCTTGATATCTGCTTCCATGTCCTGGAAATAGCGGTCTTTAGAGCCCTCCTGCATAGCCTCTACAGAACCCATGCCTCGGTATGATTTGAACTTACGTCCTTCGTAAATGATAGTCTCGCCCGGACTTTCTTCGGTGCCCGCGAAAATAGAACCTGCCATAACGCAGGACGCGCCCGCAGCGATGGCTTTTACCATGTCGCCGGTGTAACGGATACCGCCGTCGGCAATAACCGGTATGCCGGTCTTCTTTAGTGCATTAGCAGCTTCCATGATGGCAGTGAGCTGTGGCGCACCGGCACCTGTCACTACGCGGGTGGTACAAATAGAACCTGGTCCAACACCTACTTTCACTGCATCGGCGCCTGCCGCGGCTAGTGCTTTGGCTCCTGCTGCGGTAGCTACGTTGCCGGCTATGATCGGGAGTGTTTTAAAATGTTTCTTCACGTTCTTCACCGCTTCTATCACGCCTTTAGAATGACCGTGTGCGCTATCGAGTGTGATCACGTCTACGCCGGCGTGCCTGAGTGCCTCAACCCTGTCGAGGATGTCGGCAGTGATGCCGATGGCTGCACCTGCTACCAGGCGGCCCATGCCGTCTTTTGCAGCGTTGGGGTGGCTTTTCAGCTGTATAGTATCACGGAAAGTGATGAGTCCCATCAGTTTTCCTTTTTTGTCAACTATAGGCAGTTTTTCAATCTTGTATTGTTCCAGTATGCGCTCAGCTTTCACCATGTCGGTGCCGATCGGTGCAGTAACAAGGCGTTCCTTTGTCATTACCTCGCTCACCTTCTTTTTATTGTTCTTTTCGAAGCGGAGATCGCGGTTGGTGAGCATACCCACCAAAAGTGAGTTCTTGTCCACTATCGGAATACCACCAATGCGGTTCTCCTTCATGATCTTAAGTGCATCGGCTACAGTTGCGTCAGGTGAGAGTGTTATGGGGTCCAGAATGAGACCGTTCTCCGAGCGTTTCACCTTGCGAACCTGATCGGCCTGGCGGTCGATACTCATGTTCTTGTGAAGTATGCCTATACCGCCCTCGCGCGAGAGTGCAATGGCCAGCGGAGCTTCCGTAACAGTATCCATGGCCGCAGAGACCATAGGTATGTTAATGCGTATATCTTTTGTGAGGTTGGTAACTATACTTACTTCGCGTGGTAGTACTTCAGAGTAAGCCGGCATGAGGAGGACGTCATCGAACGTGAGGCCTTCGCCGTAGAACTTAGATTTTATTGCCATGTGCAAAGATACTTGCATTTGCGAAAATGACAAAAACTGCATCTGAGATAACAATTTTTTAAGTTTTCGGTTTGCGGGGAGAGAGTAATGGGCGTAACTTGTAGTCATGGCAAAAGAGATAGGTAAAATCGGGATAATGACATCCGGCGGGGATAGCCCCGGTATGAATGCCGCCATCAGGGCAGTAGTGCGGACGGGGATATATCACGGGATGGAGGTGTTTGGCATCAGGCGTGGGTATCAGGGAATGATAGAAGGCGATATTGTGCGGATGCAAACTACCGATGTGTCGAATATTATTCAGCGTGGCGGCACCATTCTGAAGACGGCCAGAAGCAAGGAGTTTATGACGAATGATGGGATGGATAAGGCGTATGAGCAGTTAAAGGTACACGGGATAGAAGGACTGGTGCTGATAGGTGGAGACGGGACATTCAGGGGGGCGGTGAATTTCTTTGAGCGCCATACTATTCCTGCAGTGGGCTTGCCGGGGACGATCGATAAAGACCTTGCAGGAACGGATTTTACTATTGGTTTCGATACCGCGGTAAACACAGCCGTTGAGGCGATAGATAAAATACGTGATACGGCTGAGGCCCATGACAGGCTGTTTATAGTGGAGCTGATGGGTCGAGATGCGGGGTATATTGCTTTGCACAGTGGTATTGCCTGCGGTGCAGAGGATATTCTGATACCAGAGACCAAGACCGATATTGAAGAGGTACTGAACCGGATAGATGCCGATGAGAGACGCAAAAAAGCTGTGCACATTATCGTGGTGGCCGAGGGTGATGACTTTGGGGGTGCGAAGGAGGTGCACGAACGGGTGGCACAGCGGTTTCCGAGGTTGGACGTGAGAAGTTGTGTGCTGGGGCATATTCAGCGGGGTGGGTCACCCACGTGTGCAGACAGGATACTGGCCAGCAGGCTGGGGCACGCCGCGGTAAATGCACTGCGAAGCGGCAACACACAGGTGATGCTGGGAGTTGTGAATGATAAGGTGGTGCACACCCCTTTTGCCGGAGTGGTGAAGGGGAATACCCCCATCAGCGATGACCTGCTCGAGATGATAAGGGTGCTGAGCGTTTAGTTGGTTTTTATGCGCTTTTTTGATGGTGTTCAACCGGTTGGGGTCTGAAATGGTTAAAAAAACCACAAAAGCATGGGCGAACTGCCGTGTTTGTCAATTTTAGTTACATTTGTCTTGAACAATAAAAGCGCATGACTTTACTATCTGTTTTCTTTCTTCAGGTCGATACTGCAGTGAAAACTGTTGCTGATGCAGCAACGGTTGCTTCGACAGATAAGATATCATTATTTAATCTGTTGCAGGAGGGCGGTGCACTGATGATACCGTTGCTTCTGTGCTCTATAATCATGGTATACGTCTTTGTGGAGCGTCTGATGACCATCAGGAAGGCGGGTTCTGTTGATCCTGCGTTGGTAGTAAGGGTGCAGCAATCTATTGCTACCGGAAACACTGCAGCTGCGGTGGCTGCTTGCAAAGGAAGCAACACACCTGTGGCACGCGTAATAGAAAAGGGCATCAGCAGGATCGGCAAACCGATAGACTATATTGAAAAGTCAATGGAGAGTGCCGGCCGTTTGGAAGTATACCAGCTGGAAAAGAACGTTTCGATACTTTCAACCATATCGGGTATCGCGCCTATTTTCGGTTTCCTGGGTACAATTGCCGGCATGATCATATTGTTCTTCAATGTACAGCATCAGGGATTCTCGCTCGAGACGATTGCGGGTGGTATCTACACCAAGATGGTTACATCGGCCGTGGGGCTTATCATTGGCCTGCTTTCCTATGTGGGATATGCTTACCTGAACGCGCAGATCAATAAGACTGTAAACAAGATCGAGTCGGCATCGGCTGAGTTTTTAGATACACTCCAGTAATTCAATCTTAACTACGGAAGATGAACATCAGAAGACGGCAGGCACACGATCCGCAGGGACATTCATCGGCACTGAATGACATATTGTTCATTCTGTTGCTGTTCTTCCTGATCATATCCACGCTGGCCAATCCCAATGTTGTGAAGTTGAGTATCCCGAAGGCAAAAAGCGATACCAAGGCGAAACAAACAGTGGTGGTGTCGGTAAATGATAAGCAGGAGTTCTTTGTTGGTACAACCATGGTTGCGGTCGATTCTTTGAAGTCTTCGATCTCGGCGGCGATAGCCAAGTCTCAGGATGCTGAGCCTACGGTTGTGATCAATGCTGATAAACAGGCAACTGCCGACAATATCGTAGCCATCATGCGTGCTGCACATGACCTGCAATTGCGTACGGTACTTGCGGTAGAGAATAATAGCCGTTAGTAATACCTGCTGTTTATATTTCTTTATTTCTTTTCTAAGGCTTCCAACGCTTCTCCCACAATGAAGAAACTGCCTGTGATGAGCAGAGCGTCATTTTCTTTCATGTTATGGCGGGCTGCTTCCAGTGCAGCGCTCACATCTGCGTGGGTAGTGCCTTTGAGCCCCGCAGCAGCACCATGTTGTGTCAGTACATCAGCCGGCATGGCACGCGGTATCCGTGCGTTGGTGAAATAGTAGGTCACGTCTTTCGGGAAAAGCGTGAGTGCTGCGTCAACATCTTTGTCTGAAACGAAGCCGAGGATAATGTGTTTGGTGGCGGTCGACTGCACTTGGTTGAATTGCCCCAGCACTTCCTGCAGGCCAGCAGGATTGTGCGCGACATCGCAAATGATGAGTGGATCGGTTGATGCTACTTCCCAGCGCCCGCGAAGTCCGGTTGTTTTCCTTACACGGTCCAGCGCTGCAATAGTGGTAGGTATAGTGGTGCGGTAGCCCTGATAGG
>JBIKSN010000230.1:0-5269 GCA_044348585.1 Flavipsychrobacter sp.
CTGCTGATTATCAGGCTATCACTTCTCCTTCCAGATCGTAATCAAACGCCTTCGTGATCTTCACGTTCACAAAGTCACCTATCGGTAAAGCCTTCTTGCTCGTTATCACCACCTCGTTATCAACCTCTACACTATCAAACTCGGTGCGTGCCAAATAACGGCCGGCCTCTTTTTTATCTACGATCACTTTAAAGGTCTTGCCAACTTTTTCCTGATTGATCTCATACGAGATCTCTTGCTGCACCTCCATGATCTCCTGAGCCCTTGCTTCTTTTTCCTCGCTCGATAACGTATCGGCAAGCTCAAAGGCACTGGTGTTCTCTTCATGAGAATAGGTGAAGATACCGACACGGTCCAGGCGGGTGTCCACAAGGAACTGCTTCAGGTCTTCTACATCATCGCGCGTTTCACCCGGGAAGCCTGCAATAAGTGTTGTGCGGATACAGATACCCGGCACCCTGTCGCGGATACCGGCTACCAGATCTGTTATCTCAGCACGGGTGATCTGGCGTTTCATCGCCTTCAGCATATTGTCTGAGATGTGCTGCAATGGCATATCCAGATAATTACAGATGTTTTCACGCTCGCGCATCACATCCAATATTTCCATCGGGAACTTTGACGGATAGGCATAATGCAACCTGATCCAGTGCAATCCTTCAATGTCCGAAAGGTATTTCAGCAGGTCGGGCAGGGCACGCTTTTTGTAGATGTCCAGGCCATAGTAGGTAAGCTCCTGTGCTATCAGCATGATCTCCTTAACGCCCATGCTCACCAGACGTTTGGCTTCTGCTACTACCTCTTCAATTGTCTTGGACACATGTCCGCCGCGCATAAGCGGTATGGCACAGAACGAACAAGTTCTGTTACAGCCTTCAGATATCTTCAGGTAAGCATAGTGTTTCGGTGTGGCCAATAGGCGCTCACCAACCAGTTCAGCTTTATAATCGGCATTAAATTGTTTCAGTATCAGCGGCAGTTCCATGGTGCCGAACCACGCATCTACCTCCGGTATCTCATCCAGCAGATTCTCGCGGTAGCGTTCGCTCAGGCACCCTGTCACAAATACTTTGTCCAGCTTGCCGCGGCGTTTCAGTTCCACTTGTTGCAGAATGGTGTTTACACTCTCTTCCTTCGCCTTATCTATAAAACCGCAGGTGTTCACTACCACAATGTTGTGGTCGGGTTTGCGGTTTTCATGCGTCACGTCAATACCATTGGCCAGCAACTGACCGCCAAGAGCCTCGCTGTCCACCATGTTCTTAGAGCAGCCCAGTGTTATGATATTGACCTTATCGGCCTTGAGAGTTCTTGTCTTCATTCAGATATACTAATTGAATGTCCTGTATGATTACTTTTTCCTGATGAATATGCGTACCGGTACGCCGCTGAAATCGAAGTGGCTGCGCAGCTTGTTCTCAAGGAAGTTGCGATAAGATTCTTTTACAGCGTCCGGGTGGTTGGAGTAGAATGCGAACGATGGTACGGCCGTAGGCACCTGCTGCACAAACTTGATCTTCACAGCATACCCGCGTGCCATCGGTGGCGGGAAGCGCTCTATCTCTTTCAGCATCACGTCGTTCAGTTCCGATGTAGGCACGCGCTTCGAGCGATTCTCATACACTTCAAGGGCTTTCTCCATACCCTGGAAAATGCGGGTCTTTTCTGATGCAGAAATGAAGATCACAGGGACATCCGTGAACGGCTCCAGCTTCTTTTTTATTTCCTTTTCAAAGTCGCGTGCAGTGTTGGTCTCTTTCTCTATCAGGTCCCACTTGTTCACCAGCAATACTACTCCCTTCCCCTTACGGGTTGCCAGACTGAAAATGCTCACGTCCTGAGCTGTAAGACCGTTTTTTGCGTCTATCAGCAGCATACACACGTCCGATTCGTCCATTGCCTTAATGGCACGGATCACCGAATAGAACTCCAGATCTTCGTGAACATTCTTTTTCTTGCGTATTCCCGCGGTATCTATCAGTATAAATTCTTTTCCAAATAGTTTGTAGTGGGTATGTATCGTGTCACGGGTCGTACCGGCAATGTCCGATACGATTGTCCTTTCCTGATTGACCAGTGCATTCAGCAAGGTCGATTTACCGGCATTCGGTTGGCCTATGATCGCAAACTTTGCCAGCGGATTACCTTCTTTATCAGTCGCAACCGGATCAGAATCCTCTGGGATACAACTGGCCACTTCATCCAGTACCTCTCCCGATCCGCTTCCGGATATAGAAGAAAGGAAGAATGTCTTTTCGAAGCCAAGCGAGTAGAATTCGGAAGCCTGTAGTAACCTTTCTCCATTATCCACCTTATTCACCACCAGCAGCACCGGCTTTGTCGAGCGGCGCAGCACGTCGGCCATGTCCTCATCCTGAGTTGTAATGCCTGTAACCGCATCGCATACAAACAAGATCAGGTCCGCCTCGTCAACAGCTATATGTACCTGCTTACGGATCTCGCGCTCAAATACGTCCTCGGAACGGGAGACGAATCCTCCCGTATCAATTACGTTAAATACTTTCCCGTTCCAGTCGGCTATGCCATACTGGCGGTCGCGGGTCACTCCGCTCTGGTCATCCACAATTGCTTTGCGTTGTTCCAACAATCGATTAAAGAGTGTTGATTTTCCAACATTCGGCCTTCCCACAATTGCTACCGTAAAACCAGGCATAATATAAATTTCTATTTTGAGTGTGCAAAGGTACTTGTAAATACGTTCTAAATGGCCTGTTTAACATCTTATACGATAATATAGTTGAATGCAGAAGAATTGTGTTACGAGAATTGAGTGTAAATTGATTGTAATAAGAAGCCTGAAAAGTGAATGTGATGTGTCATTGGTTATCTTTGTTGCTCATTGTTAATTTTCGTTTGATGAGAAAGTATCTTTACCTGATCTGTTTTCTTTTTGCCGGATACGGCGCCAACGCGGCCGCCGGTGACACCACTTGGGTGCAAGCCAATATGGACACCCTCTCATGGTACGGCAACTACGACAAGACCGTTACGTTCCCCACAGGTGGTTCCTACCGCAATGTGTACATGATCTTTACCTTGGGTAAGTACGTTTGCCCCGGCAGCCCTACCTATTGCGGCGATTGGGACTATACAGTGACGAATTTTCTAATGACTCCGGGTGGCGATTCGCTTGAATTGAGCAGGCTCATCACGCCCTATGCTAATGCCGGAGCGCCAAGAACTCCATGGGCATGGAAGCAGCGTTATGTGTACGACGTAACAGACTATGCTTCCAAATTGCAGGGTACTGCTACAATTCGCATCAACTACTCGGGTTATTCGGGTGGTTTCACCGGCGACATCCGTTTTGCATTTGTAGAGGGTATGCCCGACAGGCCGGTTACAGGTATAAACCGTATATACCGTGGCAGCTATGGCTACGGTGGAGCCACCAGCATCAATACAAAGTTTCCGGTGGTTAACCTCACTGCACCGGCAGGTTCCGAGTCGGCAGAACTGAAGTTCAACATTACCGGCCACGGTAGCGACGACAGCGGTTGCTGCGAATTCTATTCAAAGAACTATACCGTTGCACTCAACAACAATCCCATCGCTACCAAGGCAATCTGGCGCGATAACTGCGGCGTAAATGACCTTTACCCACAGTCCGGCACATGGGTATATGATCGTGCTAACTGGTGCCCGGGTTCTCGCGTCGATCCTATCTATCATAAGCTTCCGGGCATATCAGCAGGCGATCCGTTCAACGTTCGTGTTATATTCGATTCGTTTATCAGCCATGGCGGTGGCCTCGGAAGCTATTCTACCGAAGCACACGTGATCTACCACGGTGCATTCAATAAGATGCGCGACGCCTCTGTAGAAGATATCATCGCTCCTACCACCGACGAGAACCATTTCCGCGCCAACCCGATATGCAGTACTCCTACTATCACAGTGAAGAACCGTGGCGGTAGTATCGTCAACCTGCTCACGTTTGAATATGGTGTAGAGGGTGGCACTATGCAGACACATACTTGGTCCGGTTCTTTGAATCCGCTCGATATGGCCGACGTTGTACTGCCCGATATGGCTGAACTTCACACCCTCGCCGGCGATACCGCCGCTCGTAACTTCATCGTGCGTATCAAAACCGTTAATGGTGCCGATGATGCCGACAGCAGCAACAACTACATGAGGTCACGTTTCCGTCCTTCACCCAAGTGGGACAGCGTATTCCGCATCCAATTTAAGACCAACACAGCTACCTATGCTGGTTTCAGCGAATCGAGCTGGAAGATCTATAACGCAAGCAACACCGTAGTGAAGCAGCGTACCAACCTTGCAGGTAACACGCTTTATCTTGACACGGTTACACTTGCTCCGGGCTGTTACCGTTTTGAGATCAACGACCTTGGTTGCGATGGTCTCAATTGGTGGGCAGGTGTTAAATCAGGTTACTGCCTCGTGAAAAAACTGGCAAACAACAATAATCTCCCAATGAACGGCTATACTACTTCCGGTACTTACGGCCACGACTTTGGCTGCAGCTTCACTCAGTATTTCTACACAGGGATCCCTCCGGTAACTGCTGTCACAGATCTTGAGGAAATGCAGGTTTCTATGGATGTTTTCCCGAACCCGGCTTCCAACCTCGTCAACGTTGAGTTTGCAGGTATGCGTCAGGTTTCAGGAACAGTAAGTATCATAGACATAATGGGAAGGGTAGTACGCGCTGCTGCCTGCAACGACGCGCATGTCGAGATTGCTACTACAGATCTTTCCTCAGGTGTGTACACCTTGCTGTTTGCAGGTAAAGATGGCAAGAAGCTGCAGTCACGCCTCGTGATAGTTAAGTAAGGATACTTTTTTGTGATAATGTAAAAGACCCGCCTCGTGCGGGTCTTTTACATTTGGCATTGTCAGAATCTCAGGTGGCGTACCGTTTGTCCGTTGTTGATCATCTGTTTCAACGAATCAATACCAATATTAAGGTGCCTGTTCACATAGTCTTTGGTGACCACTATGTCGCTCTCGGCCGTCTTTACCCCTTCAGGTGTCATAGGCTGATCCGACACAAGTAACAATGCCCCCGTTGGTATTTTATTGAAAAAGCCGGTGGTGAAGATTGTTGCAGTTTCCATATCAATCGCCATCGCCCGCACCTTTACCAGGTATTCTTTGAATTCTTCGTCATGCTCCCATACCCGTCGGTTGGTGGTATAAACCGTTCCTGTCCAGTAGTCGAGCGAATAGTCGCGAATGGTAGTAGAGATCGCTTTTTGCAGCGCGAACGAGGGCAGTGCCG
>JBIKSN010000243.1:0-4858 GCA_044348585.1 Flavipsychrobacter sp.
ATGATTATTTTTATTAGACGTTTTCTGTGTGGTCGGTTAAACCTTGCGGGGAAGCGACCGTCATAAGAAGCAAATGCCCTGATGCCTATGCCTGAACCGAATGAAATGGTGAGTGACCGGGAACTGGTGCTGTTGTTCAGAAATGAGGCAACACGTGCCGGTGCGTTCACCCGGCTGGTGCGGCAATACCAGCAGCGGTTATACTGGCACATCAGGCGCATGGTGGTGACCCACGAAGACACTGACGATATATTGCAGAACGTGTTCATCAAGGTGTGGCGCAATCTGGAGGGGTTCAGGGAGGAGTCGGCATTGTACACGTGGCTATACAGGATAGCGACCAACGAAACGCTATCGTGGATGGAGGTTAAGAAACGGTTTGCGGCAACCAGTATGTCGGGCAACGAAGACTACTTTGCAGAGCGTATACCCGCCCAGCGCGACTTTGACCCGTCAAGGATAGAGTGGAAACTACAGCAAGCCATTGCCACACTGCCCGAGAAGCAGCGGATCGTGTTTAACCTGAGGTACTACGACGAAATGCCTTATGACGACATGGCAGAGGTGCTGTCCACAAGCGAGGGGGCATTGAAAGCATCTTATCACCATGCGGTGAAGAAGGTGGAAGAATATTTGAAACAACATTAAACCAAGGGCAGTAGAAACTGTCCTAAAGTATATGAAGGAAGCGGTAAAAACGGAACTGGAGCAGATGGGGAGCACGCTGATGGGTATGCCCAAGGGTATGCCTCATGCTGTGCCTGAGGGGTATTTTGCTGCTATGGAAGAGCGCGTGATGAATGTGGCTATCGAGCCTGCCCTGCCGGAAAGTGCGCTGCCTTATGCCGCACCGGCAGGATATTTTGACACATTGACCGAAGCAATTACCGCAAAGGCAATGAAGACGACAAATGGCGGTGCAGTGCATTTTGGCAGGCTAAGGATGGCAGCTGCCGCGGTTGTTTTGCTGATGGCGGGCGTAGGTGCCTGGATGGTGCTGCAGCAAAACACCACAACGCCCGACAGATTGCTGGCCCGGGTGAATGAACGTGAAATAAGAGATTACCTTGTCGTGCCCGATGCTATGCCCGGGAAGGCCGAGGCCTATGTGCAGAGGGCAAAGGTCGATGCGAATGAGATAGAATCCTACCTTGACGAAACGGGATGGGAATTGAACTAAATACATTTACGATTATGAACCGGATATTGAATTGCTTACTCGTTTTGCTACTGGCAACTACTGTCACCTATGCCCGCCAAGGGCGGCCCGTGCAGCGCATTCATGCTGCCAAGGTCGCCTACATTACCGACCGGCTGCGACTCACAGAGGAACAATCGGCAAAGTTTATTCCTGTTTATCGGGAGTATGAAAAAGACATGGTGGAACTTCGCAAACCGTACCTGAAGAAATACAAACTGGAGGCCGGTGAAGAAGGAGAGGACAGAATGGCAGCACGCCAATACCTTGAGTCTGATCTTGATTATCAGCAGGACGTGATTGCGCTGAAACGTAGGTATAACGACAGGTTTGCATCGGTCATCAGTCCGAAGCAGGTAGCCGACGTTTATGTTGCGGAGCGGGAATTCCGGTTGATCTTGCTGCAACGTTTGAAGCAGCGCAGAGAAGGTGGGATGAGGGGGCGATAAATTTTTTCTGACGTGCTTAAACCAATCGCTGTTCCCGCCGTCATACAATTCGTAAACAAGATAGTTAACCATAAAAAACTTAAGCCATGCAGAAAATGAAATTCAATTTGTATATCGGTGCAGCAGCGGTTGCGTTGTCACTGAGTCTGTTCACTGCCTGCCGCAAGAACGATGACAAGAATAGTTCTACTACCGTAACCGAAGACACCGGTTATGCAACCGATCAAAACTTGTCTGAAAAAATGTATGACGATGTGCAGGGCATCGCCGACAAAGCATCGGTGACACCAAACGGAGGTTCAGGCGCGTTTAAGACAAGCGGCTGTGCTACGGTAGCTCTCTCGGGTTCTACGATCACTGTTGATTTCGGTCCAACTAACTGCCTGTGTGCGGATGGTCGCAACCGAAGGGGTAAGATCATCATCAACTATACCGGCAAGTATGCCGACAGTGGCAGCGTCCGGACCATTACCTTCGACAATTACTACCAGAACGATAACAAGATAGAGGGTACTAAGACGGTGACCAATATGGGCACTAATAGCGCCGGTCAGAAGTACTTTAATGTTACAGTTTCAGGTACGATAACCAAGGCCGATGGCACTACGATTCTCACCAACTGGACGAGGGTGCGCACCTGGGTAGCAGGTTCAACAACACCGCTCGATTGGTCAGATGATGTGTACCGCATTACAGGTTCGGGCACCATCACAAGGCCCGCAGGTGTGGTTAATGTGAACATTGCAGCAGCTACACCGCTAGAGGTGCATCTGGATTGTAAGTGGATAGAATCGGGCACCATAACCTATACATTGCCAAGCGGGCTCACACGCTCACTGAACTATGGCGACACACCAAGCTGCGACAATCAGGCCAAGCTGACGTTGCCAAGCGGCGTGGTGAAGACCATCACATTGCCATAGGTATAAGGACTTTGGGTTTTAGTTTTCAGAACAGGTGGCAAATGCTGCCTGTTCTGTTTTTCACGGGATATGAGGAAATGGTGCGGATGGGTTGTATTTTTGGCACTTTAGGCAAAGACGAATGCAGGCACCGACGCCAGAAGAGATACTGAAGAAATACTGGGGATACGACGCCTTCCGGCCGTTGCAACGAGAGATCATTGGCAGCGCGTTGAATGGCCGAGATACGCTGGCTCTTTTGCCCACCGGTGGCGGCAAGTCGCTGTGTTATCAGGTGCCTGCGTTGGTGTTGCCGGGCATGTGTGTGGTGGTATCTCCCCTCATTGCGTTGATGCAGGATCAGGTGGATCGATTGGTGGCCATGGGAGTAGATGCTGCTTGTATTCATTCGGGCATGCGCTACAATCAGGTGCAGGAGTTGCTCACAGATGCGGTTGAGGGAGCCTACAAACTTCTATACGTATCGCCGGAACGATTGCAGACCCGCGGTTTCAGAGATTTTCTTGATAATATGGATATCTCGTTGCTGGCGGTTGATGAAGCGCACTGTATCTCACAATGGGGGCACGATTTCAGGCCGGCCTACACACGTATAGCCGAGGTGCGCGATCTGTTTCCTTCCCTACCTGTATTGGCGCTGACGGCATCAGCCACGCCTGATGTTCAGTCCGACATTCAGGAGCAGCTCAAAATGCAGGACCCTGCCGTTTTCCGGCAGAGTTTCTCCCGGCCAAATATCAACTACGAAGTTCGCTACAGCGAGCGAAAGAATACAGATACGCTGGAGAATGTGGGCAACGGAACAGGCATTATCTATTGCCGCAGTCGTAAGCTCACGGAGGCCGTGGGCACCTATCTCGATCAGAATGGTGTGCCTGCGGCGGTATATCATGCCGGATTGGGCCGAGAAAAACGGGAGGAGGCGCAGCAGTTATGGATGACCGGCAAGATCGGAACCATGGTGGCGACTACGGCATTTGGCATGGGAATAGACAAGGCTGATGTGCGGACGGTGGTCCATTACGATTCGCCTGAGCATCTTGAAGCATACTATCAGGAGGCTGGCAGGGCGGGCCGCGATGGCGCAACTTCATCGGCACTTACTTTATTTAATAACACCGACATATTCCGTTTAAGAGAGAGTGCCGACATTCAGTTCCCTCCCGAGGATTATCTGCGCAAGGTATATCAAGCGGTAGCCGAATACCTGCAGGTGCCTATAAGCGCGCAGCCCGACCGCTATTTCCCGTTCGATCTGTCGGAGTTCTGTCATCGCTTCGGGTTTCAGTTGGGCAGGGTCATCTACGCACTCAAGTTGCTGGAACGGCAGGGCCTATGGACCTTGACGGATTCGGTGTATAATCCGGCTACACTCATGTTCACCGCCGACAGGTATGTGCTCGACTCCATCAAACAGATGAACCCGACGCTTGACTACGTTATCGTCGGTCTGCTGCGGATGTACAACAGCATATTTCATTTCCCTACGCCCGTGCGAGAGATGTCGATAGCGAGGCAGTTGAAAATGCGGCGCGATGAGCTGATAGCTTGCCTTGAGAAACTGGCTGCAATGGGTGTTCTGGAATACAATAAGCCCAGCGATGGCCCGCAGTTGTTGTTCCACCACTACCGGGTCGATGCACGGCACCTCATTATTGACACCCGGCACATAGCCATGCTGCGCAAGCGGCATGAAGCGCGCACCGATGCCATGATCAGTTTTCTGGAGAATAAGGACGTGTGCCGCGAGAAGATACTGCTGGAGTACTTTGGCGAAACGCCGCAGGAAAGTTGCGGCCATTGCGATATATGCCGCAAGAAAAATGCAGTGCCTATGAACAAGGAGGCGCTGAGTAATGCATTGCTGGCAACCATGCAACACGAGGGTAGGATCGGTATAGAAAGATTGGTTGCGGCATACCCCGATCGGAAAGAAGAAGTGATACATGCGCTGCGCACGTTAGCAGATAAAGGTACAGTGATCATTGAAGGGAGCGTTGTGCGGCTGCCCGGACGGATTTGATGTGTTTGTATTTTCTTATATGATTCTGCGGCACACTATTTGCGTGGTATGTTCCGTTTAGGTTTTATACTTTTGGCCGTCAATGCAGAAGATTCGTTTTTCAATAGTTGGTTATGGCAATATTGGCCGCAGGCACGCAGTGCAGATCATGAACAATGAACACGTGCACCTCGTTGCTGTTTGCGATGTCGACGATGCTGTAAAAGCTACCCTGCCCGATGGGGTGCAGTATTACTCATCGATAGAGGATATGCTGCATGCCGGT
>JBIKSN010000025.1:0-19714 GCA_044348585.1 Flavipsychrobacter sp.
AGATGTTCTTGTTGAGCAGTTTCGCCATATCACTCTCAAATGGCAAACGCATAAGTATAAACACGTCAGCCAGGCCCTGAACACCCAAACCTATCGGACGGTGGCGAAGGTTAGAATTACGCGCCTCCTCAACAGGATAGTAGTTGTTATCGATGATCTTGTTCAGGTTACAGGTTATGTGGTACGTAACTTCATACAACTTGTCGAAGTTGAACTTGCCGTCCTGCACAAACCTTGGCAACGCGATAGAAGCAAGGTTACATACCGCCACCTCATCGGGGCTTGTATACTCTATGATCTCAGTACACAGGTTACTGCTCTTGATCGTACCCAGATTCTGCTGGTTGCTCTTCGCGTTTGCGGCATCTTTATAAAGCAAGTACGGTGTACCTGTTTCTATCTGAGCCTCAAGAATAGCAAACCAAAGGTCCTGTGCTTTAATAGTTTTTCTAGCCCTTCCATCAGCTTCATATTTTGCGTACAAAGCTTCAAACTCAGCACTGTGGCACTCAGACAGGCCTGGCGCTTCATTAGGACAGAACAGACTCCATGTACCGTTTTCTTCAACACGCTTCATGAACAGGTCCGGGATCCACAATGCGTTGAAAAGATCACGCGCCCTTAGCTCTTCTTTACCGTGATTCTTCCTGATGTCAAGAAACTCGAAAATATCAGCATGCCATGGCTCCAGATAGATAGCGAATGCCCCCTTCCTTTTTCCACCACCTTGATCCACGTACCTTGCGGTATCATTGAATACACGCAGCATAGGGATCAGACCATTGCTCGTACCATTAGTACCGCCAATGTAGCTGCCCGTGGCACGTACATTATGAATAGCCAAACCAATACCACCTGCGCTCTGTGAGATCTTCGCAGTTTGCTTCAGTGTATCGTAGATACCATCAATGCTATCATCCTTCATCGTCAACAGGAAACATGAAGACATCTGTGGCTTTGGTGTGCCTGCGTTGAACAATGTTGGTGTAGCATGTGTGAACCAACGCTCGCTCATCAGGTTATAAGTCTCTATCGCACTCTTAATATCGTGCTTGTGGATACCGATGGCCACACGCATGTACATGTGCTGCGGACGCTCCATGATCTTACCGTTGATGCGCAACAGGTAAGACTTCTCAAGCGTCTTGAATCCGAAATAGTCAAATCCGAAATCACGATCATAAATGATAGAACTGTCCAGCAGTTCAGCATTTGCTTCAATGATCTCAGCAACGTCATCCGCCAGCAGTGGCATCCTCCTGCCATTCGCTTCATCTGTGTAGTTATACAGCAGACGCATTGTATCAGAGAACGACTTAATCGTGTTCTTATGGAGATTGCTGATGGCAATACGACTCGCCAGCAAAGCGTAGTCCGGATGTTTAATGGTGAGCGACGCAGCAGTTTCAGCTGCCAAGTTATCCAGTTCCGTGGTAGTTACCCCGTCATAGATACCCTCTATCACTTTCTTCGCAACGTCGATCACGTTCACCGCCCTGTTCAGGCTATACGACAATTTCTCGATGCGTGCCGTTATCTTATCAAACTTCACGCTTTCTTGTTTCCCGTTCCTCTTTATTACGTACATATAGAAATATTATTGTGAGTTAGTGTGTATTAGTATTGATTGTATTATTATCCCTTTTAAAAATCTTCATCAAGCGAAAAGCTCTGTGATGCGCTACCTGCTATTACACCGGCTTTTTGGTAGTCGCCCACCCGTTTCTCAAAGAAATTTGTCTTACCCTGCAGAGATATCATCTCCATGAAGTCGAACGGATTGCTGGTATTATATACCTTGGTGTATCCAAGCTCCGCTATCCATCGGTCAGCAACAAATTCAATGTATTGCTGCATCAACTTCGCATTCATTCCTATCAGGTCCACTGGTATAGCTTCAGTAATGAACTGCTTCTCAATAGTAACAGCCTCGCAGATAATATCATAAACCTGTTGCTCAGACAGTTTGTTCTTCAGCATACTGTAGAGAAGACAAGCAAATTCACAATGCAGTCCCTCATCCCTGCTGATCAACTCATTACTGAATGTCAGACCCGGCATCAGCCCACGCTTCTTCAACCAGAAAATGGAGCAAAAACTACCACTAAAGAAAATACCTTCCACCGCGGCAAACGCAACCAGACGCTCTGCAAACGAACCGTTCTCTATCCACCTCAACGCCCACTCAGCCTTGCGGCCCACACCGGGTACCGTTTCAATAGCATGAAACAGCCTGTTCTTTTCCTTTGCGTCTTTTATGTACGTATCAATAAGCAGCGCATAGGTTTCCGAGTGGATATTCTCCATCATTATCTGAAATCCATAAAAACAACGGGCTTCAGGCAACTGAACCTCCCTCATGAAGTTCACCGCCAGATTCTCGTTTACAATACCATCACTGGCAGCAAAAAATGCAAGTACATGTGAGATAAAGTGACGCTCGCCGTCGTTCAGGTTATCCCAGTGCTTCTGATCATCACCCAGGTCTATTTCTTCGGCCGTCCAAAAACTCGCTTCATGTTTCTTGTACATTTCCCACACCTTAGGGTAGTTAATGGGCAACAGAACGAAACGGTCTTTATTCTCCCTTAAAAGTAACTCATCTTGCATAGTCAGTATTTTTTTGTCGCTATAACTTCTACATGGTCAGGGGTGCCGTAACTCGCATAAATTAAATACTCTGCCACAACCCTCGCTTCAACCCCGGGAATTCCTTCAGATGCTTACCGGGCTTCGCTTTCACCACTTTCCAAAATCTTTCGGTTACGTTTTCATTTCGTCATCACACAGCCTGAACGCCATCACACTCCCGAACCGATACCAAACAAATGTAGACAGGAAAAAAAACCGTTTTTGAAAATGATTTACACAAACTGTGGATAACCGGAATTGCAAAAAACAGGTGCCCCCCAATACTACCATACAATTATTTTTATTAATATGAAAAGCGGTTTTGGGTGTTGATATCATTAAAAATTGTGGATAAAATTCAGTCAGAAAATCACAAATACAGTTGTCTTTCTCATCAAAATTCAGGACATTATAGAGCCGCAAAACAAGAAGGACAAAACAGAAAGTAATATCGCATATCGCGGCTATTGCTGTGGTTCACAACCCAAGCCACGGCGAACACAAAATCGCTACCTTCGCAGGCATCCTACTAACAAAAAAACAGAAACTATGGACCAGGTTCAGGAATTCAATGAATACCGTGCAAAAATGAACGAGGTGATCCTCGGCAAGAACAACAAGGTAATTAACCGTCTATTTAATCTCGACACAAATACCTATGCCGAAGGCGCACTTCCGGTGCGCACCAAAGAAATGTTGGGACTGGTCGCAAGCATGGTGCTACGCTGCGACGACTGCATCAAATACCACTTAGGCAAGTGCTTTGACGAAGGAATAACTACCGACGAAATGTATGAGATCTTCGCAGTGGCCAATATTGTAGGCGGCACAATTGTGATACCACATACACGTCGTGCAGCCGAATACTGGGAAGTACTCAACGGAAGATCATAAGTTACTGAACGTGCGGTTGGACGATTTTTAAAGCGTCCGACCGCTCCGCTCCACCCTGCACAGTTTCAACTTAGAAACCGGGGCAACCACCAGCGGAAATTTCTCCACCACCACGTTGCTGGTATCAAGGCCAAAGCCTTTCTCCTCAGACAAACTGTAGTGTTTTATAAGGAAATGGAGCTTCATCATTAACTGCTCCCAAGCCGGCAACTCATTATCCTGACTCAAGAACTTCTCCATTACTACAAATGAGAAGTCACCTATCATATTGCTGTTCTCGAGGCTACGATACCTGCTCTTCAGATCTACCTCTTTGGCTGCAAGCAGATCCTCAACAACTTTCTTGAAAAGCAAATTGATGCGGGGTTGAACCCTGAAGCCTAACCTGAAATCTACTCGTATGATATCGTTCGGAACAATGTGCTCCACAACGTATTCGCATGTGTAAGGCTCATCTAGCGTATCGACGTGCACAAGCCAATATATATCAGCTCTCTTTGGCTTGTTATACAGAATGGAATACATAACCTTGTGTTCTATCTCGCGCGGATTATCTGCACTGGTCAGGTACACAAGATGGGTGGCATATTTGGGTACAGATTCATCATTACTAAGCTCATTAAGTTTCGAGATGTAGTTATCCAGTCGCACAAACTCTACATATCGGTTCTTGATCTTTCTTGCCTTGAACCAGTTGTACATCACAAAGAACAGACCTCCACCTATCACCACCGTAACGTATCCCCCGTGCGGGAACTTCTCTATGTTAGCAAGCAAAAACGCTAATTCTATCGTTAGGTAAATAACCAGATACAGGTAAATAAATGCGGGATTTTTCCTTCGCAATACAAGGAAATTAGCAAACAATATCGACGTCGCTATCATACACATCGTAATAGCCAAACCGTAAGCCGCTTCCATGTTCGAAGACTTTTCAAAATGCTGCACTATCCAGATACAACCTACGAACAATATCCAGTTAATTGCCGGGATATAGAGCTGACCTCTGGCTTCTGTTGGATAATTGATCTTGAATTTCGGCCACAGGTTTAAACGCATAGATTCACTTATCAGTGTGAACGAACCGGATATCAATGCCTGACTTGCAATGATCGCTGCACTCGTCGCAATAATGATACCTGCATATAGAAACCAATCCGGCATTACGCCATAGAAAGGGTTAAAGCCTGACTCCACCATTTCAGGAGTGATTACCTTACCGTTGTAATTGGCAATAAGCCATGCCCCCTGCCCAAGATAATTCATTATCAGGCAAGCCTTCACAAATATCCACGAATAACGGATGTTCCATTTCCCGCAATGGCCAAGGTCTGAGTACAACGCTTCCGCACCTGTCGTGCAAAGAAACACACCTCCCAATATGAAGAAACCTTTCGGATAGGTCACCAGCAACTTCACACCATAGTACGGATTGAAGGCTTTGAACACTTGCAGGTCGTCGCTGAAATGGACAATACCCAATAATGCCAGCATGCCAAACCACAAGAACATGATAGGACCGAAAAACCTGCCGATAAATGCGGTACCGAATTGCTGAATGAAGAACAATAACGAAAGTATCACTACAACTATATACACTATCGAATCCTGAGTGATATCGGCCATTGCAGGCACCTGCTTTAGACCTTCAATAGCTGACGTCACCGAGATCGCCGGAGTGATCATACCATCCGCAAGAAGAGCCGCGCCACCAAGCATTGCCGGAACCACCAACCACTTACGCCTGCGTCTCACCAACGCGAACAATGAGAAAATACCTCCCTCCCCCTTATTGTCTGCTTGCAATGTAAGGATCACATACTTTACAGTTGTCTGTAAAGTCAACGTCCAGATGATAAGCGACAACACCCCGATGATCAGTTCACCTGAGATTACCTTGTCTTTTATGATGGCATTAAGCACATATAATGGCGATGTACCGATGTCTCCGTAGATGATTCCGAGCGCGATCAGTAATCCTGCTATCGATACTTTATTGTGGTTAGCCGACATATAGCACTTTTTTCTTTGCAAACACTTCTGGCCTTGCCGGTACCTGACCAACGCCTATGTGTTTGCTTTTGTTCCGATAATATTGTTGGGGGTAACTCTCTCGACCGTACAACGTATTAGATGCGCCACAAATATGCTCGTCGTTTGCATACATAAGGATAACCGCTGACACAAGAGTAAGAAATTGTGTAGGTCCGTATCCTCCGAAAAATGACTGCTCTTGCATCCGGTTCTGAGAGACAACAAAATTACATCTGCAAAACCAATTTATGTCGAAAATCGCACCACAACTGAAAATATTTTTTACGATCAATTTCCCGAAAGCCGATTCTCGGTAACCATAAGTAATTGCAATCCTCATTTTTAATGTAAAATGCGAACACCTTAACTTCGCAATAAGGAATATGAGTAATTACTACCTGCATTGTTACCTGTCCGAGCTCGGATATCCTGACCTGAACGAAGCGAAGAAGATCGTTGAGGCGAAAGATCCTACCGAAAACAAACATACCCCGTCCGATATAAAGCGGTCTATAGCTAATGCGTTGGTACAGTTCAATCCGGTACTCGAAAACCCGGATGTAGATTTTAATGAATTGGCTGAACTCTGGGATATCTCTGTGGACGAGGCCCGAAAGAACTTTGACCAGATCGAGATCCAGACTCCTCCGGGCGAGATCGGCACTAATATCGTGATCCACGACAATATTGTTTCCATTTCAGTTCCTTTCGGATACACCGAAAGTGACGCAGTAATGGCTTTCGCGAATGTTGACGCTTACACGAAGATCATAAAAAGGATTGCGGGCTATTTTACCTACGACCCCCAAACAGGATTCGTTTACGACCCATCACTCGCCGATTTCGATGGCCTCCTTGTCTACCTCCGGCGTTCAGGCTTTGCCCCAATGACACGGGCGCAAATAAACCACAAGAAGTCGTGGTGGAAATTCTGGAAGTGATCTATTTAGTCGTCATTTTTTCTCCTGCACCAACATTTTCGTAGACATATTCACGAGTGGTTGTATGACGACCTCCGAAATAATAGTGTGTTTCTCGCAACCGCCCTTGCGCATCATACAGATACTCTGTTCGCTCTTCTTCTTTCATACGATCTTTGCCTGCATTCATTGCAGCGCGCCATTTGCCTTCACACGTCCTGCCAATAGTACCTACGTTGCCCGACAATACGCATACTGCTTCTGAGATCACTTTCCCGGCTTCATCAAGTGTAACACACTTCACTACCGGATGCTGCTTGTCACTTGCCCACTCGATGGCCTTGTAGAAGTGTGATTCATGGATGTACCGTGTAACAATATTGAACTTTTCATCAGTAAACACAATGCTATCTGAGAGCACACGCCCGCTGTAGTCATACGAAAGGAACTGGTACGATTCTTCACATCTTTTCCTTACCACCCTACCGTAATTATCATACATTATATCGCACGCATTCCTGAATCCACCGGGCTTTTTGCCGGGCGGACGCCTGTTTAAATGCCTAACCGTTAGTTCTCTGGTCAGCCTCCCATTCAAACTATCGTAGTAATAAAACACTTTATCTGAATCTATTGGCTTACCAGTCCTCTCGTCATGTTTCGTGATCACAGTCTTGTAGTGCTGCGCGTCATCATAGTGGTACTCATAAATACCATCTTCTCTGTGGCAGTACATGGTACTCGTGTTGTCCAGAAAGTTATTGAACCCACGCACTTCTTCACGCAACAAATGCCCCTCCTGGCCCTTGAATTGCTTCAATACAATTTTCTTTTCCGCTGAATTCCCTGCCGGATACTGATAAACAGTGCACTTGCTTTGCCCCGACACCTCAGAGCAAAGGGAAAATAACACAACTGAAACAAACACTCTCATCATGACATCAAACTACAAAACTTACAATAAAAAAAGTAGGGCCGCCTTGTTGGGCGACCCTACTAATATCAAATACGAGTATAAAAACTACTCTTCGTCGTCAAACTGGAGGACATCGCGGTTTGCCATCAGAAGTTCAAACTCTTCCTTAGAGCCCACCACCAGATCATCAAACTCACGCATACCTGTACCCGCTGGAATCAGATTACCTGTAATAACGTTTTCTTTCAGACCCATCAGACTATCAGACTTACCGTTGATAGCTGCCTGAGACAGAACCTTCGTCGTTTCCTGGAACGATGCGGCTGAGATCCAGCTTTGAGTACCCAATGACGCCTTGGTGATACCCAACAACATCGGAGACGATGTAGCAGGGTTCGCATCACGGTATTCCGCCAGTTTCCTATCCGCACGGCGCAGACCACTGTTCTCCTCTCTGATCTCACGGATAGTTACAATCTGACCAGGGTGCAGTTTATCAGAATCACCGGCATCTATTACAACTTTCTTATCGTAGATCCAGTCGTTCTCATCCATAAACTCGAACTTATCAACTGTATCTTCTTCAAGGAACTTCGTATCTCCCGGGTCAACGATATTCACCTTACGCATCATCTGACGAACAATCACCTCAATGTGCTTGTCATTGATCTTCACACCCTGCAGACGATAAACCTCCTGTATCTCATTCACCAGGTATTCCTGAACTGCGAACGGACCTTTGATTGAAAGGATATCGCTTGGCGTAGTAGCTCCGTCAGACAATGATGTACCTGCCTTCACGAAGTCACCATCCTGAACCATGATATGGCGTGTAAGTGGCACCAGATACTTCTTCACCAGTCCCTCACGAGACTCAACGATGATCTCCCTGTTACCACGCTTCACGTTGCCAAAACCAACAACACCGTCGATCTCAGCTACTACAGCCGGATTGCTTGGGTTACGTGCTTCAAACAACTCAGTTACACGTGGCAGACCACCCGTGATATCTCGGCTACGACCCATTACACGTGGGATCTTAACAAGCACCTGACCGTTGTGTACCTCCTGGTCTGGCTCAACAATGATATGTGACCCTACCGGAAGGTTGTACATCTTACTTTCCTTGCCTTCTACATATATCGCAGGGATCTTAGTCTTATCCTTGGTCTCGATAACCACTTTCTCGCGGTGGCCGGTTTGTTCGTCAGCCTCTTCACGGAACGTAACACCTTCAATAACATTGTCGAAACGAACTCGTCCGCTGATCTCGGAAATGATCACGGCGTTGAACGGATCCCATGTGCAGATCACATCACCTTTCGCAACCTTCTTACCATTTGCAACCTTCAGTATAGATCCGTAAGGGATGTTGTTAGTGATCAACAAACGGTCGTTAGCCACATCAACAATACGCACCTCACCCGTACGACCTATTACCACGATCTGGTCCTCGCCTTCAGCATCTTTGTACTTAGTTGTACGCAGACCATCGAACTGGATAGTACCATCGAAACGAGCTGCTAACTGTGACTCGATCGCAGATGAACCCGCCACACCACCAACGTGGAACGTACGGAGTGTAAGCTGTGTACCCGGCTCACCGATAGACTGTGCTGCTATGATACCTACTGCGTCGCCTCGCTGTGCCATATAACCGGTTGCAAGGTTTTTGCCATAGCACTTCGCACACACGCCTCGGCGGCTTTCGCAGGTAAGTACCGAACGGATCTCAACTGTATCTATCGGACTATCTTCAATGCGCTTCGCAATGTCTTCAGTTATTTCGTCACCGGCATTAGCAATGAGCTCGTCATTCAACGGATCATAAATATTATGCAGCGACGTACGACCGAGGATACGATCATACAATGGTTCTACTATTTCTTCGTTGTCTTTCAGAGCAGAAGTAGCGATACCACGGAGAGTACCACAATCTTCAACTGTGATCACAACGTCCTGCGCTACGTCCACCAGACGACGGGTCAGATAACCCGCATCCGCCGTTTTAAGGGCCGTATCCGCAAGACCTTTACGCGCACCGTGCGTAGAGATAAAGTACTCCAATACGTTCAGCCCCACTTTGAAGTTTGAAAGGATCGGGTTCTCGATGATCTCCGAGCCGCTCGAGCCGCTACGACGTGGCTTGGCCATCAGACCCCTCAGACCAGCCAGCTGCTTAACCTGCTGCTTAGAACCACGGGCACCCGAATCAAGCATCATGTACACCGAGTTGAAGCCTTGTTTATCAGCCGCCATCTCACGGATCAACGTCTCAGTTACACGTGTATCCACGCGCGACCAGATATCGATCACCTGGTTATAACGCTCGTTGTTAGTAATGAGACCCATGTTATAGTTGTCCCACACTTCATCAACTTCAACTTGCGCTGCTTCTACCAGTTGCTGCTTCACATCCGGAACAGAAAGGTCCCTGATATTGAACGACAGACCACCACGGAACGCCGTACGGAATCCGAGTGTTTTGATATCGTCGAGGAACTGTACTGTCTTAGGAATGTTTGTATTCTTAAGGATCTGACCAATGATCTCACGAAGTGATTTCTTGGTAAGCAGTGCGTTCACAAAACCGTTCTCTTTTGGTACATACTGGTTGAACAGAACACGACCTACTGTTGTTTCGATCAGCTTGGTCACCATAGTGCCATCAGCTTCACGAACTGTGCCGCGTACCTTGATCCACGCATGCAGGTCTGCACGACCTTCATTGTGTGCTATCACCACTTCTTCAGTGCTGTAGAACACTTTATTCTCACCCTTCACTTTTTCAGTGTCGGTAGATTTCTTGCCTTTAGAAATATAATACAGACCAAGTACCATGTCCTGAGAAGGAAGGGTGATTGGTGTACCGTTCTGCGGGTTCAGGATGTTGTGTGAAGCAAGCATCAATACCTGCGCTTCCACTATCGCTGCATTGCTCAACGGAACGTGTACCGCCATCTGGTCACCATCAAAGTCCGCGTTGAACGCCGAACACACGAGCGGGTGAAGTTGGATAGCCTTTCCTTCGATCAGTTTTGGCTGGAATGCCTGAATTGAAAGACGGTGAAGCGTTGGGGCGCGGTTCAGCATGATCGGGTGACCCTTCAGTACATTCTCAAGGATATCCCAAACCACAGCTTCCTTGCGCTCAACCAGTTTCTTCGCGCTCTTAACCGTCTTAACAATACCCCTCTCGATCAGTTTACGGATGATGAACGGTTTGAAAAGCTCGGCAGCCATGTCTTTCGGCAGACCGCACTCGTGCAGTTTCATTTCCGGACCAACCACGATAACAGAACGACCTGAATAGTCAACACGTTTACCAAGGAGGTTCTGACGGAAACGGCCCTGCTTACCTTTAAGTACGTCAGAGAGTGATTTCAGCGCACGACCACCTTCAGCCTTCACCGCGTTTGACTTACGGCTGTTGTCAAACAGTGAGTCAACGGCCTCCTGAAGCATACGCTTCTCGTTACGAAGGATCACCTCCGGTGCCTTGATCTCTATCAGACGCTTCAAACGGTTGTTACGGATAATTACCCTACGATAAAGATCGTTCAGGTCTGACGAGGCGAAACGACCACCATCCAACGGAACGAGCGGACGCAATTCCGGTGGTATCACCGGTATGTATTGCATCACCATCCACTCCAGACGGTTTTCAATGCGGGTATTAGCATCACGGAAAGCTTCTACAACGCTCAGGCGCTTCAGGGCTTCCTGCTTACGCTGCTGAGAAGTTTCGTTAGCTGCTGCATTACGCAGGTCATAAGAAAGCTTGTCCAGATCTATGCGGGCCAGCAACATCTGCACGGCTTCAGCACCCATCTTGGCAACAAACTTATTAGGATCTTCATCAGGCAGGTACTGATTCTCCTTCGACAGACCATCCAGGATCTCCAGATATTCGTCTTCGGTAAGTAACTGCTGCTTAGTATCTTCAGAGTCTTTAAGGTTCAGCTTCGTGCGGATCATTTCCTCAGCTTCACCAGCCTGTATTACGACATAACGCTCGTAATACACAATGCTCTCCATCTTCTTAGAGCTCACACCCAGCAAGTATCCTATCTTGTTCGGCAGACTCTTGAAGTACCAGATGTGCACGATAGGCACAACCAGCTTGATGTGACCAAGGCGCTCACGACGCACTTTCTTTTCAGTAACTTCTACACCACAACGGTCACATACAATACCCTTATAACGGATACGCTTATACTTACCGCAGTAGCACTCATAATCTTTTACTGGTCCGAATATTTTCTCGCAGAACAAGCCATCACGTTCAGGCTTGTAGGTACGGTAGTTGATAGTTTCAGGCTTCAGCACCTCACCATAAGAGCGATCAAGTATCGCGTCAGGTGATGCAAGGCTGATCGTGATCTTACCAAATCCTGCCCTTGGGCGGTTGTCTTTTTTTATTGCCATTTTTTATTTTTCGTTTGGTGGCGGAGATACAGGATATCCCCGCCACGTTATGAAATTAATGTTTCAATTCTGTCGTGTCCGGCACTTTCATGCCCTTCCACATTATTCGAACTTCAGTTCAAGACCCAGACCACGAAGCTCATTCACCAATACGTTGAATGACTCAGGGATACCCGCCTTCGGTATGTTGTCACCCTTAACGATCGCCTCATAGGTCTTCGCACGGCCAACAATGTCATCCGACTTGATAGTGAGCAACTCCTGAAGGATGTTTGACGCACCATATGCTTCAAGTGCCCAAACCTCCATCTCACCAAAACGCTGACCACCGAACTGTGCCTTACCACCCAGCGGCTGCTGTGTAATGAGACTGTATGGGCCGATAGAACGCGCGTGCATCTTATCGTCAACCATGTGGTGCAGTTTGATCATGTAGATGATACCAACTGTAGCTTTCTGGTGGAAACGCTCTCCTGTTTCACCGTCATACAGATAAGTATGACCAAATTCAGGCAGACCAGCTTTATTGATCAGTTCATCAATCTCAGATACCGAAGCACCGTCGAAGATCGGCGTAGCGAACTTCACACCCAGTTTCTCACCTGCCCATCCGAGGATGGTTTCATAGATCTGGCCAAGGTTCATACGCGATGGTACACCAAGTGGATTCAGTACCACGTCTACCGGAGTACCGTCTTCCAGGAACGGCATATCTTCTTCGCGAACGATCTTCGCAACGATACCTTTGTTACCGTGGCGACCCGCCATCTTATCACCTACTTTCAGCTTACGCTTACTTGCCAGATATACTTTTGCAAGTTTCAGAACGCCCGCAGGAAGCTCATCACCAATGCTCAGATTGAACTTCTCACGCTTATATCGGCCAAGCTCTTCGTTGAACTTGATGTTATAGTTGTGCAACAACTGATTGATAGAATCATCCGTGTCCTTATCACCCGTCCATCCAAGAGGATTTACGTTCTGATAGTCGATTGAGCTCAGTGTCTTAGAATTGAACTTACCTCCCTTGCTCAGTACTGTCTCACCAAAGTTGTTGGTGATACCTGCAGAAGACTTGTCTTTAAGAAGGATCTGCAACTTCTCGAACAGGAAGTTTTTCAGGTCTTCCAGGTTCTTCTCGTGTACCTTCTCTATTTTCTCCAATTGCGCTTTCTCACGCACTTTCGAGTTCTTGTCTTTCTTGGCGCGCTGGAACAACTGCTTAGAGATAACGATACCTTCAGTACCGCTTGGTGCTTTCAATGATGCGTCTTTCGCGTCACCTGCTTTATCACCGAAGATCGCACGCAGAAGCTTTTCTTCCGGAGTTGGATCAGTTTCACCTTTTGGAGTGATCTTACCTATCAGGATGTCGCCCTCACCTACGTGAGCACCTATGCGAATGATACCGTTCTCATCCAGGTCCTTAGTAGCCTCCTCAGACACGTTCGGTATATCTGGTGTCAGTTCTTCCTCACCGAGTTTTGTATCACGTACTTCCAGCTCATACTCATCGATGTGTACCGATGTGAACCAGTCGTCACGAACAACTTTTTCGTTGATCACGATCGCATCCTCGAAGTTATAACCCTTCCATGGCATGAACGCCACTTTCAGGTTGCGACCCAGTGCCAGTTCTCCGTCCTGAGTAGCATAGCCATCAGTAAGGAAGTCTCCTGGTTTCACTTTCTGTCCCCTGCGCACACATGGGCGCAGTGTCATACTTGTGCTCTGGTTCGTCTTTTTATATTTTGTAAGTGAATACACTTTCAGGTCGTCCTCAAACGATACCAGACGCTCTTTCTCGTCGCGGTCGTAACGTACATGGATATTGTCTGCATCTACATACTCAACAACACCATTACCTTCTGCATGTATCTGGATACGCGCGTCACGTGCAGCTTTAGCTTCGAGACCGGTACCAACGATAGGAACCTGTGGAATGATCAGCGGCACCGCCTGACGTTGCATGTTCGATCCCATCAGCGCACGGTTGGCGTCATCATGCTCAAGGAACGGGATCAGCGACGCGCTCAGACCCACGATCTGATTCGGAGCCACGTCCATGTATTCAACTTCGTTCGGCTCCAGTATCGGGAAGTCTCCCGTTTGGCGCGACTTGATCTTGTCTTCAAGGAAATTTCCTTTCTCATCAACAGGTACGTTAGCCTGCGCAATCTTTGCCAGATCCTCCTCTTCCGCACTCAGGAATCGGAAATTTTTCAGATCCACCCTACCTTCTTTTACTTTACGGTACGGTGTCTCAATGAAGCCCATATCGTTGATCTGCGCGTGTACACAAAGTGTAGAGATCAGACCGATGTTCGGACCTTCCGGCGTTTCAATAGTACACAGGCGGCCGTAGTGACTATAGTGAACGTCACGAACCTCAAAGCCCGCGCGCTCACGGCTCAGACCACCCGGACCGAGCGCCGAGATACGACGCTTGTGCGTGATCTCCGAAAGCGGATTCGTCTGGTCAAGGAACTGTGAAAGCTGCGATGTACCAAAGAACGAATTGATCACTGAAGAAAGCGTACGCGCGTTGATCAGGTCGATCGGCGTAAACACCTCGTTGTCACGAACGTTCATTCGCTCACGGATGGTACGGGCCATACGTGCCAGACCAACACCGAACTGGGCAAACAACTGCTCACCCACAGTACGCACACGACGGTTGCTCAGGTGATCGATATCATCGATCTCAGCCTTACCGTTTGTAAGACGTACCAGATATTTAATGATAGAGATAATATCTTCTTTACTCAACACTTTAGTGTTAAGGTTTATATCAAGACCAAGTTTGCGGTTGATCTTGTAACGACCAACTTCACCAAGGTCATAACGCTTATCACTGAAGAACAACTTCTCAATGATTCCACGCGCTGTTTCATCATCCGGAGCATCAGAACCGCGCAACTGGCGGTAGATGTGCTGAACCGCTTCAAGTTCCGAGTTTGATGTATCCTTATTAAGTGTATTATATATGATAGAGAAATCGCCGCTCACTTCTTCCTTCTGCAGGAATACGGTTTTGATGCCCATTTCCTGTATCAACTCTGCATTACTCTCATCAAGTACGCTGTCACGATCCAGAACTACGTCATTACGCTCTATCGTTACAACCTCACCGGTGTCCTCATCCACGAAGTCTTCTGTCCAGCTGCGCAGTACGCGTGCTGCAAGACGACGACCGATATGACCGGCCAATGATTTTTTGTCAACTTTCACTTCCTCTGCCATACCGAACAGGTCAAGGATGTCCTTGTCCGTTTCGTAACCTATGGCACGCAACAGCGTGGTAACAGGGAACTTCTTCTTACGGTCAATGTACGCGTACATCACATTGTTGATGTCGGTCGCAAACTCCATCCAAGCACCCTTGAACGGGATAACGCGCGCACTGTAGATCTTCGTTCCGTTCGGGTGAACGCTCTGACCGAAGAATACACCTGGGGAGCGGTGAAGCTGTGATACAACAACACGCTCAGCGCCGTTGATCACAAACGTACCGCGTGGCGTCATGTATGGGATGTTACCCAAAAACACGTCCTGAACAATTGTTTCGAAATCTACATGCTCTTCGTCATTACAGCTTAGCTTTAACTTTGCTTTCAGCGGCACCGAATAAGTCAGACCACGCTCCATACACTCATCAATGGTGTAACGCGGAGGATCGATGAAATAATCCAGAAACTCAAGCACGAAGATGTTTCGCGTGTCAGTTATCGGGAAATTCTCTTTGAACACCCTGAACAACCCTTCGTTGTTACGCTTGTCTGGCGTCGTTTCCAGCTGGAAGAAGTCCTGGAATGACTGAAGCTGGATCGCCAAAAGGTCAGGCGTTGCGGCTGCATCATGTAACTTGCCGAAATTCACCCTGCCGGCTGCGGTCTTTTTTTGCGTTATTGCCATAATGATCTGTTACTCCTTTTTTACAAATAAAAATACCCCGAAAGGCAGGCCGGGCCTACCTTTACAGGCATTCTTCGTTATCAGAGATTAGTGAAAATATTTCCTTGCACGTACGTTGCCCCTCGAAAAAGGGATGGCAAAGATAGCAAAACGGCTATAATAAGCAAAAAATATTCCAAACTTTCCTAAACTCCAGGCACATCGGCCAAAATCCACTACCATCAAGGCAAATATTTTTCCTTTCCATGCATCACTATTTAACTTTTCATTCAGATAAAATTATGTTAAAAATCATTTTTTAACATTTAATTCTGTTAACAAACACTTAAATAACAAATCAACTCGCATAACTAATCCTCAAACAGGCCGACTAATAACCATATTTGACACGCAAACAGCAGCAGCATTTCTTGAAAATAATTGTACTTTCACACCGCAAAATTTATAACATGACAAAAAGCCTCACTATAACTATTTTAACCATCCTAACAATAGCATCCGCATCATGCAGAAAGAACCATACTTGCACATGCAAAATTGTGACAGGAAAAGCAGCCGACTCAGTAGTGATCTATGAACTGGAAAAAATGTCCGACCGTGCGGCAAAACGCGAATGCAAGGGAAAACGCGGCGCCATATATGGCCTTTTATATGAATGCAGCCTGTAAGCAACAGCTCATCCGACCACCGTTTTCCCGAAAAGTTTCATACCACTATCATGGTATTGACTTTTAATTAAAAATTACAGAATAGCGTTTCTGGCACCCTTTTTCTGGTTACCGGAAACACATGACAAAAATCAGTAGGTAGGGACATACACCGCATGAGTTGTTTGCATACTTTCGCAATACAAAAACAAACAAAGTATGAAAAAACTAATCCCAATGATCGCAGTTGCTGCACTGGCAACAATGTTTACCTCTTGTAAGAAAGACTACACTTGCACGTGTACATCCACTGTAACTGGGTCTTCAGCGGTTACTACGAAGTATCCACTCGGCAAACAGAAGAAGAAAGATGCAGAAAGTGCATGCAACGCTATGAACGCTACAGTTAGCGGTGGCGGCATGTCAGCATCAGTGTCATGTAAGCTCGACTAATTATTTTGGTACGATTCTTTCCCAGAGGCGCCATTGGCGCCTCTGGGCGTTTTAACAACCTATTTGTTCGTTACTAAAAAAAATCTTCAATATCCGTTCGTCAATATCAGCAGTATCTTATTTTTACCCCGAAATCAGGCTCAAATGAAAAAACTGCTATACATAATTCCCGTAGCGCTTGCCGTTTTAGGGGCTACATCCTGCAAAAAGGACTACACATGCACTTGCACCATTACATCTGTATCAACAGGCAAGTCATCGAATTCTACTGTAGATATCAGGAACGAAAAGAAAAGATCGGCTGCGGCCTCGTGTCGCTCGCGCGAACAGAATATAATCGGCTTCAAAACTTCCTGTACCCTGAACTGATAGGCATCTGCCCGAAGTTTTTAAAACATCCGTTTATACTACAATACTTATGAATCTTAAGAACATACTTATCGTCCTTTTCTCTTGTCTAAGTTCGACAGTTTTTGCGCAAAAAGACGTCACACCCAAGGCGAATATCAAACTGGTTTCAGCATTTTCAAAAAAGATTCCCGAAAGCGCACAAAGCAACCCACCCAAAACAGGAGAATTCTTCGTTGTAAAATGGAATGAATCTTCATATCCTGAATCGGTGTTTTGGAGGGGCCAGGGCGGATGGCTCACCTGTAACATCGAGAAAGCGGTAAAAAAAGGAAAGAGCTACATAGGCGCACCCATCGAAATAGAGAAGATCAAAAGAGGTCAGCTACTCATGTTCACTCCTGTCACCGGTGGTAGGTTTCCAATTCCGGCGGAAATTCCCGAAAATGCCAAAAACACGATCTTTTACAAAACAGCCGGTAGTGCTTGGATAGCATTCCCGGTGAAAAAGATCAGCAAGAAATAAAGTAAGATCTCACCCATTGTTATTAGAAAAAGGGAAAGCTACAACTTTGGTTGTAGCTTTCCCTTTTCCGGGCCAACACTACCCCACCACCAACTCGCGTGCACTGGCCATGGCCGCTTCGCTCGGTTGTTCACCACCTATCATTTGCGCTATCGCACGTACACGCTCATTTTCAGCAAGTACTTTTACTCTTGTCGATAACCGTCCGGTTTTATCAGCTTCCTTATAAACGAAGAAATGTCGCGTACCGCGTGCCGCAACCTGAGGTTGGTGCGTAATGCATATCACCTGATGATACCCCGATAACTCCCTGAGCAGTACCCCTACCTGACGGGCAGCCTCACCGGAAATACCCGTATCAACTTCATCAAATATTAATGTAGGCAAATGCAATGCCCTTGCAATCAAAGATTTAATACATAACATTATCCTGCTCATCTCCCCGCCCGATGCCGCTTTATACAGCAACTGGAATTTGCCGCTCTTATTCGCATCCAGCACAAACTGCACATTATCCATCCCATGCAATGAGAGTGCTGCTTCGTTGATCTCAATACTAAATCTGGCATTTGGCATTCCCACCAATGCCAGCAATTCATTGATCTTTTTCACAAAATCAGGCGTGGCTTTGCTCCGTGCTTCAGACAGCTTACCGGCTGCCGCCATCACTTCCGCATGCTGACGCTCAGTTTCCTTTTCCAGGTCATGTATCCCTTTGTCCAGATCATGGGTCACCAGCAATTCCTCCTCCAAACGTTGCTGCAATGCTATCAGGTCACTTGTTGCAGCTACCCCATGCTTCTTCAGCAATTTATACCCCAGATCGTTTCTCTGCTGCAATTCTTCCATCTTCGCCGGGTCCAACTGCACACTACCCTGCATTTCCTCAATATCAGCGGCAATATCTTTCAATTCTATCCATACCGACGACATTCGGGTACAAGTATCCTTTACCGCGGGCAACACATCAGCCAGCGACTGTAGCTGCTGCATCACCCGCTTCAGTTCATTCACCAATGGATGCTCACCCTCATTAAGCACTCCATAGGCGCCTTGCAATACAGATAGGATCCGCTCCGAATGAGCCATTTGCTTCAATTGCTGCTCGGCCTCTTCAATTTCATTGTCTTTAAATGATGCCTGCACCAACTCATCAAGTAGATACTGCTTATAGTCCGCCTCTTGTTTCAACTTGGCCAATTGGGCCTGTTTTTGTTCAAGCTCCTTTTGGTACCGTTTGTACGTCTTGTATTTTTCCCTGTATACTTCAGCGGCCTTTATATTGTTGGCAACGGCATCAAGCGCATTCACCTGAAAACTATCCTCTGCAATGGCTAAATGCCCGAACTGCTGCTGCAGGTCCACCAGCATTGAGGTCAGCTTATTCAACACTTGTAGGGTCACAGGGGTGTCGTTCACAAACGCACGCGACTTCCCGCTTGCCGATATTTCACGCCTTATGATACAGATATCGGCGTGCTCAAGATCCTCCTCAGCCAACGCACGGGCCAACGGTGCATTCCCTTTTACAAAGAAATGCCCCTCAATTACTGACTTTTCATCTTTGTTAATGAGGACAGATGTGTCGGCACGTTCGCCCAAAATGAGTGACAGAGCGCCCAGAATGATACTCTTTCCTGCACCGGTCTCACCCGTCACTGTGTTCAGTCCCGCGTCAGGCTCTATCGAAACCCTGTCAATAATGGCATAGTTATTAATAACTAATTGCTGCAGCATGCACCAAAATTAGTGAGAACAGTGAATAACGAACACTATTTTTGCACGATGAAATGTTTTTTACGAAAGAAGATCGGCGATCGCGTTATAAACGGGCACCCGTGGATATTCGGAAACGAATTAGGTGACAGTGAGGGCACCGCCGAACCGGGCGATATCGTTGAGGTGTATTCCTACAACGGATCATTCGTCGGCAAAGGATACATCAATCCTGCCTCTCAGATCCGCATACGCCTGCTCACCCGCGTCAAAGATGATGTGATCG
>JBIKSN010000026.1:0-19664 GCA_044348585.1 Flavipsychrobacter sp.
CAATGTTTTCAGCAACACACAAAACAAAATCTATGCCAATAATGTAATGCCCGGTTAAAAAAACGCCCCGACTCTGATTGAGTCGGGGCGTATAAAAAGATATCTCGGATCAGTTTATTCCTCAGCAGGTTTAGGAAATGCCTTTTCGAATTTTGCATTGTATTCTTCAGCACGACCCATATCACGGGTCTGCTGCGCTATTTGGATAGCAAGGCGGTATGGCTGATCGTTATAAGGGTCAGCGGCAATTGCCTGATCTATCTCTCCATAGGCTGCGTTCACGTTGCCCGTCATTGCGTAGGTATAGCCAACGAAGAAGTGACTGAATGAAGGATTGTATTTCTCAAGGCGCTTGTACAAATTCATTGCGCTGTCGACCTTCTTCTCCTTCATAAAAATGCCGCCCATCGTCTGGTATACATTGATGTCGGCCGGGTGCTTCTTCAGCGCCTGATTCCCTGCATAGATCGCAGAATCGTTTTTTCCTTCTGCTTCATATAGCCTCAGCATTTCGGCCCAAACCAACTCATTGCCCGGGTATTCCAGTAGAGACTCAAGGAACATCGTTTTGGCTTCTGCATATTTCTTTTCTTTCATTAGCTCAAAGCCGGCAAGATCCTTTTTAGTCTTGCGTTTCAGAATTGCAACTATGGGAACACCATCAACTTTTACCGTGTGTATTGTCTCTTCCGGTGGCCAGTTGCCGCTGTTGAGCTGAGCAGCATCCACGAAGCGAGAGAAGATGATGCAATAGTCCCAGTCTTTGCTATAGCGATCGTAGAAACGTATGTATGACGGGCTTGGAGCGAATGGTTCTTTAAAATCGGAATGCTGTGCGGCAAATGCCTTGTACGTATCGTCCTGCCTGAAATCGGCGTAACGTTCGTAAATGCCGGCATACTTTGAAGGCAGGTTTTTGCGGTTTGCCTGGTAAAGCGCAGCAATCATAGGGTAGGTGGTGTTGGTGCCAATGACTACTTTCTTGTCGGCAATGTGCTCGTGTTCAAGCAGCCAGTTAGTTGCCTCTTTTACACCTATCATGTAATAGTCGGTCTCGTACTTTCCGTACATGCCTTTCAGTCCGCCTGCAATTTCGTTGTAATACAAAGATTCGTAGGGATGATTGGCAGCAACAAATTTTGCAGGAAGAGCCAAACCCGCAATAACCAGTACAAGACCTGTGTATTTGAGTGCGACCTGTTTGGAGCCCACCAGCCAGTTCCAACCCATAGCAGCGACCACTACGATAGGCGGATAAACAAAAAGGAAGTGCCTCCAGCCGTCGTACAGAGACGAATTTTTGTGCACTGCATAGGCTACGGGGAACACGATAGTAAATATCAGAAACAGCGCGAAGATGAATGTATCGCGATGCTTTTTTGCGAGCGAACCCACAACGGCAAGGCCCAATGCACTTCCTATCAATACGATGATAGGTGCAGTATACAGAATGTATTTAGGGATATAGAACCAAGGCACCTGATTGCTCTGGATCTTGTTGCCATCATACAGCATGCCGATGTTCACAAAGAAGTTTGACATGACCTTCAATGCTTCCAGTGGTTTGCTGACGATACCGAGATGGGCATATGGCCAGAACAGTACAGCAATTAGGTAACCTGCGGCCGACACTATGGCAAATTGCTTGATGGTCTTACCATTCAAAGCGGCTTTTACCTGCTTAGTAAGGAATGCGTATATCAGTAAGAAAAGCAAAAGGTAGGCGATAAGGAGGAAGCCACCGATACGTACACCCATAGCCCAGCCTATACTGCCAATAAGCCCCAGAATGTGGCGTGCGGTAGGGTTGGGGAATGCTTTGAGGAATTGAAGAATGAAGTAAATGCCTGCGGTGTAACCAACAGAGAAAGGAATATCCTTTGGGTTGGCAAAGTTGTGACCAAACCAGCTAGGTGATAATGCCAGGAATACCACGGTTAGCAAAGCCGCATTCCATCCGGACAAAAACTTCGCGAGCTTTCCGGCATAGATGATGCCGATGGCACCAACAATTGCATTAACGAAATGCATGGTTGTGTAATGGTCCCACGGATGGAACACATTGAACACAAACGCAGTTATGAAGTCGAAGATACCACCATAGTATTGGATGCCCGTGGTGGAGATCTGCGCTTCGGTATCGCCATTGAAGAAGTAATTGTAGATACTGTTACCGTAGTCGAAATGCCAATGTTCGTCACCCGACACTGAATACTGAAAACTCATTGCCGGCATAGCGATCATCAGCAAAACGCAGAGAACGTTGAAAGCCGCCCTGCCCCTGATGCGTGACTTCTGTTCGGGTGTGGCATTTGCTGGAATATTGAACGGAAGTCGGAAGGTATTGTATACCCAGGTGCGCAGGGAAATACTGAGCACGCCAAAGAACATCTTTATGGAATCCTTCAGCATATTCACTTTACTATCCGGCATGTTCTCCCAATTCACAGGCATTTCTACTATCCTGATGTCGTTAAGGTCGGCCTGATACAGAAGTTCTACGTCATGTTCCCAGCCGGTGCTTTGCATATTGCCGAAAAGGAAGTCTGCAACATCGCGTGGATATAATTTAAAGCCGCATTGCGTGTCCCGTAGTTGCAGCGTAGTACAGATCTGAACGATGCTGTTGAACACGCCACCGATCACCTTTCTTTTCTTGAGCGCTTTTACGTTCCCTTCTTCATGTTTACGAGACCCTATGTAAACAGCCCTTTCTCCTGAAAAAAGGCTCTTTTCTTTTCGTTCCCATTGAAGGAGATCGGAGGGGCGGGTAGACATGTCGGCATCAAGTGTCAGCACATAGTCGCCTTTTGATACACTTACACCGCGTTTCAGAGCTGCTCCCTTGCCGCCATTCGGTATCACTTTCTCAATGCGCAACTTGTCTTTGAGGAACGAATATTTAGTTGCTACTGTAGTTTCGATCTTCTGAACAGTATCATCCTTGCTTCCGTCGTCAACAACTATTACTTCATAGTTCCCCTTCCACTTACTCTCAAAATCGGCTATTCCCTGCAGCATGATGTCAACCCTTGCCGATTCGTTATAACATGGAATGACCAGCGAAAGCAGGAAGTCTCGTGTCACGGAATTGGAACTATTACTTGTATTTGCAGTCTGGGTTTGTTTCATTGCCGTGGGAATGTTATTAATTCACGTTGCCAATGTATACCCAGTCGCCCTGGATATTTGTACAAACGTTGTCTTTAATGTTGATTTCTTTTTGCAGATAAGCAGCGATGGGATAAAAATTCAGGTGAAGATCCATGGTGAAGTAATAGTACCGTTGGCATGGTGTCACTATTATCACCTGTTTTCTGGCTACACGCTTTAATTCTTCCAAGGCAGGTTGCACGTCTCTCAGGTGTTCAATTGTGTGCGAGCAGGTCACCACATCAAAGGACTTGTCTTCAAAAGGCAATTTGTAGATCGTGCCTCTCTTATACGCTGCTTTTTTAAGAGTCGGTATGCTGTCATACAGGTCGCATCCTGTTGTTTCCAGATCGGTATTATCGCCGATGTAGTTCAGGAGGAATCCACGGCCGCAGCCTACGTCGAGTAAAGACCTGGCATCTTTGTGAATAGAATCGACCAGATATTTTATGCTTGGCATATTCATGTCGGTAGGGCGGTCATACGCCAGACAATCCAGGTTTCGGTACACTTCAGAGAATTCTTCTTCGGTGAGGGTATAAGCTATATCTTTGAAATCCATATACAAACGGACATTCTTACCCTTGAACCAGATATGAAAGAAAGGATACATAAACCAGTTAGAATCCCGTATTGATGGTGGTAACCAGTTGTCCATCACATATCTGATGGCGTTTGTTATGGAACGATTCATGAAGACAAAAACGATATAATTTGATAAGAAAAATAAATGCAACGATCTGCACCGGAAAACGCATAATTTCGGCAAAGAACGTGCACTAATGCACGTTTCAAAAGTAATTAAATTTGCTAAATTTACAGCCTCATCTCATGCTAAAAACTGCTTAATGGATCTTAAAGAATTAGAAAATGGAATAAACCCGGAGGTACATTGGTATTACCAGAGCAAAATTCAGCCACTGATCGCATATGCCAAAAAGTTATTGAATAACACAGATCAGTTAACCATCGTTGACGTTGGCTCAGGGTCTGGTTTTTTCGCCATCAGTCTGGAGCGCGCATTTGGTGACAAGATCAGGAAAGTATATTTGGTGGATATCAATTACACGCGAGAGGAAATTGAAGAGACCCGTGGTAAGAAAATTGAAAAGACACTCGTCATACCTGACAAGATAGAAAACGGTCTGGTGATATTGATGGATGTGCTGGAACACCTTGAAGACGACCTGCTGATGCTGAAGAATATCAAAGCTAACAGCGTGGGTAATAATAATCACTACTTTATCACAGTACCTGCTTTTTATTCACTTTGGAGTGGCCATGACGTCTATCTGGGACATTACCGGCGCTACAAGGTAGATAGCCTGAACAAAGTGCTGAATGAGGCGAAGTATTCAATTGCCAACACTTATTACCTCTACGGCAGTCTTTTTCCGATGGTGTGGACCGCCAGGAAACTGGATAATATGAAAAAGAATAAGGAGGCAACTTCAAATATGAAGCCGTTCAGTCCGCTGGTCAACAAGATACTGTTGGGGATCGCGTCGATAGACATGAAACTGTCCTCTGTCAATAAGTTGTGTGGAGTAACGTGTGTGTCGCAGGGTACGATTTAAATATAGAACATACAAAACTTAAGGGCCGACCAGATGGAAACACCTTCTGGCCGGCCCTTAGTATTTTACAGGATAATCAATTATTTGATACCCATTTTTGCTTTTACAACAGGTGTAATGTCGTATTCTTCTTTGCTGAATACGATTCCGCCCTGGCTGTTTACATCAAATATGTAGTCGTAGTTCTTTTCTTTAGCAACATCTTTGATGGCTTTGTCGGCCTTTTCAAGGATAGGAGTGTAAAGATCTTGCTTCTTTGTCTGTATTTTCTCCTGCGCACTCTGTTGTGTACTTTCTATGCGTGTCTGCAAATCTTGCAGTTCTTTTGTTTTTACTTCTTTCATGGCTTCAGTCATTGTTTTTTCGCCTGCCTGAAAAGCCTGAAGTTTAGTCTGGAATTCTTTGGTCATGATCTCGATCTGTTCCTGAAAGGAACGAGTGTATTTTGCGAGGGCAGAGTCAGCGTTGATCCTTTCGGGCATAGACTGGAGCAATACTGCGGAGTTGATGTATGCAATTTTCAAGCCTGTGTTGCTTTGAGCTTTTACTACATTGCCTATCATTAACCCGCAGGCGAGGAACAAGATTACTTTTTTCATTTTTAGTTTTGTAGTTGAATAATTCTTAATCTATAAGGTGGACATCACATTGTTGCAAAGTAAAGTGCATTATTTGTTTATTCCAAGTAATTTAAGGACATCGTCAGAGCGATCAAGCTTTGGGTCGGCATAGAATACAGTTACACCTCCGGCCTTGTCAAATACCATATCGTAACCCTTGGATGCGGCCATTTTCTGCACTGAATTGAAAACACGGTCCTGTACAGGTTTAACCAGCTCCTGGCGTTTCTTGAACAGGTCGCCCTCGTATCCGAAACGCTGCTTCTGAAGATCTTTTGCCTCCTTTTCTTTGGCTACGATCTCATCCTGACGCCTGTTGCGCATTTCTTCAGATAGCATAGGTTTTTCTGCCTGATAACCCTTGTACATCTTTTCTACCTCAACCATCTTGGTGTCAATTTCGTCCTGCCAGGTCTTTGAAAGGTTGTCAAGTTTTACTTGTGCGTCTTTGTAGTCGGATAATTTTTCAAGTATATATTTCGAATCGATGAAACAGTATTTTTGCTGGGCATTTGCAAAAGCGGCAAAAGCCATGAACATCATACTCAAGAGCGCTTTTTTCATACAGTTTTGATTTTACGTATTATAAAGTTATTTGAATTTTTTATTTGATCACTTCTAATGCAATAGCAGATATCTATTAGTCCGGCTCAAATCCAAGCATAAAGGTAAATTTAGCCATTCCTTTCAGGCCGGTAACATCATTTACCGGATTGTAACGGTCGAAACCTACACCGTAGTCGAGACCCAACAGTCCGAACATCGGGAGGAAAACCCTTATACCTACACCTGCGTCACGATTCAGCCTTGTCGGGTTGTATTCTTTGAAGCTACCCCATGCATTTGCCGCATCGGCAAACACCAGACCGTATATTGTAGCCGTTGGACTGAGTGAGAAGGGGTAGCGTACCTCAGCAACGTATTTGTTGAATATTGTAGCTGCTGTACCGTATACTTCGTAACCACGCTGGCTGATGATCTCGTTACCGATAAAGAAGTTACCCATCGTCATACCGTCTCCACCCAGTTGGTAACGGCCAAACGGTGAGTAGCCGATATCTTTATTGTAATAGCCCATAAAGCCCATCTTGGCCGCCAGTTTGAGCACCAGGTTGCCATGGATCTTCTGATACCATTCTGATACGAACCTATACTTATGGTATTCAAGCCATTTGTATCGCTCTGCTGTTGAGATAGAAGAGTAATCGCGGCCGCTGAACATGCTGTATGGTGGCGTGAACTGGAACGTAAATGACACATTCGATCCACCACGAGGATACAATGGGCTTTCAAGCGAGTTGCGTGAAAGGATGAATTTGAAGTTCAGGTCATTACTGTAACCATCACTGAATTGTGGTACGATAGCGAAGTTCTTCAATCGGTAGTTGTTGTAGAACATACCAAAGTTGAAGATGAAAAAGTTATCTGGCCATGTAAGACGTTTACCCATTGACAGACCTCCACCTATTATCCTAAGGAAGGATAATTTTGGTTGGGTGAAATCTGAAGATCCAGACCTCCAGGTGTAGATCATGTTGGCCGTCAATGAGTTTGGCTTTTTGCCGCCCACCCAGGGTTCAGTGAAAGACGTATTAAGCGAATTGAACAATCTGCCCGAAGAAGAATAGTTGACTGAGAATTTCTGTCCGTCACCCACAGGGAGTGGATCCCATTGGCTTGGCTTAAGGATATTGCGTGCAGAGAAATTGTTAAACGTGATACCTACGTTTCCGTAGAAACCCAGGCCACCACCGAAACCGGCAGAAAGCTGCAATTGATCGCTTGACTTCTCTACTACAGTGTAGTCGATATCAACCGTTCCGTCTTCAGGATGTGGTTTTGGTTGAATTCCTATTTTCTCCTGATCGAAAAACTGCAGGTTCGCAATCTCCCTGTTTGACCTAATGAGGTCGGTGCGGCTGAACTTGTTGCCGGGCAGAGTGCGCAACTCACGACGGATAACGTGTTCATTGGTGCGGTCGTTGCCGGCGATATTGATGTCGCGGATAGTTGCCTGAGCGCCTTCGGCAATACGCATTTCAAAGTTGATCGTATCGCCATTGATGGACGTCTCGACCGGCTCGATGTTGAAGAACAGGTATCCATCGTCCATATAGAGACTACTAACATCCTCTCCACCTTCGGGGTTGAGCTGACGACCCATTCTTGTTTCAAGTTGCTGCAGGTTGTAAACGTCACCCTTCTTTATACCAAGAACTTTAGAAAGCGTCTCTGACGTATATTTAGTATTTCCTTTCCAGGTGATATCTCCGAAATAGTATTTGCGACCCTCTCGCACTTTAATGTCAATATTCACGTTTCCGTTTGAAACCGGATAGATCGTGTCTGCCTCTACAACTGCATCACGGAAACCAAGTGTATTGTAATAGGCGATAAGCGACTGCTTGTCTTCTTCGTATTTGGTCTGGTTGTATTTTGATGACGCGAAGAGCTTGAACCTGAAATATGGGTCAATAGCGTCAAGCGTCTTTGACAACGAGAGGAAGCCAAAGTCACTGATATAATTATGGAATTTCCTGGGCGAGGTAGGGTAGGCAGGCGGGGTCTTATCGGGGTGCAGGGTGATAAGACTCATTTCCTTTGTAGACTTCAACGTGCGTTTCAGCCTAGACTCGTTCGCATTATCAGTGCCCGAGAAATTTACACGGTTTATGTGTGTTTTTACTCCTCTTTCAATGTAGAAAGTAAGGATTACTTTGTTTGACGAAAGGGTATCCTTGGTTTCGGTTGATGAAATGCTAACCCTTCCATAACCCTTATCAACATAATATTTCTTGATACGCTCGATAGCCTCTTTTTTAGTTGCAGCTGTGACCACCTTATTAGCAACGAGTGATACCTTAGATTTCAGCTCCTTAGCCTCGCCGTTCTTGATATTCTTAAAGTTGAATTTGCTCAGCCTTGGACGCTCTTCAACAGCGATATTAATGAATGCCTTGTCGTCAATAACCTTTGTAAGCGTTATGTCTACGTTTGAGAAAAGTTCCTGTTTCCAAAGAGCACGGATCGCTTTGGCTATACCTTCGTCATTGGGTACGCGGATCTTTTGACCCACCAGCAGGTTGGAAACTGATATAAGCAGATCCTGATCGAGGTATTGTGTACCGGTCACAGTGATACCTGCCAGTTCATATTCTTTGGGGCGATTGTAATCGGCGCCTTTGAAGGTATTGAGTCCTGAACGGTTTCCGCCGCCGAGTTGTGCATGTGCCTGCTGAGACGCTGCCAACATCGTGGCAATTATTGCCAGTCCGGTGCAGGACACGAGCAACATCTTCCCTGGTGCGCGGAGCAGAGCCTTAGTTGTGATGATTGATCTTTTTGAGTTATTGCTCATTTACCTGTGTGTGCTCGGGTTTGTTCGTTTGAATCTGTTCGCTGGTTTTGCCGAATCTTCGTTCTCTATTCTGGTAGTTGGCGAGCGCTTCGCAGAGATCAGGCTTGCGGAAGTCCGGCCAATGAACGTTTGTAAAGTAGAGCTCGGCATACGCGAGTTGGTATAGTAAGAAGTTACTGATCCTGCATTCGCCGCTGGTCCTTATCATCAGTTCAGGGTCAGGAAATTGTGCTGTGTAGAGGTGTTGGCGAATGAGGTCATCGGTCACATCTGAAGAGCTGATCTGGCCGGCTGCTACTTTTTCAGCAACGAGTCTTGCTGCTCTGGCAATTTCGTCGCGCGAACTATAACTAAGCGCCAATATCAGATTAAGACCTGTATTGCCCGCCGTTATTTCCATTGCTTCGTTCAGCTCTTTCTGACAGACGTCGGGAAGGCTTGCGAAATCGCCTATGACATGCAGGCGTACATTGTTTTTCTTCAGGTCTTCAACCTCTTTTCGGATTGTGTTGACCAACAATTCCATCAGGGCGTCTACCTCGGCCTTTGGCCTGTTCCAGTTTTCGGCAGAAAAAGCGTAAAGGGTCAGGTATCCGATACCCAGTTCACCACATGCGTCAACTATGGTACGCACACTTACAACACCTTCATAATGGCCATAAACTCTGTCCTCACCGCGTTCCTTCGCCCAGCGCCCGTTACCATCCATGATGATGGCGATGTGCTGCGGCAACCGGCTGCGATCAATTGATTCGGGAATGCTCATTAATGTTGATTGCGAAAAGTGTGCAAAGGTACAAAAATAGGGCACTGGTACTCGTATCAAAATATATAAATACAGTTTAACTCGATTTTAACTGCGAATATATTTTGTGGTTTAAATTACTGATTTCGTTAATAATAATTAGATTTGCGCCGATCATCAAACACGAAATGAATTATATCCCTCTTACTGCCCGAACGATACGTCCCTCCCTGTTTTGTGTACTTTTACTTTTTATTACCTTTTCGGCACATGCACAGGCCAGGCAAGATAGCCTAAAGGTATGGTCACTTCTCAGCCCTTTGACGCTAAAAGACTTTAAGCACCCTATTGATTCTGCTCAACTCAAAGGTGAATATATTAACAAGGCAAGTTCTTTGTTGGACATTAAGATGAACGTTCCCGAATTCAGACCCGGGGATACCGCATTTAGCTACGATATCAATGCTGTATTCTTCCGCTATTTGTCCTGGATCTATGATTCAACGCGCCTCGGGCATGAGCGACTCCACTTTGATATAGGAGAAATTTATGCAAGACGAATGCGCCGCTGGTTGCACGTGACCAAGTTGGATAACGAAAGTTATAATATGGTGAAGATAAAGTTGAACGAACTTTATTACGATCATGCCAAATATCATGTGCTGTACGACAAAGAAACCCATGGCGGAAAACTTCCTAATATGCAGTTGATGTGGGAGCGGAATCTGAAAAAGCAGATGGATACTTTGCAACGTTGGGAAAAGCCGCAGGGCAGCATTAAATTCATGGACAAACGCAGGTAGATCCGAAATTTGTCATAGCTGTCTATACTTCTAACCTGTACCTTTATTCTGTAATGCACCTTTTGTGTGCTTTGTTCTGGTATGGTAGTGGTCGCGCGCAGAGTACTTATAGGGATAATGTGTTGCCTGATCTGGCAAGGCGCATCTGCACAGGTGCGTATTGGTCGCATGAGGGGACTGCAACCCAAAGCTGCACACAGAAAGATCGCAATACCACCAACAAAGCCTGACAGGAACCCGGAAAATGTGGAAGTCAAAATTCACGCTTTCGTTCCGTCAGAAAGCCGACGGGAACTGGATCAGACATTTTATGCAGCCTGGAGCGAAGGTCATCCGCTTCAGTACGACGATTTCCGATACAATAAGGGGATTTCCGACAAGTTTTTTTCAGCCAAAGACTCAGTTGATCCGAAGACGGTTTACCCTGACTATCGAGCATTTTACAAAATGCTTTTTGAAAAGACATCAGGAATGGCAGATAAGGCCGACACGGCGTGGTACAAGAGTGTGGAACAATACCTTTCGGGTAACGGAGGGCAATCGGCCGATATTCCGGAGGCGATCTTTGACTCGGGATTCGCGTTTGCAATTGCGATCGATTCACCGGCTGCATCGGTAGTGAGTATACAGCCGGTGATCTATCAGGTCAATGAAACTACATGGTATTACAATATATCAGCACTTTTCAGCAAAAATGAGTCGTGGATGTTGGTACGGTCAAGTGATATTTTGGCCCACGAGCAGGTCCATTTTGACATTTTCGAATTGTATGCCCGCAAGATGAGAAAGCTTTTTGCAGAGACTTTGAAAAGCAGTTTTATTGACGATGCCGGCAGCGACTTCACAAACCAAATATCACCCGGATTCGAGCAATACTATCAGCAATTGAACGATCTGCAGGTGGAATTTGACAGGCAGACTATGAATTTGACCGGTAAGAATCAATCGATTCTTGAGGTGAACGCCCAGTGGCGCGACCGGATCAGAAAAGATATACGGGCGATGAGTGCTTATTCGGCGCCTGAAGGTTATATTGAATTGAGGTGAGGTCAGTCAATAAAAGATAAAACCGTGTTTAAAGTGATTTCCTACATTTGCGCGAACAACAGAAAATCATGAAGAGTCTTTTTGAAAAGATCGAAGAAACGGCTGCGTTTATCAACTCGCGGATTGCAAATAAACCGGTAGCCGGCATTGTATTGGGCAGTGGTCTGGGAGGTCTGACGGACATTATTGAAGGAGCGAAGGTGATACCGTATTCGGAGATCCCGAATTTCCCTGTGTCAACAGTTAAGGGGCATGGCGGCGAACTGGTTTTTGGGAAAATAGGAATAACCGATGTTGTACTTATGTCCGGACGTTTTCATTACTATGAGGGATACAGCATGGAAATGGTGACCTTTCCTATTCGGGTCATGAAGGCGATCGGAGTAGATACGCTAGTGGTTTCAAACGCCGCGGGTGGGATGAACAAGAACTTTGGGATAGGCGATCTGATGATCATTAACGATCATATAAATCTGTTTCCGGAACATCCGTTGCGCGGTGCCAATGACGAGCGCCTTGGAACAAGGTTCCCGGATATGAGCCAGCCATACGATCTGTTATTGATCGACAAGGCAAAAGGCATTGCCGCTCAACTCGGAGTAGATGTAAAAACAGGTGTTTATGTTGGGTTGCAGGGGCCGACATTTGAAACACCTGCAGAGTACCGTTGGTTGCACGTGATAGGCGGAGATGCAGTGGGGATGAGTACTGTGCCGGAAGTTATTGTTGCGCGTCATGGTGGTATGCGCGTGTTTGCGATGAGTGTTATCACTGACATTGGTATCAGCGATGTTCCTGTTACCATCACGCACGAGGAAGTGCTTGAAGCTGCAAATGCGGCAGCACCTAAGATGGCTGCGATCGTTGCATCATTAGTTAAAACTCTTTAAGTCACATTCACTTATAAAGTTCAATTAAAGATTTGGGAAAATACAAATGGCCTCCCGCGCACGCAGGAGGCCATTTGCTTTTAAAAGAAATTAGTGAGCTGCAGGTACGGCTTCAGCCGGTTTGGGTTTTACATTTCCTTTGATATGCAATACCATTGGAGACTGCTGCGCATTTGAATTAATGGTCACATCCTTAGATATTGGTCCGGGACGGTGTTCAGTGTTATAGATCACGTGGATCTTTCCTTTTTTGCCAGGCAGTATCGGTTCTTTGGGCCACTCAGGGACTGTGCAGCCGCATGAACCATGTGCTTCGCTGATCACGATAGGCTTTTTGCCTACGTTCTTGAATTCGAAGTCACATTCCGCCTTTGGACCTTCCGGAACATCTCCGTAATCGTGCGTCTCTTCTTTGAACTTGAATTTCCCTGCATCAGGGTCTATACTTGCCTGAGCAGGAGGAGGAGGTGGTGGTGGTGGTAAGGGTTTTGATTTGTCTTGTGCGTGAACCGCTGCTGTCCAAACTGTGAGGCACCACAGGCTGAGCATTATCTTTTTCATCTTTTTTGTTGATTTTCCGTTTACAATAATAGCTAATATTTTACTCCTTATGTAATTTTTTCAGGTCAGCATTATCGCTGCTCATGTCAGGAGCGATCATCAAAAGGAGTACATTATGGTTTTTAAAGCCCTTTTACATTCGTAATTGTGGCCAGTCTACTTTAGTAAATGCCGGAATTGAGCAAATGGTTGTGATGAAAGTGGAATATTTGCGAAGAGTAAAAAATCGCTGGTGTCCGGTCATTTGTGTTCGTGTTTTCGTGATTTCGGCTACATTTGATAATCGTGCGGACGCTTAGGAAAAATATTCACTGGGTCATAATCGGATTGATGCTGATTGTGCTTGCGGCGCATGTGTTTATTCTACATAATGTCTTTGCATTTGGTTGGGAGTTGGTGCTGGCCGATGGCATCATCAGTACTGTGGTGATCTCGATTTCTATCTGGGGTATTGTATTGCTCATACATGCCTATCCGACAACAGCAGCAGTGACACTTTATGCACTTTTTATAGGCTTGTTTATGAGTGCGGCCACGGTTGCGGCGGAATATGAGGCCATAAAATGGTGGGTTAGTACTCCGGCAACCCGATATTATACGGATTGGTTGCTTCAGACATTGCCTGTAAGGTTCCTTGTTATATGGATTTTCTCCACCTGGGCGGCAACCATCAGTGCATTTCGAAAAAATATGGCTGCGCTTGACGCCCGCTTTCAGCAACAGACCGATGCTGCTGCTTTGTTGCGTGAAGCTGAGTTATTTAAGCTTAGGCAGCAGTTGCAACCCCACTTCCTGTACAACAGTCTTAATTCAATAAATGCTCTCATCCTGATCTCTCCTGAACGGGCGCAGAATATGGTTGGGAAACTGTCTGATTTTTTACGCAGTTCTGTGAAAAGAGAGTCAGATGACACGATACCAATGGCCGACGAGTTGGTTTACATTCAGTCATATCTCGATATAGAATCCGTTCGTTTCGGAGATAGACTGGTGGTGAATTTCGCGTACGAGAACACCGAACATGCAACAATACCTCCCTTCCTGCTGCAACCGATTTTGGAGAATGCCATTAAATTCGGGCTGTACGGAAACACCGGGAAAGTGCAAATAGATATCCACATGACAGTAGCTGCAGGTATGCTGACCCTGACTGTTGTGAACCCCTATGATCCGGATATGCAACCACCAAGAGGCACCGGTTTCGGACTTTCGGGCATCAGACGTCGGTTGTATCTGGTTTATGGGCGCACTGACCTATTGGATACCCAAAACGACAATAATACATTTACTACCACACTGAAAATACCGCAGCAACATGTACAAAGTAATACTGATCGATGATGAATCGCTGGCCCGCCAATTGATACATTCATATCTGGCCGCGTATCCGGACATGAATGTAGTGGCTGAATGTGCCGATGGTTTTGAGGGATTCAAGGCTATACAGGAGTACAAACCCGATCTTGTGTTTCTGGATATTCAGATGCCGAGGTTGAATGGATTTGAAATGCTCGAACTCATCGACAACCGCCCGTCTGTGATATTCACCACTGCGTTTGATGAGTATGCTTTGAAAGCGTTTGAAGCGCATGCGATTGACTATCTGTTGAAGCCGGTAGTAAAAGAGAGATTTGCCAAGGCCATAGAAAAATGGAAAAACAGTGTTCCTTCAAAAGCTGTGACTGATCTGTCTCCTATTCTTGAGAACAATGTATATGAAGGATATCAGCATCGCATTGTGGTAAAGGACAATGGTCTGATACGAATTATTCCTGCAAATGAGATCCATTATCTTGAAGCGGATGACGATTATGTGCGTATTGTTACTAAGGGCGGGACTTACCTGAAGAAGAGTACATTGGCGCACCTGGAACAGACACTGGATCCGCAACAGTTTGTACGCGTGCATCGATCCTACCTTATCCCGGTGTCGCAACTTCTACGGATAGAACCGTATGAAAAGGAAAGTCACATTGCATTGTTGCAGTGTGGTGCTAAAGTTACAGTTAGTAAAACAGGAATGGCTAAATTGAAGGGGCTCCTGGGGTGGTAGGTCCCAATGAGGCTATCTGTTCTCACCCAGACGGTCCATCCAATGTATTTCCGGCTCCTTTTTATTGGGCTTTTTTTCGAGGATGTATCTGATAAGGAGGTATCCACCGATTCCGAAGAGCTCTATAGTGAGCACATGTAGCGGATTGGCGTTGAGCGCCTCTACCAGTTGTTTCGTTACCCTTGATCTTATTTCCAGATCGGTAGACGACAGGTCGTTTATGTTAACGGTATCGGCGAGGAAGTTGAAAACAACCACCATACAACCAATGCATAAAGCGGAAATGAACGATACCGCGGTGACACCTCCCCAGAACCATGCGTTAAGGCCCTTGATACGGGCCCTAACGCTGTTTCTGAAAGAAAGATATGTCAGTAATATAATTTCAAACATCAGATTAAATGTTTTTCATGAACTCAGTAACGCTTTCCATAACGTGAGCGATCTGAGGTTCTGTAAGGCCGTGGTGGCATGCGAGCAACATACCGCCGCGCATTACGCGATCGGACTGCAGGTAGCCGTCTTTCGACGCTTTGTGTGCCACATTTTTGAAGCCCGGTTGACGAAGGATGTTGCCTGTAAATACCGTGCGTGTCTGGATGTTCCTTTTTTCCAGGAAGATCTGCAGATCGCGACGGATGAATGGAGCTGACTCGCGGATAGTTGATGCATATGCCAGCCAAGCTGTCCGAGAGTCCGGAAGCTGGTTTGGCAGAATAAAAAACTCTTCATATTGGCTAAAGAATTCCCTCATGCGGTTATAATTCACAGTACGCGTGTCGATATTCTGTGCAAGCTTGTTTAGCTGAATGATTCCAAACGCTGCACCCATTTCTGATGGTTCGATGTTGTATCCCGGCTCTTCAAAAACGAATTTCGCGTCGTAAGGGATGCCGTCGACTTCTACATTGAAGCGATTTTCAATTTTCTCCGACTCTACGAAGAGTGAAGAACTGCGACCCCAGCTACGTAAAAGACGACCACGGTCATAGAAAGCTTCAGTATTGACACACAACATACCCCCATTGCCTGCGCAGTTGATGATGTGTGAGCCGTAAAAGCTCGTTGTGCTCATGTCGGTAAAACGTCCTGATGAAGCTCCTCCGATCTCAGCGCCAAGTGTATCCGCAGAATCTTCAAGCACAAAAAGATTATGTTTGTCGGCGATCTCACGCAGACGCTTCCAATCAGGAAGATTTCCCATCAGGTTTGGTATAACCATCGCCTTAGTTTTCGGCGTGATCATCTCTTCAACTTTAGCGGCATCGATATTGTATGTGCCTTCTTCAACGTCAACGAACGCAGGCACCCAGCCTTTTTTTACCAGCGGGGCAACTGTTGTGCTGAAAGTAAGGGCCGGAGTGATGATCTCACTTCCGGGTTCGTAATTCATAAGATCTGCGGCCAGGTAAAGGGCTGAAGAGCCGCTGTTGACCATTATACCATATTTCTTGCTGTAAAGGTCCGCAACGCGGCTTTCCATTTCACGTACATTTTTACCCATTTGGGTGCTTGTACGCAATACGTTTACTACTGCTTCAATTTCTTCTTCTCCATGAACTGTTCTGCCATACGGCACGTGGATGTAGTCTGTCTGTAACATTGATATATAGTAGATTAGATTGCGAATATAGAATATCGTTGGGAATTATTAATGTTAAAATGATAGGGTGTTTTGGTTTTAAAAATCGGGCTATTGTTTCGTTTTTCCCGATCCTTCACTTCCTTTTGTTGTAGCGTCGGGCTTAAAGATGGTCTCTGGAACTGCTTTATTTATTTCAACCGTCTTATATACAACTTCACCACCCATCATCGGGTCCGACCTTTTCATCGGAATAACGATGCCATCGGGCTGTTTTTCGAAATTGCTGAACGTTACAGAAATGTCTTTTGAGTCTTCGCCGGCCTTTACGTTCAATTCTGTTCTGATCAGATAATATGTGGATTCATCGAAATATGCAATTTGTTCAAAGCCTTCTTTGTCCGTGATTTTCAGTCTCAAGCATGGAATAGAATTGATGGTGTCTTTCCCGTCCAGTTCTGCCTTTGCGATAGCCGATCGGTCTGTCAACCACATATTTTGAATATTCAGTTTCGACTGCGCCTGCTTTAGCTGCTCTTCAGGCATTGCAGTGACCTTATCCATCCCGGGTTGAACAGGAATATACATCCAGCCTTCTTTTTGAGTTACAATCACATAACAGTCCATTCCCATCACCGAAAAATCCATCCTCATTCCTTGCTTGTTGACCATCGTCTGTGAGGTAGGGAACTCCATGCCCTGCGCGTTGATGCTGCCAGACATTTTTAGTGTTTTTATTTGGCTGAGTGCTTTTTCGCCTCCCATAGCAGTAATATGTTTGGAGATCACTTCATCGGCTGACTGTGCAATTGAGTAAAAACCAGAACTGAAAAGCACAGCAAAGGCAACAATTGATTTCTTCATGTTTGGTATTTTGTTAGTCTGTAAAGGTATATATATTCGATGGTGTTGCCGTTTTGCAGCAATGATCTGTTAGCGTTCGCTGCAGTAGATATTATTCAAACTGAAGAAGTATATGTAGTTCGGAAGGGCATTTTACAATAGCCTGACAATAAACGGATTGTGGTCAATGCCCCTGAAACGCTGTAAAGAGTAGATTTGCGCCCATGAAATCGAAATATCTTCTGCTCATAGTATCTCTGTCTTCTTTTAATTCTTCTATTTCCTTTGCACAGCATTCACAGGCAAGCGGAAGCAAGGGTGCGGTAGACGGCAGGTTGGAATATGCCGACGAGCGTCATTTTAGGAATATGCGTCAGCTAACTTTCGGGGGAGACAACGCAGAAGCGTATTTTGGTTTTGATAATAAACACATAACGTTTCAGCGCACCAGTGCGCCTGAGGGTGTGGAGTGCGACCAGATATTTTACGGGGCGATTCCGGGCAAAAAGAAGAAGGAGTTCAAGTTTGATCTGGTGAGTACTGGGAAAGGTAGAACTACTTGCGCTTATCTTTTACCTGATATGAAGCATATACTTTATGCATCTACGCACGAGGCAGCTACTACCTGTCCACCGGTGCCTGACAGAAGTAAGGTGAAGAAATATGTTTGGCCTATTTATGAGGGTTATGATATATACGTTGCAGACCTGAAGGGAAATATCACAGGGCAGTTGACCAAGTCGCCGGGTTATGATGCTGAAGGCACAGTGTCGCCTGATGGCAAGAAGATCATCTTTACCAGCATGAGGAATGGTGATATGGACCTTTACACGATGAATATCGACGGATCGGACGTAAAACAGATCACTAATACACTTGGATACGATGGCGGCGCTTGTTTCTCACCCGATAGTAAGATGATCACCTGGCGTGCGTCGCGTCCGCTAACAGAAGATGAAAAGAAGGAGTATAAGGATCTTCTGGTTCAGGGACTTGTTATGCCCACCAAAATGGAGTTGTTTGTTGCGAATGCCGACGGCAGCAATGCGCGTCAGGTAACAAATCTTGGCAGAGCGAACTGGGCACCATCATTTGCGCCCGACGGCAAACGTCTGATTTTTGCATCTAATCATGAGCACGAGCGAGGATTTCCTTTCAACCTGTATCTTATCAATATAGATGGCACAGGTCTTCAACGAATATCCAATGACAGCAGCTTCGATGCTTTTCCGATGTTCTCTCCTGACGGAAAAAAGTTGATCTTCAGCTCTAACCGTAACAACGGGGGAAATCGTGATACCAATGTCTTTATTTGCGATTGGGTAGATTAGTTTTTCAATTCTGCATTCTTTTTTTAGGCAGGTATCCCGGTACGAGCACGCGTACCATCTGCAATACAACAGACAGAAGAATAAGGCCCATGCCGGCGAGAAATCCACCGTTCAACTTCTCCGTACCGTCAATGAAAATGATCTCCCGGTTTTCATTGTAGAATATAAATGCGAGCAAAATGCCATAAACCGGTTCAAGGTTTACAGACAAGGTCGCGGTGAATGACGATAGTTTCTTCAATGCGTTCAACGATAAAGATTGAGCCCAGACCGTGCAGCAAAGGCTTAGGACCACCAACCAGATCCAGTCGTTGTGAACCCAGTCGGAGCTAACCATCGGAATGAGTCGGGTTGCAGGTTTGTAATAAAGGTAGATCGGAATCAGCAGCGTAATAAATGCCCATCCGGTAGACATTTCGTAGAATACCATTGCACGTGCCGGGTACTTTGCAGCGATCTGCTTATTGAAAACTGTGAATACGGAGCTCAGAAGTGCCGCTATGATTCCAGCAAGGATGCCCCAACCATAAAACTGCTGAAAACGATAGATGAGATAAACACCTATAATGGCGAGTGATCCGAGTAGTAGTTCCTTAAAGTCATGTTTGCCACGGTTTATTATTGGGTCGACCAGGGGGGTAAAGATGCTGGCGGTAGACAAGCAAACGAGTGCAATAGAGACATTAGCGAGTTTGATGGATCCATAGAATGCAACCCAGTGCAGTCCCATCAATATCCCGATGAGTGCCATTAGCATTAAGTGTTTCCGGGGGATAGGTACCCATTCTTTACGCACATAAAGTATTCCTGCAACAAAAATGGCGGTAAGTAGCATGCGATACCAAACAAGGATCGGGGCATCGAGTGAGATGGCCCTGCCGAGCACGCCCGTAAATCCCCAAAGGAGCACCGCGAGGTGCATTTGAATCAGTGCTTTCTTCATGACGGCAGCAAATGTAGGCAGATATTATCCGGCATGAGAGATCAGGTATCCAAACTAAATTTTTGTTATAAGTGGAAGAGCAACGTTGAATGTACTACCGTTGCCAACTACACTTTCTACCCAGAGACGCCCCCCTTGCGCATTGACGAATTCGTTGC
>JBIKSN010000027.1:0-19636 GCA_044348585.1 Flavipsychrobacter sp.
TGAACTCCCGGGCAGGTCGTGTCCGTTCCGAAAGGCAGATAGATCGATACTGAGTCTTCTGTTTGTGCATTCACATAACCATGAACGCCAAAGCATAAGAGTATCATCAGGGTAATTTTACGTATCATATCAAAACAATTTTCTTGTGCCGGGCAGTACCCGGCAGCATTAGTTTCCGTAAAAATAATGTATTCATTTTAAAATACCCGCAACATTTTGGGGTTTTGCCGTTTCCGCAACCCCGAAGGGCATTTCGCTCACTCCCGAATGCTAACACAACCTATCAGCGACCCCATCCCCCGATTCCAAACACCCAACCTGCCTGCCGGTAGGTTCCCAATTCCTCAATCAGTAGCCACGTCAAACCAAACCGGCGTCCGATCATCCCAATTCCCGTTGTAGTTGATGGTCAGTTCTTCGCCCGCTTCAATATCCCTCACCGTCTGTATATACATCTCACTTTTTTCGTAATCCATAAAGTACTCGCAGTTTGATGCATAAGAATGATTGTATATAGGTATGTTGCCCAGGGCCATGCAGCACATATCTGCTCCGCCAGGCTGCCATTCAAATATGTAATTATATAAAAGCGTCTGGTCTATCAGCTTCCTTTCTTCACCGGTCATCACAATAACAGGGGCGCTTTCTATCAACGTCCCTGCCTTTATGGGCTTTTTTGTGAACATCCCCCTGCCTTTCCGCTCCGTTTCAGCGATATATAGATATGTTTTGATCATCCGGCAGACCAAAAGTAGCTACACCTCCGCAAAAACCGCTTATCGTCAATAAAATAGTATTTTTAGATGTCTTTTTATATATTTACAACTCAAAGGCACAACACGTATGAATCTGATCAGGAAAGCCTGTTTCGTTACTGCATTTATTTTTGCTATGATGCCGGTAGTGAGTTTTGCTCAGTACCAGCACATGGTTGAACCCTTCTGGAGCAATCTGCGCAATCCGTTACGTTACGAGATAGGCGGTGGACTGGTTATGCCTTCAGGTTCTTTTACCGGCGTGGTGCGTGTTGTTGATGCAAGTGGTGAATTCAAAGGAGACTCTACAGCGTCCCGCAAACTGCCGGGTGCCGGTTTTGGAGGCAGTATTGGCCTGTGTCTGCCGTTCAAGGCTACCGGCCACATCAGTTGCTGGGCCGTAGCTGCTCAGTTGCAGGCCAACATGTATACCTGGAGCGACCTGAACCAGACAATGAATACCAGCGGCACCTACAAAGCAGGCAGCCCGTCACTTAATGCGGCTACCATGCAGGTGTGCCTGCCTATAGGCATCGACTACAAGATCGGTAATGACGCTATTCTCACCAAGCGCCTCCCTATGGGTGCTACATTCGGAGTAGGTGTTATTCCTCAGATCATGATGACGAATCTTGAGGGTGTGAGCGGTTTCACAGCTCAATACGGGTACAGCTGTCTTCCTTATGCAAAATTCGATTGGTCGGTATTTACCGGTTTCTGCTGGAAGATACGTGCCATGTATTCTATGGGTAATGTGAACCTGATGGACGTGAACCGTTCTTTGAACAACCTCACCGACGGTCCGTTCAAATTCAGTTCCACTTCTCAGTTGCAACTTTCTTTCATCATCATGCCATTCTCAGGCCGTTGGAAGGAATACACGTGGTACAATACCTTTGATACCTACAATCAGCACGACAAGTTCAACTAATACCTGAAGGGTGGTTTAGTGGTCACCGGTTTGCCCTGAACAGGAAACTGTTCCCGCCTGTGTGATTTTTCGGATCGGGTGCCGTTACTTTTATAACTATTTTTGACCCCATGCCCGTTTCTCTGGTTTTGCCCTGCTACAATCCTCAGCCCGGCTGGGAGGAGGTAGTGCGTTCCTGCTTCTCTGCCCTGTCAGAGTGTTGGGGTGGCAATGCAGAGCTGATACTGGTACTGGATGGTGGCAGTGCCACCGTCACCGACCAGTCTCTCGATCACCTGCGGGCCAACATTCCTACGCTCAGGGTCATTACCTATCCCGAGAATCATGGCAAGGGATATGCAACCCGCAAGGGCGTAGCTGCAGCAACCGGCGACATTATCCTGTACACCGATATCGACTTCCCATACACTTCGGCAAGCATTTGCGAGGTGTATAAAGCACTCAGTGCCGGTACCTGCGATGTGGCCATAGGCGTGAAGAATGCCGACTATTACAGCCATGTGCCGTTCGTGCGCAGGGTCATTTCCCGGGTATTGCGGCTGGGAACACGCACTCTGCTTTCAATGCCCATTACCGACACACAATGCGGGTTGAAGGGGTTCAATCGCTCGGCCGCCGCGGTGTTTCTGTCCACCACCATCGATCGTTATCTGTTCGATCTGGAGTTTGTGTACAAGTGCACCACCGGTAAGACATTGCGCATGGTGGCTATTCCTGTCACGCTCAAAGAGAACATTCGTTTCCGCAGTATGAATTATCGTATTTTACTACCCGAAATGCGCAACTTCATCAGTCTGCTCTTCAATAAGAACCGATGACACGGCAACAACGCAGTTTATGGCTCCTGGCCACCACCTTGTTCGCGGTGGTGCTCACAGTGTTGTCGCTGCATCATATAGTGCGTATACCCTGGCGCATGCTGCCCGACATAGGCGGCGATGGCGCCAAGAATAATCTTACTTACCTCTACCACAGTATGTGGGGCAACGGTTACCACTTTCAGGGGATGAACTATCCCTTTGGTGAGCATATTGTCTTCACTGACGGCATACCGTTGTTGTCAGTGTTCTTCGCTGCCATAGGCAATGTTTCGGCGCCGGTGGCACTTACCGTACTCTGGTGGTTGCTTGGGCTCAGTTATGTGCTTTCTGTGGTGTACTTATACAAGATATTACTGCGGTTCGGCACGCCTCCGCTCTATGCTATGGTGTTCGGGGCTTGTATCAGCTTCCTCACTCCGCAAATGATATGTGTGCGCGGGCACTATGCGCTGGCTTTTATCTGCGTGATCCCAATGTTGTTCTATTGGTCACTACATTTCCATGAGAACTCGCGCATCCGCTACTGCCTCTACATCTTTTTGATGGGTGTGGTGAGCTCTTTGTTGCACCCTTACTATGCCGGCATGGTGCTGGTGTGGGTGGGGGCTTACAGCGTATGGTACCTGATACTAGCCGGTGGTAAATTGTCGCAGCGCCTGAAGCATGTGGCACCTTACTTCGGGTTGGGAGCCGCAGTGCCGGCCACAGTGATGATGCTAATCCGCGTCACCGACACGGTAAGGGATCGCCCTCAAACACCTTATAACCCCGTAGATAGTTACACCAATCTGCCGCAGGTCATCACTTCTTACTTCTCGCCGTTCTGGAAGTTCCTTGTAGAGCACTACATTGTGCCGCGTGTAGCCAACGGAGGTGAGGGCTATTCTTATTTGGGACTGGTGGTTATTGGTATGCTGTGCCTGCTCGTTTTGCAGCAGGTATATGTGCGTGTGCGCAGGGGCACGGCCCACCTGTTGCCGCTGCCGCAGTTCCACAGGTTGTGGGTGTGGATGGCTTTTTCGGTGCTCATCTTCAGCATGGGCGTACCATTCATCTGGAACATGCAGTGGCTCATACAGTACCTTGTTGGGTTTAAGCAATTCAGGGCGCTGGGTCGCTTTGTTTGGATCTTCTACTACATCATTGCTGTTTATGCCGCGGTGGTGATGTACCAATGGTTTGCCGCCCTGAAGGCCTCCGGCCGCATTCGCAGTGCATGGGCCTTGCTGGTATTGGCCACCATGGTATGGAGCCTCGAAGTGCGCGGTTACATGAAGACCACCCGCGAGATCTCGGAACAAGGTGCCTATAACTATGACATGGTCTGGTCCAATCTGGAGAAGAAATGGAAAGATTTTTTGGCCGAACATAAACACCAACCCACCGACTTTCAGGCGTTGCTGCTACTGAAGTATTTTCATGTAGGTACTGAGAAGATATGGATAGGTCAGGATGGTTGGATGATGACCCTGGGTAGCAAGGCAGCGTTGCAGTTGCACCTGCCCATTGTGGATGTCATGATGTCGCGGTCTTCGTGGTCGCAGGCGCAGGATCAGGTGCGCCTCATAGCAGGTCCGTTCGCGCAGAAGCCTACGCTCGCCATGCTGCCCGATGATCGTCCGTTTCTTGCACTGGTACTTAAGACCGATATACTCTCGCACGGCGAGCAATACCTGTTGGATAATGCCGACTACATAGGCGAACACTCAGACTGCCGTGTCTATGCGGTATATCCGGCCCGCATACGCGCGGCAGACAAACACTATGTCGATAGCGTTCAGGCCTTGCTCCCCTACGTTACGTCCGATACGCTTATTGGTGCCACCGGCTCGTGGTATGCCGCTCATTTCGACGATGGCAGAAATGGCACGCCGCTGTTTGGTGCCGGTTGCGCGTCCGTCATCCGCGGCAACGACAGTGTGGTGGCAGATATCTCTGTCAGCATCGCGGCCGATAGTGTTGAGTATGAGGTGTCTGCATGGTTCCTGCTGGGCCGCGCCGACTATCGTTCTCCCGATCTGCTGCTGCACCTGCTTGATGAAAAGGGCAACGAGATACGCACTGTAGAAGCCGCCACCAATGCTAGTATAGACAGTCGTGATATGTGGTTCCGCTGTGCGCAGTACTTTTACATTCCGGCTGCATGCAGGCGCATCCGTGTGCAGCTCATCAACACGCCTAACCCAGCATACATTACTATGGATGAACTGTTGCTGCGCCCTTCGGCGGGTCTGTTCCTTTCGAAGAGCGCCGGTGGCGAGGTGATGGTGAACGGACATCTGTTCAAAACAAACAAATAATGGAACGTGATATCGCAAAGGAGCAGGTAATGGAGTGGTTGTCGGAAGTGACCGACCCCGAAGTGCCTGTGCTTACTATTCTGGACCTTGGTATCGTGCGCGATGTAGTAGTGTCGCAACATCCGCTGCAGGTGCGCGTGGTCATAACCCCTACCTATAGCGGCTGCCCTGCAATGGATGTGATAGCGGTAGCCATCCGCATGGCGCTGGGCGGGCGCAGCATCCGAAATGTAGTGGTGGAGCAGCAGATAAGCCCCGCATGGACCACCGACTGGATGACAGAAGACGGTAAGCGCAAGCTGAAAGAATATGGCATTGCCCCGCCCAACAGAAAAGCCTTTGCCGATCTCGGCCTTTTTCAGGATGATGAAGTCACCTGTCCCCGCTGCAATTCGGTTCATACCGAACTCGTGAGCCGCTTCGGACCTACCTCCTGCAAAGCCCTCTACAAATGCCTGGACTGCAAAGAGCCGTTCGAGTATTTTAAGTGCCATTGATGAGGGTGCTAGTAGTGCCCGTCACTAATTAGCCTCCACATAGTCTATCTTCCATTCGCCATGTTCTTTGTTCATGGTCACTACTATGTTGTGGCTGATCTTTTCTTTTTCATCGATGAGGAAGCTGACCCTGTATATCTTTTCGCGACCCGCCGTTGCCTTGCTGATAGTGAGTGTCTTCACCCATTTTTTGTCATAGTCCTGCGCCGATAGCAGCGGATCATAGTCAAGTTCCGAATCGGAGGCTATTCGCTCGCGGTAGGCGGTAGTAATGTACTTCTCCAGTGTATCTGCAGACACCTTCCCTGTTTTCAGTGTGTCGTTGGTGGAGATGTACCACGAGTAAAAGTGTTTCAGTTTGGCTTCCACATCTTCTTCGGGGCCGGCACAGCCGGCAACAGCAAGCCACATTGTTGCGGCAATAAATGTCTTTTTCAATTTGGGGTGTATTAAATCGGGTGTATTGTAAATATATGACTTTATTTTTACTCTTTCCGTTTCGGTAGAGGCTTGGGCGGCTCATTTGGCAAAATAAAACCTGAGAAGGTCTGATGTCACGTACTTTATGTTTTCCTGTGGTAGCGCATTTTCTGTTGTATCATAGATCTTTTTCACGCCTATTGTTGCCCTTTCTGCGATATTTGACAGGTAAAGCAGCCTTTGCACAGCCAACCATGGAAAACAGCAATGTCAACAGGCAGGAGTTTTTTGGGAGTTTTTGGAGGTACTGTTTCAGGTTGTTTTGATCTAAAATGTTGATGATCAGCCACTAAATGCGTTGTTGTCCATTGATCTACTTTTTTGAAAACGGGAGTTTTGGGGTGTTGCCGTTCGTGGTGGTATCAGTAAATTGCAGGAAGTTATGTATGAAAAGAAAAGTCAACCCATAGCCACGCGGGCCGTATTTGTGTCGCGGGTGATACGTAGCCTCGTTGTGGCGTCAGTAATATTGCTGCTGTGCCTCGCTATCGGGGTGGTGGGTTACCACTATTGTGCGCATATTCCCTGGATCGATGCTATTCACAATGCATCCATGATCTTGAGTGGTATGGGACCGGTGGTGGAGATCACCAATGTTGGCGGCAAGCTGTTCTCATCGGCCTACGCCATTTTCAGCGGGGTGGCATTTATCACCAATATCGGTATTATTCTGGCCCCGGCGGCCCACCGGTTGTTCCACAGCTTGCACATAGACGATGCCGACGAAAACGAACCCGGAAGGTGACCGACATTTTGTCGGAAATAGCAATTTGGCAAAGAAATTGACAATACTAACCATACTATGTTTTTCAAAAAAAAGAAGAATATGAGCGAACAGAAAGCTGAAAACGTGAACGGAACCAATGAAAATACCGACAACTTGTCGCAAAGTGAGGCAATGGATGAAATGTTGTCAAATGTGTTGAATACAGACGACAGCAGGGCCGGTACCGACCTTATTGATGAAGGCATAGATGAAGAGAAGGATAAGCTCCTGGCCGAAATTGCGGAACTGAAGGACAAACATATCCGTCAGCTGGCCGAGTTTGAGAATTTCAGGCGCAGACAGGCGAAAGAGATGAACGAAATGCGCCTCACGGCCGGTAGAGATGTTATTCAGTCGCTGCTGGGCTCGCTGGATGATGTGGACCGTGCTGAAAAGACGTTGGAGACCACTACCGACCTGGCTGTGGCCAAGGAGGGTATCGCCCTTGTGTTTGGCAAGCTGCGCAGCACCATGCAGCAGAAGGGTTTGCGCAAAATGGAGGCACTGAATAAAGACTTTGACGTGGACCTGCATGAGGCCATCACCGAGATACCGGCACCTACCGAAGACATGAAAGGCAAGGTGGTAGCAGAGGTGGAATGTGGCTACTTCCTCAATGACAAGCTGATAAGGCATGCCAAGGTGGTTGTGGGTAAATAAAGAAAGAATCAAGCAATTGTTCACATAGTCGTTTGCGGCCTCATGAGGTTGTGGCGGCCGCCCGGAGAAGGGCAGTGTTATTATGGCAAAAAGAGATTATTATGAAGTGCTGGGTGTGTCGAAGACCGCAACGGCCGACGAGATAAAGAAGTCGTATCGGAAGATAGCGATGGAATTTCACCCCGACCGCAATCCGGGTAACAAGGAAGCGGAGGAGAAATTCAAGGAGGCGGCTGAGGCATATGATGTGCTGAGCTCGCCCGACAAGCGCACTAACTACGACCGTTTTGGCCATGCAGCCAGCGGCGGTGCAGGTGGTTATGGCGGCGGCTATGGCCCGCAGGGTGGCATGCGCATGGAAGACATCTTCCAGAACTTCGGCGACATTTTCGGCAACGACATGTTCGGTGGCATGTTCGGCGGAGGTGGGGGTGGTGGCCGCAGGCAGGGATCGCGCGGTGCCAACCTGCGCATCAAGTTGAAGATGGACTATGGCGAGATAGCCAACGGTGCCTCCAAGAAAATAAAAGTGAAAAAGCACGTGACCTGCCAGCAATGCAGCGGCAGCGGTGCGAAAGATAAAGGATCGGTGCAGACGTGCGGCACTTGCTCGGGTTCCGGTCAAGTGCGCCGTGTTACGAATACCTTCCTGGGTCAGATGCAGACTGTGACCACATGCCCCACCTGTAACGGCGAGGGCAGCACGATAACCGCCAAATGCGGCGGCTGCAAGGGCGAAGGTCGTGTGTATGGCGAAGAGACACTGAGCCTGGAGATACCGGCAGGTGTGCAGGACGGTATGCAACTGAGTATGCATGCCAAGGGTAATGCCGGCGAACGCGGCGGCCCTCCCGGAGACCTGTTGCTGGTAGTGGAAGAAGAAAAACATGAACACCTTACCCGTCGCGATCTGGATGTCGTTTATCAACTACATATCTCCTTCCCCGAGGCGGTACTGGGTATGCAGGCAGAGGTGCCTACCATTGATGGTAAGGCTAAGATCAAAATACCTGCGGGCACGCAAAGCGGAAAGATATTCAGGCTCAAGGGCAAGGGTTTCCCTGCATTCCAGTCTTATGAGAAAGGCGATGAGCTGATAGAAGTGAATGTGTGGTCGCCGCAGAACCTGTCTAACGAAGAAAAGGAGATGCTCGAAAAACTCAAAAACTCACCCAACTTCAAGCCCGGACCAAACGCCCGTGCAGAGAAGGAAGAGCGTGGCTTCTTTGATAAGATAAAAGATGCCTTTGCAGGATAAGTTTAAAAGACTAACATGAGTTAAAGAGCCGCACATTGCGGCTCTTTTTTATAACAGTCAGTCGATCAGAACTGCACACATTTTTCAGGGTACTCAGTAGCGTGGCGCAGCACCAGGTTGCGGATGTAGTCGTTGTCCTGCATAGGTTCTATGCTGGCAAGTAAGGCATCAATGCTTTGTAGTTGTTTCTGCTTGTCGTTCAGGTAGCCCATGCCGTACAGATTACCATCCTTCACCAGAATGCAACTGTGCTCGTTGTCGTCAATGCCCTTGTCTATGAGGGCGAACGTAGGCAGGTTGTTGCGTATCCACCTCACGGCAGCTTCGGTCTTTTGGTTGTAAGTGGCGGCATCGAAGTGGTCGTTGCCGCAGCCGCATTCCGGGTGTGTAGTGATGTTGCACAAACGGGTACACAGGCCAAACTGTTCTACCAGCTCGCGCAGCATAAAATGCCCTTCTGTGATGGTGTTGAAGGTATAGATCGGTTTTACTGTTCTGCGGATCTTCTCAACGGCAAACCGCATGAACCCCTGCATGTCTTCGTAGGCAAACAAACCGAAGCGTGCGAGGTACCCACGCTGACTACGGTTGTGCACGGGCCACAGTTTGCGTATCTCGGCACTTTCCAGAATATGGGCCATCAGTTCGGTGGCGCATTCCTTGTAGGAGATGCGGTAGGTCTCGCGCAGGAAGTCCTGTTTTTGCTTATGTGGTTTGTTATTGGAGAAATGGCTTTTTACCCGCTTGCGGATGTTGAGTGCCTTGCCGATGTAGATAGCCTTACCGGCTGCATTATAGAAGTAATACACCCCCGCCGATGACGGTAGTTTTTCCAGCTCAGCTACGGGCAGGTGCGGAGGCAGGTATTGCTCGCTGTTGCGGCCCTTTAGCATCGATGCTATAACCCCGCCGGTGTCACGGGCGGTGATCATGGTGAGGAGATCGGCAGTGGCCAGTGCGTCGCCACCGGCGCGGTGGTGATTAGCATGGTTGATGTTGAGCTGTTGTGTGAGTTTGCCCAGGCTATAGCCATTGAGCCCGGGTATCACCTTCCGCGACAGCCGCACCGTGCATAGCTTCTTGGTGTCCAGATCGTAACCGGCAGCCTGAAGATGGTGTTTGACAAAGGAATAGTCGAAGTTGACGTTGTGCGCCACAAATATTTTGTCTTGCAGCAGTTCATAGACCTGCGCGGCGATCTCGCTAAAAACAGGCGCATTCTGCACCATACCGTCGTCTATACCGGTGAGCCTTTGGATAAAGTAGGGGATGGGTACCTGCGGGTTAACGAGGCTCTCGTAGAAGTTGAGCACCTGGTTACCGTCGTGGATAACAATGGCTATTTCGGTTATGCCGTTTGCGGCAGCATAACTCCCCGTCGTCTCAATATCCACTACCGCGTAAAGCACCTTTTAAGGCTGTTTTCTGAACTAAAGATACAGAATCGACATCGTTTTTGCCTAGGACGCTGACATTATAGTTTTCTTTCAATAACAAATGATTAGGAAATGTAGTGATGATTATTCGATACATTATTATATCTTGCATGTAGTTTCACAACCCATTGAATATGCAATTCAGTTTCCCCTCATTCCCAAAGGGGGCTCGTATCGTGCACCGCTCTGCGGGTGGGTATGGTTTTGCATCATTTGTCCGTTTTTCCTGTCTCTTTTTTGCTCTATCCGTTTGTTTTAGTGCCCAGTACACATTTGCACAATCCGGATTGATGACGCGGCAAGTAGTGATCAATAATAGCAAACCATCGTTGTCTGGCAAGGGGAAGCCGGCAGTGATATTGTCTAAAAGGGATGCCGAGCTTCAGTTGGCAGGCGAGCTTGCCAAAAACCGAAACGGTGATATTACCAGAATAAAGCAGTCGCTACTCTTCGGGGCCAACATCACAACCTCGGCTGTTGATGGTTGGACAGTGCTGCATGCGGCGGCGCAGTCAGGTGATCTGGAAATGGCAGAGGTTTGTCTGAAACGCGGAGTACCGGTAAATGCGGTCTGGCATAATTCCCTGAACAGCACAACGCCTCTATTCTGGGCGGTGAAGTATGACAGAAAGGCTGCCGCAAAGCTGCTGGCTGATAATAAAGGAAGCTTCGGCATTGCCGATGGAAAAAATGTTACTCAGTCCTACGATAGTGGTAATGTTTATGTGGGGGGTATTGTCAACGGGCAACGGCACGGACAAGGCACCATGACCTTTGCCGATGGAGAGAAGTATGTGGGCGACTGGGCCGGCGGCGAGATGCACGGGTTCGGGGTGTTTGTGTATGTGGAGGGCAGTAAGTACATGGGGAACTGGAAGAACGACCGTATGCACGGATCAGGGACATTCTTTATGTCGAATGGAGATAGCTATTCGGGCAATTGGGTGAACGGTGTCCTGCAGGGTGTTGGGACGTTCAAGTGGCGAAATGGCAACAGGTATGAGGGTGGTTTTGAAAACGGAAAGTTATCGGGTACGGGGATTTTTTACTGGGCGAATGGTGATAAGTACGTTGGCCCGTTTGCCAACGGAAAGATGAACGGCAAGGGCGTGAAGTATCTGGTAAACGGAGATAAACTGGAGGGTACCTGGCGCAACGATACCTTGTTGGGTTATGCGGAGCTCACGAGCAGAAAGGGAGATAGATATAGCGGTGGATTTGTGAACGATGCGCTGAACGGGAAGGGGATGGTGATCTTCAGGGGTGGCGACAGATATGTTGGCGAATGGAGGAATGGAATGTATCACGGTGATGGCGTTTTCACGCGGAAGAACGGGGATGTTTACATTGGTAAGTTTGAGCGCAATAAGTTCAATGGAAAGGGAGAGTTTATCTGGGGGACGTGCGAGCGTTATGTAGGCGAGTTCAAGGACGGGCTGGCATCGGGCAAAGGGATAATGTATTATCCAAGCAACGACCATTATGAGGGCGAATGGAAGGAAGGTGTGCAATGCGGGAACGGTGTTTTTCGCTGGGACGGGGGTGATGTATATACCGGTGAATTTTCAGCGAATGACCTGAACGGAAAGGGTGTGATGGTTTGGAAGTCGGGAGAACGCTACGAGGGCGACTACAAGAATGGCAACAGGGATGGCAAGGGCACCTATTATTGGCTGTCGGGCGAGCGATATGACGGAGATTTTGAGAACAATATGCGCTGGGGAGAAGAGGGCACCTACCTATGGTCTAACGGAGACATGTATGTAGGCCAGTGGGTGAAGGACAGTAAGAATGGTTGCGGCACATTTTACTGGCGTAACGGCGATAACTACGTGGGTGAGTTTGAGAATGATCTGCGGCACGGGTATGGCACGTACACGCGTGGTGTAAACGGGACCATTAAGAACTGTCTTGGCTGCTACAAATATTCCGGCCAATGGGTACATGGCGAGAAGCATGGTCTGGGCAGGTGTTATGATTTCAACGGTAAGTTGCTGTATGAAGGGCCGTTTGAGCATGATATGCCCACCGGCAAGTATCCTTACTATCTTTTTGTGAGATAGAGTATGTCTTAATCCTTCTTCTTATCGAAGTACTTTTGAGCTATTGCGTCGAGTGCGCCATAGAATTCGGGTCCATACTTGCGTGTGATGGCTTCTTCCAGGAATTTATAGACAGGAACTTTAAGTTTGTTACCCAGGTTGCATGCGGGCTTGCAGAGGGTTTCTCGCGGCTCGTAATTGACGGCCTCGTATCCCGGGTGTGAGATGATGCGTATAGGATAGAGATGGCAGGAGATCGGTTTGCGGAAATCAACTTTGCCTTCCTTCCACGCTTTTTCGATGGCGCACTTCACAATGCCCGCTTCATCGGTATAGCCATAAACGCATATGCCACCATTTACTGTAGGCGTTACGTAGCCGTATTCGCTGTCGGTAGTGTGTGTACCCTGCCGCTCGATCTCAGCGATGTATTCAGGTACGAGATACGGCTTCACGATCGGGTAGATGTTTTTGAGGGTCTTCGTCTCGTCTTTACTGAGCGGAGCTCCGCAATCGCCATCCACACAACAACCTCCCTTGCACTTGTTCAGGTCGCAAACAAATTGTTCTTCGATGATCTCGTCGCTCAGGAGTACGTTGTCTATTGCTATCATGACTACATGTTGATATAATTCATCAGCAGGTTGTATTTGCCGAGAATATCTTCCTTATTGGTTTCTCTTCCGTATACCTCAACGGCATGGTAGTTATGTCGTTCGAACGACGCGACCACGGCATCGAGTACTGTTCTGTTCAGTTTCATGGTTATCTCGAGCAGGCCGGCCTCGTTGGTGCGGGAGTGCATGGCGAGGATGATAACGTCTTCGTTCTCGCATATCCGCGCGATCTCGTACATGGAATAGTTCCTTGGCGGGATCTCCAGCACCAGTATGCCGCCCGGGTTGCTGATGCCGCTATTCTCGGCCACGTAGGCCAGAAGGCTGTCGCGGTCGATACAGCCGAGGTATTTCTGTTCTCCATCGAGCACCGGCAACACAGAAAGGCGAGCCTGATGCATAGCTGAAATGGCCTCGAACGGATGGGAGAAGGATGTGACCGCGGGTTTGTATTGCAAGAGATGCGTATCCGCCAATTTGACAAGAGTATCATCTAACGCCAGCAAATGATCTTCTGTAACGAGGCCCCGGTAGTCTTCGTCCACAACTACTGGAAGCGCTTTCACCTGGTTGTCTTCGAGGATCCCGAGTGCTCTGCCGATAGAATCATCAGGAGAAAGCACCGGCAGTGAGTGAGCGATCAGTTTTTCTATAGTCATAGCAATCAGTCTATGTTACTGTTACAGCAATAGGCGCGCCGAAAACGTTGAAAGCACCAAGATAACGACAAATCTTGCAGTTTGCTGACAAACACCTAACCAACATGCTTGCCGAGGAAGCTACTGAGGATGACATTGAATTCACCCGGTACCTCCATCATAGGGGCATGTCCGCATTTGTCTATCCAGTGTAGTTCTGAAGTAGGGAGCAACTTATGAAACTCTTCGGCCACCATCGGTGGAGTGATAGTATCATTTTTCCCCCAAATGAGACACACCGGTTGCTTTATCTCTTGCAATTCATCGCCCAGATTGTGGCGTATGGCCGAGCGTGCAAGTGCGATGATCTTAATGGCTTTCAATCGGTTGTTGATGATGCCAAAGACCTCATCCACCAGTTCTTTGTTAGCTATTTTGGGATCGTAGAACGTGAGTTCCGTTTTCTTTTGAACGTAGTTGTAATCTCCGCGTTTGGGATATGTCTCACCCATTCCGTTCTCGAAGAGGCCGGAGCTACCGGTAAGCGTAATCGTTTTGACCAGACCCGGATTTTTCAGAACAAAGACAAGCCCGACATGGCCACCCAATGAATTGCCTAGCAGGTGTACATTCTGAAGCTTTTGATGTTCGAAGAATTTTTGGACAAATTTCGCAAGTCCGGAAACGGTTGTGTCCAGTACAGTAAGGTCGTATAGGGGCAGCAATGGAATGATGACCCTGTGTGTGGATTTGAAATGATCAACAAGGTCTTTAAAGTTACTCAATGCGCCAAAAAGCCCGTGGAGCAACACCAACGGCTCCCCGGTTCCTTCTTCTACATACTTGAACTTGCCCGACTGTTTTATTTCGTAGTTCATCAATAAATAATGCTGTGTACGGTGCTAAAGTACTATTGTTTCAGTAAAAATCACAAAATAATGGTTCAGGGATTCACGTGAGGTGTACATAGGACGGTGTTCTGACTGATTTTGAGGAATGGGATAAAAAAAGCAAAGCCCCAGCATGCGCTGAGGCCTCACTTACACCTTATGAAAAATATACCCACCACAAAAGTAGAACTTTTTCTGAAATTCAAACAAATAGTAGTGTTAATTTTTTTTCACAGTTGCAGGTCGGCCAATACCCAGTAATTTTGGTACGCATATTGCATTATTGGAGTTACTATGAAAGGAATTTTGATCATTGTTGCCCTCTTGCTTTCTATCCGTTCGTTCGGGCAGGGAAATGTACCATTGCAGGTTGATACTATCTATATGTTGCCGGAGGTGAAGGTGACGGCGCAGTTTTTGAATGACACAGACCGTTACAGGTACAACCAGATGAAGTTTTATGTGACAACAATTTTGCCGTATCTGGATGCTGCTACAAAGGTGTTTAAAGAGATCAATGCCAAGGTAAATGAGGAGGGTGTATCGAGGAAAGAGCGAAAGCAGTTTGTGCACAGCCGCGAGGAGGATATGCGCTCCAGTTTTGAGGATAAGGTGAAACAACTGAACGTAACTCAGGGGACACTGTTGGTGAAGCTGATAGCGAGACAGACGGAAGTGAATCTCTATAATATCCTGCAGGAATTTAAGAATCCGCTAACCGCAGTGAAATGGCAGGCGTGGGCCCGATTGAATGGCATGAATCTGGACAGGAAGTACCAGCCCGAAGAAGAGAAAGATCTGGAGAACATTATGGAAGAACTGGGCTACCCCTTGCCGGTCGGTTACAGGTATGATTATCTTAGGCGGAAGCATGCAAAAAGTTAATCAGCCGTTATTTTGTTGTTCTTTTTTTCTATATTCATATATAGGTAATAAATTCAACCCAATAATTTGTTCCATGAAACTCCCACCATACACATACACCGAGGCTAAGCTGGCTTGTGACCAACATCAGCACCTGATAGGGAAGGCCTATGACAGCACAGGAAACAGAATAGACTCTGTGATCGTTGTTCCTTTTGAACCATCCGATCGCAGTCGGTTCTTCATGCTGTACCTGATGCTTGAAGACGCGCGCCAGGCACTGACTCTGGACTATTCCGGCACGAGATACAGTGTTGCCGTAGTGTCGGGCTCGGTACATACATACGGAATGCAGCATTGCGATCTCCATGATTGGTTGTCTTCCGAAGGGAATACCAGTCAAATGATGCACAATGCTGCAGACACATTTGGCAGCGCTACCGTGTAGCAGCGCTGTTGAATATAATTATTACTTTACTGACCCGCAAGCATACGTTCGAGTGACGAATCATATGCGTTTTGCCAATCGGCGATGTAGCCCCAGTTTTCGCCGTTGACCTTCAATTCTTTTCCGGCATTTACATGACCGATCTTAATGAATGGAAGGCCTTTCAGCTCTGCTTCAAACAGCGTATGCAGGTCGGGATTAACCGTCACCACCACACGGCTCTGTCCTTCGCCGAAGAGCGCTGCGTCTTTGCGGATGTCAGCAGGTGTGTTGATTGTGAACCCGAGTCCGCCGGCCATGCTGCTTTCCAGCAGGCAAGCGAACAAACCGCCCTCAGAAATATCGTGCGCCGAGCGGATCAGTTTCTCACCGATGACGCGTGAAACCGTCTGCTGCAGCGTGTATTCCTCTTCGAGTTCGAAGTGCGGAGCCGGGCTGTGTGTAACACCCACTATGTGGTGGAGGTACTCTGAACAGTTGATATCATTGGTCTGAATGCCCAGCAGATAGATGGTGTCGCCGGCGTGTTTGAAGCCGAGTGACATTTTCTGCGACAATGAGTCCATAACACCAACCATACCTATTGTAGGGGTTGGGTATACGGGGCCATCTTCGCTCTGATTGTAGAAGCTTACGTTACCACCTGTAACAGGCGTATCGAGTTTGCGGCAGGCATCGCCCATGCCTTTGATGGCATGTACGAACTGATAGTATACCTCCGGATTGTAAGGGTTGCCGAAGTTGAGGCAGTTGGTAATAGCGACCGGCTGTGCGCCACTGCAAACGATGTTTCGGGCAGCTTCGCACACTGCTATCATGCCGCCCTTATAGGGGTCGGCAAAAACGTAGCGGCTGTTACAGTCGGTAGTTACTGCGAGTCCTTTCTCAGAGCCGTGTACACGGATCACCGAAGCGTCGCTTGGTTCATTTGTTTGCGTGTTGCCTGTACCCACCATGCTGTCGTACTGCTCATAGATCCAACGCTTGGATGCTATGTTAGGCAGCTGTATAAGTTGGTAAGCAGTTTCGCGCAGATCGGCGGGAACCGGAACTGTGTCAGGGTTGAATTTATTGATCTCTTCAAAGTATTTAGGCTCGCGGTATTCCCTTTCGTAAACCGGTGCGCCGCCGCCCAACACAAGGCTATCGGCAGGAACATCTGCAACAAGCTCGCCGTTCATGTAGTACTTAAGGTTGGTGTCTTTTGTTACTTCGCCAATCTGAACACAGTGGATGTCCCATTTGTCGAATATCTTCTGTACTTCTGCTTCGCGGCCTTTTTTCACCACGATCAGCATACGCTCCTGGCTTTCGCTCAGCAGCATTTCCCAGGGCTTCATGTTTGCCTGACGGGTAGGTACTTTATCGAGATGAATGACCATGCCATGCTCGCCCTTCGCGCTCATTTCGCTGGTGCTGCAGGTGATTCCTGCCGCGCCCATGTCCTGCATGCCGATGAGGGCACCGGTTGGTATCATTTCGAGACATGCCTCGAGGAGTTTCTTTTCTTCGAACGGGTCGCCCACCTGTACTGCAGGTAGCGATTCTGCGCTGTTTTCAGTGATATCAGCCGATGCGAACGAAGCGCCGCCGATACCATCTTTGCCGGTAGATGCGCCCACAATGAACACAGGGTTGCCTTCGCCGTGCGAAGTAGCAGATACCGTCTGGCCCACGCGAACTACACCAACGCTCATTGCATTCACCAGCGGGTTGGTCTGATAGCAGCTTTCGTAGTACACTTCGCCTGCTACAGTAGGCACGCCGAAACAGTTGCCGTAGTGACCGATCCCCTTCACCACGCCCTTAATGAGCCAGCGCGTCTTCGGATTATCGACCTTGCCGAAACGGAGTGAGTTGAGTGACGCTATGGGGCGGGCTCCCATGGTAAAAATATCGCGGTGAATACCACCTACGCCCGTTGCTGCACCCTGGAAGGGTTCGATAGCAGACGGGTGGTTATGACTTTCTATCTTGAAAACACAACCCCAGCCATCGCCGATGTCCACAAGGCCGGCGTTTTCCTCACCTGCTTTTACGAGCAGTTTGGCGCCATCGCGCGGCAGAGTTTTCAGCCATTTGATGGAGTTTTTATAGCTGCAGTGTTCGCTCCACATAACGGAGTACATTGCTGCTTCAGTAAAATTGGGTGTACGTCCCAGTACCTCTTTTATCTTTTCGAATTCGTCTTCGCGAAGGCCCAGTTTCACGGCCTGTTCGAGTGTGGCTAACATGGCGTAAAAGTACAATTTTGAGGCAAATTTTCTCGGGTAACATTATATGAATCGAATAATGTTTCGAAGTAAGGTGCTTGCTATCGGATGGGGCGACTGAGGGCTGATCAAGTACTGAAAAGTACCATGCAATACCTCGCCCTGCGGTTATTCACAGATATCCACATAAAGTCACAGGTTATTCACAGGATTTTATATCACATTGTGGATAAATATGTAGTGCCGCAAAAGTGGTAAAATGTGGTAAATAGTGTTTCTTTGTGTTAGTAATCATCCATCAAACACGCTCATGACCAATTTTCTCGGAGAAAGTGAAGTAGCAGTAGACGCCAAGGGGCGTTTGATGCTGCCGGCCCGTCTGGAGAAGCAGATCCCGGAGGGTCTGCGTGAGAAGTTTGTGATCAACCGTGGATTTGAGAAATGCATCAACGTGTATACGATGGATGTATGGAAGGTGATCCATGACAAAGTGAGCAAGTTGAATGATTTTAAGGCAGAGGTACGGAAGTTCAAGCGCGTGTTTCTGAATGGAGCAACAATAGTGGAGCTGGACAGCGCCGGAAGGATGCTGGTGCCCAAGCAACTATTGGAGTATGCCGGAATAACTAAGGAAGCTGTGTTGACCGCGCAGGGCAATAAAATGGAGTTGTGGGACAAAGATAGCTATTATGCCTATCTGCGTGAAAATTCTGACGGTTTCGGAGATCTTGCCGATAGTGTAGCGGCTGATCTGGGTAATCCATTTGACGGCATGTAATATGGAAGATCTGAAATTCTATCACACCACGGTATTGCTGCAAGAAGCGGTGGAGGGACTGGCGATAAAGAAGGATGGTGTGTATGTGGATGCGACTTTCGGCGGTGGAGGACATAGCAGACTAATACTGGAGCAACTGGGCCCCGAAGGTAAGTTGATAGCGTTTGACCAGGATGCGGACGCGTGGGTGAACAAGCCGGATGACGACAGGTTGGTTCCGGTAACAGAAAATTTTAAGTATCTGCGTCGTTTTTTACGATTGCATGGACATAGTGAGGTGGATGGGATATTGGCGGATCTGGGAGTAAGTTCTTTTCAGTTTGATACAGCAGAGCGAGGTTTCTCGATAAGGTTTGACGGCCCGCTGGATATGAGGATGGACAAGCGTGGTGAGCTGACCGCCGCGCACATCGTGAATACCTACTCGGAGCCGCAGCTTCATCAGTTGTTTGAACAATATGGAGAGGTGCGCAACTCACGCCAGTTGGCGAAACACATAGTGTCGGCAAGGAGTGTACAAAAGGTACAGACAATAGCATCGCTGAAGGCAATGCTGGCGCCGGTGATGAAGGGCAATCCTAATAAATACCTGGCGCAGGTGTTTCAGGCGTTGAGGATAGAAGTGAATGATGAGTTGGGAGTGCTGAAGGAGTTGTTGCTGCAGGCAGCACAGAGTCTGAAGCCGGGAGGACGATTGAGTATCATATCGTTTCATTCGCTGGAAGACAGGATAGTGAAGCACTTTATAAAACGCGGTCGCTGGGATGAACCCGGAGCTTTCGAAGAAGTGGCGCCGCCGGTGATGAAGCCCGTGAACGCGAAGCCAATAGAGCCAAGCGAGGCCGAGCAAAGAGCCAATCCGAGATCGCGGAGTGCAAGGCTGAGGGTGGGTGAGAAGTTGTAAATGAAGTTGAATAAAAATGCCCTTCGGGGACTGATAATATAGCGAGCATGAGCAGCGAGGAAAAAGACATAACGCAGGAGGGGCTTACGCCTGCGCAACGTGTGCGGAGTGACTGGAAGTCGCTGGTGGAGAAAGTATCTTATAAGGCAATCGTAAATAATATTCCTTTTCTGGCATTCCTGGTATTGCTGTGTGTATTGTACATAAGCAACAGCCAGCGGGCGATAGATATGCAGCGCGAGCTGAACGCCCGCAACAGGGAGCTGAAGGAACTGCGTTGGAAATACATGGATGTGAAATCGCAACTGATGTATGTGAAGACCGAGACACAGGTGATG
>JBIKSN010000028.1:0-19625 GCA_044348585.1 Flavipsychrobacter sp.
AAATGATCCGCAGACAGCGATCATAGTTGCACAGTACGCACAGGCCTTCCTTGGCAAAAGTGTGGTTCTGGCGTCTAAAGTTCAGGAGCAATTTGCATTGGGCGGACGCGAAGATCTGGGAGTTAAACAAAAAGGGCTGGAAGTACTGGCGGGCAGTGCCATGCCTGGTGTCCTCGTTGAAATAGGTTTTATCACCAACATTGAAGAGGAGGCATATCTGAATTCAGAGAAAGGTCAGTTTGACGTAGCTGTTGCAATTTACCGTGCAATAAAAGGCTACAAAGACGACCTCGAAAAATAGTACAAAAAAATATTTCTAAGTTTCCATCGATAGATGGCTTTATTGAAATATATTTATGACCGTATAACGTGTCGGCAGACGGCTGAAGGGTCTTTTGCTGTCGTGTTGTAAACGGTTTTTTCTTATTTTTGAGAACGATAAAACACAATCAAAGTGATGAATTTTCCTTTCAAGACCATATTAGTTTCTGCCATAGCCACTATCGGTGTTTTTGGTACCGTTGTGTACACATCTTCATGTAACAGAGACAAGTGTAAGACCATCACCTGCGCCAATGGTGGCGTTTGTAACGATGGCGCCTGCACCTGTCCTTCAGGCTACGAAGGAACCAACTGCGAAAAAGAGAGCCGCCTGAAATTCATTGGCAACTGGACTGTGTTCGAAAAAGGCAGTATCACACTTGCAGCGCAATACCCGATCAGTATCGAGCCGGGAGCAGAGCCTTCAGACGTGGTTATCAAGAATTTCTATAATTATTTCAAGACACCTGTACGTGCCACAGTTGTTGGTGACTCATTGTTCATCCCCAACCAACAGTACGAGGGAAAAGTACTGCACGGTATAGCGCACATCTACTCAAACGTTACTTACGGTCAGTACGGTGGCATCACTGCATTCTACCAGATCATTGATACAGCTACACAAAAGGTGAATGACTTCGGCTACAACGCGGCCATCACCAACAGCGATCCTTCGCAATGGAATAAATAGTACCGTCTGATCTAAAATTATTGCAGCGCTCTCAGTTTACACTGAGAGCGTTTCTTTTTTGCCTACCCCGCTTATTTTGACAATCTTGACATTCCTTTCTACTTTTGATCTACTTAATGACAACAAAAAAGATCATCATCGCGATAGACGGGTATTCATCGTGCGGCAAGAGCACACTTGCGCGCGAACTCGCTGTGCAGCTCGGATACAATTACATTGACAGTGGAGCCATGTACCGCGCCATTACCCTCTATTTTCTGCGCAATAACGTTGATCTTACCGACCAAATTACAGTTCAGGCAGCAATTGCCGACATCAATCTTTCTTTCGTATTCAACGAGCATCGCCAGGCCTCCGATATTTACCTGAACGACGAAAACGCTGAACCGTATATCCGCGATATGATCGTTTCTGAAAAGGTGAGCGAAGTGGCCGCCATAAAGGCGGTGCGCACATTTGCAGTGGCCCAGCAACAGCGCATGGGGCAAGACAAAGGAATTGTGATGGATGGCCGCGATATAGGCACCGCTGTGTTCCCCGATGCTGAACTGAAACTGTTTGTGACCGCCGACTCCGAAGTACGCGTTATGCGCCGTTTTAAAGAGTTGTATGCCACCAACCCTGCCATCACTATAGATGAGGTGCGCCATAACCTGGAACTGCGCGATTACATTGATTCTACCCGCGATGAAAGCCCCCTCCGTCGTGCCGACGATGCAGTTATTGTCGACAACAGCAACCTTACCCGGGCCGAGCAGCTAGCCATTGTGCTGGAAATGGTAAAAGACCGCACAAAGTAACTTTCACTCTTCCTTATTGGCAGTACCTACACCCTGATGCGGGTGTTTATTCCTGTGCCCGCTGCTGAATACAACAGACGCAAAATAAAAACGCGGTCACTTTTCAGCGACCGCGTTTTTTCTATTTCAATGATGCAGCTTATTCAACATTCAGCCTCATCACAGCACGCCTGTTCTCGGCCATGCCTTCTGATGTTTTGTTGCTTGCTACCGGATCTTTCTCACCGTGAGCCATCACTTTGATACGCTTACCTTCAGCACCCATATCAACAAGCTGCTTCTTAACAGCCAGCGCACGACGCAGAGACAACTTCATGTTGTACTGGTTAGTGCCCCTTGCATCCGCGTGACCGTGGATGATGATGATCGCGTTAGGATCGTCTTTCAGCGTTTTGATAGCTGTTTCCAGTACAGGCTTAGATGTTTCCTGAACTACAGTTTTGTTAGTTTCAAACAGGATCGGTGTAGAAAGCGGGATCTCAACTACCGGAGGAGGAGGCAGCGGGCAACCGTTGTTGCTTGCAGGACCTGCAACCTCAGGACACTGATCTTCGTTATCAGGTATACCATCGCTATCAGTATCAGGACATCCTTTGTACTGAGCCAGACCCGGCTTGTCAGGACAGAGGTCATTCTTGTCAGCAATACCATCACCATCCCTGTCAGGACAGCCTTTCAGGCTTGCCGGACCAGCCTGGTAAGGACAGTCGTCATCTTTGTCAGGAATTCCGTCACCGTCGCTGTCAGGACAACCGTTGAACTTAGCGATACCCGGAATGGTACGACAAGAGTCTTCAGAATCCTGGATACCGTCTTTATCGGTGTCAGGACATCCCTGGAACTGCTCCAGACCCCAAACTTCAGGACACTTGTCCTTTTTGTCGGGAATTCCGTCCTCATCGGTATCCCTGAGTTTACCGAACAGGAAGCGAACGCCAACGTTACCACCAAATGATGATACGTTGCTCGATGACACGTTGTTCAGGCTTGAGCTATACTCCATCTTCGTATTCATGAAGGTGTAGTTCGCTACATTGTTGTTCTTAAATGACTGATACATGTAGTATGCACCGAAGTTCAGAGCAACGTGGTCTGACAGATACCAGCTAAGCTGTGGCCTCAGGAGGAAGCCTACAGATCCCGTTGTATAAGATACTGTGCTCTTATCAACCGCAGGTGTCTGACCCAGCCCTACATTGTATCCGGCAGCTTTCTGCTTCTGGAACTCAGCATTCAGATCCACATTAGGATTGTAGTTCAGCATCGCAGCCCTTGTTATCAACTCTGAGTTGCCCGAAGGTATCGGAGAGTTGTCATAAGTGTACGGAGATCCGTCTCCGCCTGAAGTAAGGCTATACTTGTAAATGGCTTCATAATCGAAGTTGCCATTGTTCTGAGACACGTTCTTCATCTGCATGTTGAACATTGGTCCCGCGTCTGCAGTAAAGCCGAACGCCTTCGAGAACCTGTACTTATACTTCAGCATCAACGGAATGTTGATGTTGGTTGACTTTGTCCACTCTGCAAGATTATTACCGGTGATGTGCTGGCGGAAAATAGCACCGGCAGCATCAGTAGCCTGGTATTCAACATGATACTTGTCCAGGTTCAGGTTACCTGTCTGAGACAGGTACATAAAACCGGCACCAACTCCCCAGTGGCAACCGGGACCAAAGAAGTAGCCGAGCTGCGCGTCGAAACCAAGGGAGCTTCCCTTGTCGAATGACAGCTTACCTATGTTAGTGTTCTGGCTGATTGCGTTCAGATAGCCTGAAGTAGAAGTGCCTGTAGTAAGGTCCTGCTTCATGCCGCCACCCAGCAGATTAAGGTCTATTACCCACCTCGAAAGATCGGGGTCACGGGTATAGTTGTATTTTTTTGTAACAGGTGCAGGAGCTGTCTTGGCTTCCTGCGCCACAGCCGGCATCATCGCCGATGCCGCCAGTATGGAAAAGATCACTTTTTTCATCTAATGTAGTTTAATAAGTTGAGCGGTTAGTTTTTCACAAATTTTGCGGTTCCTATCCTTACGCCATCCTGATAACATTCTACCATGTAGAAGCCTGCAGGCAGTTCACCTACGTTGAAGGTAGCTTTGTTATTATCAGTGTTTACCTTATTCAATACTTGTCCCAGCATGTTCACCAGTTCCACGCGCACTTCCCCGGTGGTTACAGTAGTCAATTCTACATTCACCTGGTCAGCGGCCGGGTTAGGGAACAGCTTCATTCCGGCAACCTCTTCTTCAATATTCGCCTCTATCCTCGGCGTATTGTCGTTAGGCTTATTGAAGTATGCCTTGATAGTGCAGTCACCGTTGTTGGTCATTACCCAGTAGTTACGCTGTGTCCATTTTGGAGCGGCGTCAAAGTAGCTCTGGTTCACTTCACCTTTAAGTGCCACTGAATCAAGTGTCACTGCGTCATCATAACCCCACTGATATGTCTTAACATTGTTCTGCAGGCAGATGAACTTACCACGTGTGTAGATCACAACAGGCATAGTGTTTACCGTAGAGCCAACAGCTACAGAGTAAGTCGCAACACCTACACAACCGGTAGAAGCGTAAGCGGCAGACAGCGTAACAACTGCATTTCCCGGAGTATTGAAGTTCACAAGGCTGTATTGGTTACCTGCACCTGTTGCATACACTTCAGCGTTTGTAGCACTCCATGAGTAAGTAACACCTGTTGGAGCCGGAACCGATGCACCAAAGTTCTGGTACATAGCACCATTACAAAGTGAAGAACCCGGCTTTGTAGTGATCACAGGAGCCTCAGCTGAAGGACGAACCTTAACAGTAACGGTCTGTGACTTTGAGCAACTTGCACCCACGGTTATGGTGTACACATAAGCTACATTGATAGTAGCGGTAGTACCGTTCACAAGTGTTTCAACTACGCTTCCGTTTCCGCTGCCTGTGTTCGGAGTTATGTTACCAACAGCCGCACGAGCCCATGCGTAAGTCACAGGAACTGTCAGGTCTGTTGTCGGTTCGTAAGTGAACGGAGCACCTGAACATGCACTATCATTAAGTGATGAAGACATTTTCGGAGTAGGATGAACTACTACCGGTACATTGTACTGGTTAGTACAACCATTAGCGCTGAGTGTGAATTCGTACACAACCGCCAGATTACCGTTGGTGTTGTTCTTCAGCAGCTCGCTGATGTTGCCTGTTGCATTCGTTACAGGAACAGAACCGATACCGGCAACGAAAGGACGAGACCATGTATAAGCATATCCCGGAGTGAAGCTTGCAGGTGTGAAGTTGAACACAGTGCTGTCACATATTGGTGAAGGCATTGTATTGCTGAGCCTTGGCCTTGGGTTCACTGTAACAAGAACGTTCTCAGCGTTGCCGCAACCGTTCACACTTGTTGTGTACACATAAGTTACAACAACAGGAAGCGGAGTAGCATTCCTCAGACGCTCTGCAGGATTACCTGTTCCGGTAGCTGCTGGGTTAGTGATACCTGTAACAGTAGCACGAGACCAAGCGAAAGTGGCACCCGGTGTAAGGCTGTTAGGCGTGTAGTTGAATGTAGTACTGTCGCATATAGCAGCAGGTGTGAGTGTAGTGCTCAGTGTTGGAGTTGGGTTCACTGTAAGCAGTAAGTTCTGGAAATTAGTACATCCATTTGCAGAAAGCGAGAAGATGTATGGAACCACTATTGGAGACAGTGTAATATTGTCGTGTGTCTCAGCGATAGTATCTGTACCGGTTGCATACGCACTGGTGATACCAGATACCGGATTGCGCTCCCAAGTGATCGTTGTACCTGCGGTACCTGTCTTTGCTTTGTAATTGAACGAAGCGTTGTCACAGATATTCCCTGTGAGGCTGCTTATCAGCACCGGCATCGGATTAACTACTACAGAAAGGTTCTCGGTGTATTTACAGCCGTTGATGTTCATTGTGTCAACATATACTACTGTGATCGGAGCCACTGTTGTATTTGTCAGCACCTCGTTGATGAGACCTGCACCGCTTGCGGCACCCGGAGTGATACCGGTAACTGCAGCCCTGCTCCAGGAATGAACCAGACCCGGAGTAAGGCTGGTCTGTGTGAACGTAACCGCGTTACCTGAACATGAAGAACCTACAAGTGGTGTTGGGAACAATGATGGTGTCGGGTTAACCGAAACAGTAAGGAACTGATTGTTCACACAACCATTTGCTGTAAGCGTATAAGTGTACGTAACAGGAACTACAAAAGTACCTGTATTGTCAAATGTCTCGCTTATGCTCGCAGCACCGGTAGCTGCAGATGCAGTGATGTCGCCTGAAAGTGCAGGACGGTTCCATGCAAATGTTGTACCTGATACCGGGCTTGTCGCTGTGTAAGCGAACAAGGTGTTGTCGCACACAAAACCGGCAGATGAACCGCCTGTAAGTGTTGGAGTTGGCTTTACTGTGTAAGTAAAGGTATCAGGCGTACCAAAACATCCGTTCAATTCAGGAGTTACGATGATCTCTGCGATCTGGTTTACAGCTGAAGAGTTGAATGCCGTGAACGCAGGGATATCTCCTGTGCCGCTTGATGGGATACCAACTGATGCCAGACTGTTCGTCCAGTTATAGTTAGTTGATGAATGAGAACCGGTGAATACTACTGTATTTGTATTTGTACCATTACAAACCGGAGACTGATTAGATGTCGTATCAACAGTAGGAATCGCCTTTACTTCAACACTCACAGGCTGCAGGTAACTGCAGGTACCATCGTTGATAGTAAGGAAGCCATTATATACCGCAGGTGCCGCACCTGCAGGAACCGTCACCGGGAATGCAGATGAAGTTGGGAATGCAGTTGTAGTTACATCTGTAAATCCTGCACCTTCAGCCGTAGGATCCCAGTCAATTGAATAAGTATATGCAGTAGGAACATCAAAAGAGATCTTAGCGAAACCTGCTGAAACGTTGTAAGCAGGAGTATGTACCACAGAAGTAGCAATTACACCGTCTGCATAAGACGATCCGCCGCCGCCACCAGACCATGCGCCGCCGCCGCCACCGTAGTAGCCACCACCGCCGCCACCTGAAACGCCACCGGTACTACCGGCACCGCCCTGACCTAGCTGACCGTTTTCACCGCTCGTAATTCCGGTAAATGCGGCACCTGTTCCGCCTGCTGTTGCGCTGCCGCCTGTTGCTTTAGAACCCTCAGCGTTGAATTCACCGTCGCCGGCTGTCGTGCTGCCGCCGAAGCCACCCAACACAGACATATTGATACCATCGTGACCGCTACCTGCGCCTCCACCCGCTACTGCAACGCGCTGCACAAGAAAACCGCCGTTAAGACGGAGATCTGTAGCACCACCGCCCGAGCCACCAAAGCCCCAGCTGTTGCCACCGCCGTTAAAACCACCAATAGCGCCGAACAAAGAACCTGCATTACCTGCACCACCTACGTTAACTGTAAGCACATCGCCTGCACTTACAGCAAGTGTACCCTGCAGCCTGCCGCCGCGACCCGGATTAGGAGCGATGCCTGAATCGACACCACCTACGCCGCCTGCAAGATCAAAATGAACACTCGTTACGCCCTGTGGCACTGTATAGGTTGTCGGTGCTCCGGTGTAGTTGTGTGATGTAAGCGTTGAGAAGTTAAAAACGGTAGAAGTTACACCCTGACAAACAGCAGGATGCGCCGCAACCAATATAGAAGGCATTGAATACATTTTAACGGTAATGCCGGTTGCCGGGCTATCAATTATACCGTTCACATCAGCATATACACAGTTGTAAACACCTGCAGCGTCTGCTGCATAGGTTCCGCTGTTAGCACCTGTTATAGGTGCGCCATTGAAATACCACTGATATCCACCGGTTCCGCCGGTAACTTCAAGTGTTACAGTAGCACCCGGACAGATTGTAGTAGGACCCCACGGATCGATAAGACTTGAGTGCGTTTCTTTCACCAGTCCATGAAGCGGAGCAGGTGTGTTGAATGGAAACTGCGTTATAGCATTTGTAGTTGTATTCCAGCGGTTGATACGGCTTGTCGTGCTTGAAGAGATCAACTCGTTAGGACCATAGTACATCGCACCATGGTTCTCAAAACCGGTTGAGCCTGTGTAGGAAATAGTTTCTATCACGTCTAGTCCGGTTGTATCGAAACGCTGCCAAACCACAGGCGCAAAGCCAGACCAATGATAGAACTTGTTATCATCAGGGTTGTAAGTGATCGACTCACCGAAGCCACCGGCACCAAGCGCGCGGAATGGCGTAACCGTACCGGTAGACTTGTTGATACGGAACATGGTTTCTGCTGGTGATACAAAATCGGCCGTAACACCATACAGCGTACCGTTAGGTGTGAAAGCCAATGTCATGAAATCGTGCGGCAAAGTGGCTACGTAGGAACAAATACCGGTCTGGATATTGATCTTACCCAAAACGCTGTTCGACAAACCGGTTACGTCCAATACACAATAGTGTTGGTTGGTTGTTGGGTCGGTTGCGATAGCCTTTATGCCGCCAACTGTGAAGCCGGGATAAGTGACATGAAGCCTTTTTACAATTGATCCGCTGGGCAAAGAAAATGTCCAGAGGGAATCCTGAGAAGAGGATCCGCCGGCATACACCGTTGAAGTGCGGGTGGCTGCCTGCGCATGTGCACTATTTGCAGAAAACATAGTGAGCAACATGCAAAACAGCCCCGATGCAAGCATGGTGCGCTTCAATGCACCTATTCTGGCATCTGCTGTCCTTTTGCTGTTACCGAGCGTCGGGTAAAGATTCATTTGTTCCATAAGCAGAATGATATAACTGTGATTTTGTGATTTTACTCTATAAATCAGCGGCAAAGATAGTATCTAATGTTCATAAACACGGCTTTTTATGATTCTGTATTTACCATTTTGCGCTTTTTACCTCAAGATAGTAGATGAAAAACAGACAATTCACCACCATCATAAAACTCCATATGCACTTTTGACAAAACACATACAGATAAAATCATATTATCGATATTGTGACCACGTCTCCTGTACTAATTAAAGCACTATCATGTAGAATATTGCATGCAAAATTTTGTTTATTTTACCATTTTTACTATGACCAGCATCATTTATATAACAAATATTAGTCAGCGCATATCGGTTGGTGATTTTTCCTATGCGCTTTTGTTAAATATACTTTCCGGCAATTGGACATACAATAATTTGCATCGGAAGTTGTTACTTTTGGCAGATATAGAAACTGATACTATTAAATGGCATTCTGGAAAAAGAAAGAAGCGACTCCCGGTGATCCCAACGTCCCTCAAAAGAAAAAATCTGTTGCCAGAGAGTGGCTTGACGCAGGTTTGTTTGCCGTGGTCGCGGCAACCATTATCCGTACCTTCTTTTTTGAAGCCTACACCATACCCACGGGTTCTATGGAAGGAACCATGCTCGTGAACGACTACCTTTTCGTGAGTAAGCTGGCCTATGGCCCCCGCGTACCCATGACGCCGGTGGCCCTGCCGCTGGTACACAACACCATGCCATTCATTGGCGGGAAGTCGTACACCGAGGCTGTTTCTTGGAAATACCGCCGTATTCCGGGGTTCGGAAGTGTGAAACGCAACGATGTGGTGGTGTTTAACTTCCCTTCGGGCGATACTGTGATCACAGAATATCCCGATCAGGACTACTACACCTATTGCCGCGCCATGGGGCACGATGAGGTTCACAGCCGTTTTCACATTATCACGCGCCCGGTTGATAAGAAGGAGAACTACATCAAGCGTTGCGTAGCAGTTCCGGGAGATGTTCTGGAAATAAGGAATAGTATCACTTATATAAACGGTTCGCAGGGACAAATATTTCCACACTCGAAGATCACCCATCTGGTAACTACCAACGGTGCCGCTCCCATTGTTGACGAGAATATTGAGTATGCCGACCGCATAGACGGCGCGCACTACAAATACAATCTCGAGAACTGCCAGGTAGCTCAGGTTCAGAAAGCCACCAACGTTGTCTCTGTCGTTCCGTACATCGAGCTTGGAACTGGTGTAGCACCTGAACAGCCTTTTGAGTGGGTATTTCCTCACGATACAGCCAACTATAAATGGAACCGCGACAATTACGGGCCACTTACCATCCCCAGGGCCGGAGCCACGGTATCCATCACCCCGCAGAACATAGCTATTTACCGCCGCATCATCCGCAATTTCGAAGGCAACACCCTTGACGAAAAAGACGGTAAGATCTTTATAAACGGAAAGGAAGCTAATTCCTACACGTTCAAAATGAATTATTATTGGATGATGGGCGACAATCGCCACAACTCGCTCGATTCGCGCTATTGGGGCTTCGTTCCGGAAGACCACGTGGTGGGCAAGGCTTGGTTTGTATGGCTCAGCTATGGCGAGCATGGCATCCGCTGGAAACGTCTGCTACACGGCATTCACTCGCTGGAGCAATAACACTGCACACCTTGCAGTCTGATCATATTCAAAGGGCATTGCGCGACACCGCAATGCCCTTTTCATTCTACCAACTTGCATCGGGCTGAACCAAGCATGTGCCTGACAGCAGCGAAATAACCAACGGAAGCAGCAGAGGGAACACGGCACCAGTTGATCTTACCCGACCTAGCGCTTACAATGCGGGATATAAACATGACTAAGCGTTCCTCGCTGTGTTGCCGGGAATGGATCAACACAAAAAAGAAGCGACACTAACCGTGTCGCTTCCAAATTCTCAATTGTATTGTTCTTTATTGCTAAGTAAGCATATTATCAGTACAAGCCCGGACACTTGGTTTTGGTGTATGGCTTGGGGTTACCAAAGGCACGGAAGTAAACCGTTACGGTAATATTGCCCCACCAATACCAGTCATTTGCCTTGCTGTCGCCTCGCTGATAGCCATAGTTAGGGTTGTTTCCATCCCACTCAGCTTTAGCATCACCGCGGAAAGACATAGCACGGGCCAGTTTTCCTTTGTAAGCCTGCAGCGTGTCCATGTTCACATAAGACTTGCTCACGTCGTCCAGATAGTCTGTATTTGTGTAGCGCAGACCTATCTCAGGAGTGATGACGAGCGTCTTTCCTATCAGGAACTTTACACCTCCACCAAAAGGAAATGACATATTCACAAGGCTGTATTGTTTCCTGTCGGGGTACATAGGTAAGCCCTGACCCTCAGTGCTCAGCGGACGCAAAAAGTGCTTATTCCCCGAAATATCTTCAGCAAACGGATTGAAATAGAACACCCCGATACCGCCAAAGATGTATGGCGACACCTTGCGGTGCAGCACGTCCACAGGAAGCAGATTCAACTCGATCGCACCATGAAACTCAAAAATGTTAGACGTAAAACTCAGATTTCTACGCTGATTGATAGGAATACGACCGTTACTATCCGCGGCAGTGACCTGTGTATAAGCCACCCCTGCCCTAAAACCAACACGTGGCGTAGCAAAGAACTTATACATAATGGTCGACATAGGCTTATATCCGTCAGACGCAAAGAACTTGGGTTGCAGATCGCCATAATAATTGGCCAGGCCAAGACCCAAACCTATTTCATGGTGCGTTTCCTGGGCCGAAAGGCACATAGGAAGCAACAAAACCAATGAGAGTATTAATCGTTTCAATGCTGAAAATTTTATTATATAGCTCGGAAAGATAAAAACAAATATCCGAATAATAAAACAATGAAACAACATTAATTGAAGCATTAAAAAAAAGCATTGACCATACCGCCCGTGTCTCTACTTGTAGTGGTACATACGGTCCGCCTCCCGCATGGCAGTAATGCAATACCACAAATTTCATATGTCTCTTGCCATTGGCGAGTCTCTTCAGTAAGTACCGGGAATTGCTATTAAAAATTTATCTTTGCGCATCTTTTTAAATACGTTTTCTCCACTTTTTATCTATAACAACATTTTATGAACTTGTTTTCAAAACAGAGCGCTGAATTCATTGGACGCCATATCGGGCCCAATGAACATGACACGAAAGAAATGCTCAAGACCATTGGCGTTGCCGGTCTCGATGAACTTGTTGGCCGCACCGTACCTCAGGGTATCCGTATGGATCACGACCTGCGCATACCGGGTAGCATCAGTGAAGCGGAGTACCTGACCCAATTGAAGGAGATCGCATCAAAAAACAAAGTCTGCAAAAACTACATCGGCCAGGGTTACTATGATACCCACACGCCAAGTGTCATTCTGCGCAATATTTTTGAAAACCCGGGATGGTACACTCAGTACACTCCATACCAGGCCGAGATCAGCCAGGGCCGTCTTGAAAGTCTTATCAACTATCAGACAGTTGTCAGCGACCTTACTGCTCTGCCTATTACCAACGCGTCTCTGCTAGACGAAGCAACGGCTGCTGCAGAAGCAATGAACATGTTCTTCCACACGGCCAACAAAGACGCTCAGAACCCCGACCGTCCTAAGTTCTTTGTGGACGTTGACGTGTTCCCGCAGACACTGGACGTTGTGATAACCCGCGCCACTCCACTCGGCATTCAGGTGGTAACAGGCGACTACCGCACTACCAACATTGACAATACATACTTTGGCGCTTTGCTGCAGTACCCCAATGAAAAAGGAAGTGTAGAAGACTACCGCAGCTTCATAGAAGCTACACACAACGCAGGCGCATTCGTTGTTATGGCTACCGATCTGCTGGCACTCACGCTGCTCACTCCTCCAGGCGAACTGGGCGCTGATGCCGCGATCGGATCTGCTCAACGTTTTGGCGTGCCAATGGGTTTTGGTGGTCCTCACGCTGCATTCTTCGCAGTGAAGGACGATTTCAAACGCCAGATCCCCGGCCGTATCATCGGTATCAGTATCGATGCTGCCAACAACCGCGCGCTCCGCATGGCGCTGGGCACACGCGAACAGCACATCAAAAGGGAAAAAGCCACTTCAAACATCTGTACCGCACAGGCACTGCTGGCCAACATGGCTGCCATGTATGCCGTATACCACGGCCCTGACGGCCTGAAGGACATAGCCAAGCGCGTAGCTCTGCTGGCACAGGTACTCGGAGATTCGCTCACAGCTGCCGGTCTGAAACTGCACAGCAACAGCTTCTTCGATACAGTAGTAGTAACCGTTGCCGACAGCAACGCCGTGCGTGCCGCTGCCGAAGCGAAGAACATCAACTTCCGCTATCACAGCAACAACCGCATCGGTATCTCTCTTGACGAAACCACTACATCTACCGATGTACTGGATATCATTTCGGCGATCCTGGGCAGCGAAGAGCCGGTGTCTTTCTCTATCGACGAGCAAACATCACTCTCGCACATCCCTACGTCTCTTACCCGAACCAGCGCGTTCCTTACGCAACAGGTGTTCAACAGCCATCACAGCGAGTCGCAGATGATGCGCTACATCAAGATGCTCGAAAACAAAGACCTCAGCCTTAATACCAGCATGATCTCTTTGGGTAGCTGTACCATGAAGCTGAACGCGGCTACAGAAATGATGCCGCTCAGCTGGCCTGAATGGAGCAAAATGCACCCGTTCGCGCCAATCGCTCAGGCTGGCGGATATACGCAGATCGTGAAAGAACTTTCTGCTTACCTCTGCGAGATCACAGCCTTTGACGCTTGCAGCCTGCAGCCAAATAGTGGTGCACAGGGCGAATATGCGGGTCTGCTCGCTATCCGCGGCTATCACGAAGCACGTGGCAACAAACACCGCAATGTGATCCTCATTCCTATCTCTGCACACGGCACCAACCCTGCCAGCGCGGTAATGGTAGGCTACAAGGTAGTGGTGGTAAAAGCCCTGGAGAACGGATACATTGACGTAGAAGATCTGAAACTTAAAGCTGCTCAGTATGCCGACAACCTCGCCGGTATCATGATCACTTATCCATCTACATATGGTGTGTACGAAGAAACAGTGAAAGAGATCACTGATATCGTTCACCAGTACGGCGGACAGGTATATATGGATGGCGCGAACATGAACGCTCAGGTGGGTCTTACGGCTCCGGGCCTCATTGGTGCCGACGTATGTCACCTCAACCTGCACAAGACATTCGCTATCCCTCACGGTGGTGGCGGTCCGGGCATGGGCCCTATCTGCGTGAAAGCGCATCTGGCCCCTCACCTGCCGGGTCACGTGTTCGGCGCCGACAGTTCAGTAAAACACGCCAACGCGGTTTCTGCTGCACCATACGGTTCAGCAAGCATCCTGCTCATCTCCTATGCATACATCCGTATGCTGGGTTATACAGGTGTGCGCAAGGCTACTGAATTTGCCATCCTGAACGCGAACTACATGCGCGCACGCCTGCAGAACGATTTCTCGATCCTGTACACCGGAACCGGCGGTACATGCGCACACGAGTTCATCGTTGACCTGCGTCCGTTCAAGAAGAGTGCAGAAATCGAAGCTGAAGACGTGGCAAAACGCCTCATCGACTACGGCTTCCATGCGCCTACTATGAGCTTCCCTGTCGCGGGCACTATCATGATAGAACCAACAGAAAGCGAAGACAAGGCCGAGCTGGACCGCTTCTGCGACGCGCTCCTCAGCATACGTGCAGAGATACGCGCAATTGAAGAAGGCAAAATGGACAAACATGACAACCCGCTGAAAAACGCGCCGCACACTCAGTTTGTCATCACTGCCGACGAGTGGAACCACAGCTACAGCCGTCAGATGGCCGCTTACCCGCTGCCTTATGTGAAGAACAACAAGTTCTGGCCAAGCGTAGCCCGCGTGAACAATACCTACGGCGATCGTAACCTCGTATGTACTTGCGAGCCTACCGAGTCTTACGCTTAATCTGTCATTGACACTTTTCATAAACGGGCTCTGCATTGCAGGGCCCGTTTCATTTTCCGTTACCCGTACCTTTACCACAAAATATACCCCGTGCAACTCGTCTCCCGCAGAAAGTTCTCCTTCTTTATCGGCATATTCTTCTCAGTTCTGTTCTACTGGGGTTACGGCTCCATCATCTTTGCCGTTTCGCTCGATGAAGGCACCAACTACCTGATGCTGGCATTGGCGTTGTTCTTCTACTTTATGGGGGGCTATACGCTGCGTTTCTATTTCACACACACGCCCGTCATTCGCTTCAGCGACGAGGGCATACAGGCGCGCGGGCGCACCTATGGCTGGTCGCGCGTACACAATGTGGCACTCACCGGCCAGCAACCTTTCCGCTATGCACGCATGAACCACGAAATGGATGCCATGACCATACGCTTTGACGATGGCACCGGCCTCTTCATTTTCGACAAGATGTACAGCAATACCGCCGCCATGCGAACACTGCTTCAGGAACGTATCAACAGTCGCAGCATAGCCGAGGAACCCAAGCCTGAACCATCGCCTAATGAGCCTGTTATAAGCCCGACAGCACAGAAACGGATCATGCGCCGGGTGAAGCTGTTCGGCATTGTGTACGCCATTGTGGTAATGGTATTGATAATATTGTTCACCTTCATGCAGGTGCCCAAAACGGTAACTATTCTCCTCAAGATCGCATTTGTATTGGCCACATTCGGTGGCGCCATCTACTTCAGAAAATTCATGACAAAATTGATTCGCAGGGCCGAAGAAGAGACCCGCAACGGTATGTGATCCGTTATTTTGACGCCGCAACAGCCACTATCTCTGCAGCGGCATTCTCCGATGCCGGTCTGCTGCCCAGTTTGTGCCACAACTCCCTGTAATCGGCCAGTACAGCATCTCTGTCGGGGCCGTCACTCAGCAATTTCTTCAATTCCCGCTCCAGATTGTCGGGCGTAAGCTCGGTCTGTATCAGCTCGGTCACTACAGGCTTATCCATGATCAGGTTCACCAGCGATATGTACTTCACACTTACCAGCTTCGTTGCCAGCCAGAAGGAGATCGAATTACCCTTGTAGCACACTACCTGTGGCACACCAAAGAGCGCAGTCTCCAACGTTGCCGTACCACTGGTTATCAACCCTGCTTTCGCCTGCTTCAGCAGATCGTAGGTCTTGCCCTTTACCAAAAGAACATCCTTATTGCCTATGATCTCCCGATACAACTCATCGGGCTGAGAAGGTGCCTGCGCTACCGCAAAACGGTATTGCGGAAACCTGTCTGTCATCTCCAGCATAATGGGCAGTTTCACCTTTATCTCCTGTGCGCGGCTTCCGGGAAGCAATGCTATTATAGGCTTATCGTTCGGCAAAGGTGCCGGCGCTATCGCTTTTTCATGCGCCACCACCTCTATAAGCGGATGCCCCACATAGGTCACCGGAAAGTCCCATTTCTTGTAAAAATCCTGCTCAAAAGGCAGTATCACCAGCATACGGTCCACGTCGCGCTTTATCTGTTTCACCCTGCCCTCTTTCCAGGCCCACACCTGCGGCGATATATAGTACACCACCTTTATCCCCTGCTGCTTCGCCCACTCGGCTATCCGCAGATTAAACCCGGGATAGTCTATCAGCACCAGCACATCGGGTCGGTAGGCTGCAATGTCTTTTTTGCAAAAGGAGATATTGCCCATAATGGTGCGTAGATGCATCAGCACCTCCACAAACCCCATAAATGCCAGGTCACGGTAATGTTTGACCAGTGTCGCACCGGCGGCTTCCATTTTGTCACCGCCCCAGCAATGCACATCCGCATGCGCATCCTGACGGTGAATGGATTTCACCAGATTGCTGCCATGCAGGTCTCCGCTGGCCTCTCCCGCTATAATGTAGTAACGCATGTTACCAGACAAACATGATTAGCACCACAACAAACGCATACAGCATAGTTGCTATCACTATGCCCTTCATCGTTTGGTCCAAACGCTTATTGTTGCAGTATACAAATGGTATAAGATTAGCCAACAGACTAAGGGTCAGCACTTTAGGCGCCATGCGGTGGTCGTGGGCAATTACACCTAGCACCGTACCAAGGTCGCGCCCCTTGAACCACAAAAGATACACAATAAGGAACCCCAGCAGGGGCATCAGCATACCAATGATAAAACCAACTATAGGAACATCGCGACGCATATTATCTTGCAATTACGCATGCAATATACGAACCACATAGCCATTATTAGTGTTAAACAACCAATTGAATTATCTTTGCAGCCGCACTCAACACGTCGTTCATGAATTTCAAACTGACTAATATTCCGGAAAGGACCGTCATCCCCCGCACTTACGGTCTCACAATGGTGATGGATAAGGGTATGGGACTCGATGGAGTTAAAGACTTCCTCTCCGTTGCCGCACCCTACGTTGACATCGTAAAACTTGGCTTTGGCACAGGTGTTGTTACCGCCAATCTCAGTGAAAAGATCAAGATCTACCACGAACTCAATATACCGGTTTACTTCGGCGGCACCCTATTCGAAGCATTCCTTGTTCGCAATCAGATCGACGACTATATCGCTGCCCTCAAAGACCTCGGTGTGACGCATGTAGAGGTTTCTGACGGATCTATCACAATTCCGCACATCGAGAAATGCGGCTACATCGAGAAAATGGCGAAACACTTTACCGTGTTCTCAGAAGTTGGCTCAAAAGATGCCACACACATCATGCCGCCCTACAAGTGGATAGAACTGATGAAGGCAGAACTGGAGTCTGGCTCTACCTATGTGATAGCTGAGGCGCGTGAAGCCGGAAACGTGGGTATATACCGCGGTTCGGGCGAGGTGCGCGAAGGACTGGTGCAAGAGATCCTCACACAGATACCTTACGAAAAGATCATTTGGGAAGCACCGCAAAAAGCACAGCAGGTTTACTTCCTCGAATTGCTGGGCGTGAACGTCAACCTCGGCAACCTCGCTCCGGCAGAGGTTATTCCCCTGGAATCAATGCGTATCGGCCTCCGTGGCGATACGTTCCACCTCTTCCTTACCAAAGACGGTAAGGCCACTCCTACTGATTAACCGCAACTCCCATAACAGTCATAAAAGGAAAGGCACATCAAATGATGTGCCTTTCCTTTTATGATCACTTCCGCCTACTCGTCATCCATGTCCACTTCATCCGTAGGCACTATCAGTTCATAGCGTTTAGCAAAATTGCACCAGTGGCATTTTTCCTTTCCGCACCCGGTATTGTATTCATGGTTCATAATGCGGCTGTATGCGTCTTTCAATTGTCTTAGTACCTCCTGCTCATCAGGTTCATAAACCGGAACTACCGGTGCATTGTATTTACCATCCTTGGTCTTTTGTATGTACTCAAACCTGCCGATCTTCACATGCCAGTTGCGGTCTTCCCAGTGTTCCAGTAGCAATTTGTAAAACACCATCTGCCGCCAGTAATCGCCCCCTAAAGAGTCCTCTTGGTCAGGCGTCCGTAAATACGTGTTTATCGACTTGTCTGGGTTACCGGTCTTGTAGTCCACTACAACACATCCGTCGCTGCCCACCTCTATAAGGTCTATCTTACCCGTCACCGGCACACCATCCAGGTAATACCTCGGCACCTTCAACTCCACCTCCACATTGCGGTGCATTGAGCCCGCCTTGTGGTCATAGAAGCCCGATAGCTCTTCCTCGCCCTGCTCAATACGCCGCTCAAACTGAACACCTGTGAAACTGGACGACTGACGATACATCTCCGATTTAAAGGCAGCAAAAACCGTTTCCTTGGCAGGTGGCACACCATTGGCCTTCACGTCCATATACATCCGCTCCAACGCATAGTGAATAGCCCCTCCATACGCAAGCGAGTCGCGCTTCTGCATGGGCACTTTCAGTATCGTCTCGTAATAGAAAGTCAATGGGCACCTCAGGAACCTTGTGAGCTGCGTGGCACTCATGGTCAGTTGCTGCAGCATCCTGTCTATGGCCACCGCATTGGCAGTCTGTATCCTCACTTCCTGCACCGGCTCCAGCGACAACATCAGATGCGCTTCCAGTTCAGGAACGGTGAGCCGCACAGGTATCTTCTTGTCATCAGGGCATATCTCATCTACCAGCATAGATACTTTCAAACCCTTCCCTGCCTTATCATTGGTGGCATACGACACATATAAATGTTTGCGCGCCCTCGTCAACGCCACGTAGAACAGCCTGCGCGCCACTTCTTCCTTATACCCCTTGTCTTTATCATCTTCAGTTGCCGTAAGTGTATCGGGCAACTTAAAATCCGACACGCCGCCGCTCTTCTTCTCCCAGAAACCATCAGTACACCCTATCAGGAATACATGCTCGAATTCATTTCCCTTAGAAGAGTGCGCTGTGTAGAAGTAAACACCCTGATCGTTCTGTATCACCCGCTGCAGACTCAGGGCTATGCCCTCGTTATACATGCGCTCCGTCATCTGCACATACTCCATCGGCTTCATGCGCGGGGTACGTGCATGGCTATCTTTCACATGCTCAAAGAAGGTGTACAAAACCTGCAGCATCCACACATGGTCCGTAGTTTTGATCAAATGAGCAACCACACCGCCCTCGTGCACGATCTTCTCTATCAGCAATGGCAACGGAAGCCCTAGTTGTTGTCGTTCCCATTCGTCCAGACAGCGCCCAAGTCGGTGCATGGCAGGTGCTGTCTTCAGGTCCAGCGACTCTATCAGTAGCGGATTCGACAGCACCATCCTCCATTTCAGAATACCGGTCTCTTTCCTGCTCTGCTGCATGTGCAGCGCCAGCCTCGCGATATCATTAGCCGCAATCCCGAAATAGGGTGCATGCATCAGTTCGAATAACAACTCTTCACCATCATAGGTACGCTTACGCTCGGCATCCAGATAACGCAACACATTCAGCAACTGAATGATCAGCGGTTCATCCAGAATATTCACGGGCTTCTTCACATTGTAGGGTATGCCCTTGCGCTCCAATATACCAATAATACCAGCGGCCTGCTTGTGCTGCGAATAAAGGACCGC
>JBIKSN010000231.1:0-5213 GCA_044348585.1 Flavipsychrobacter sp.
AATTACAAGCGTAACCTTTGGAAGTATTAATTCATTCTCTGTTCGCAGGCTATTACAAATTGTGTGTATGAAAACTAAACTGTTAACTCTACTTTCGGCTGGTGTTTTGTCCGCGTCGGGGCTTGTAGCTCAGGTGCGTACGGATATCAGTGTACGCGAAAGGAACAATAGCGCATACGAGGTTGGAGAACAAGGCTACAATGCTCACAACTTTAGTGTTGGGTTCGGTCTTGGTTCCACTAAGATGTACGGAGATCTTTCCTATTCAAAGCCACAGCCGGCTTATATGGGATACTTTGAAAAGAATATTACTCCTACAATCAGTTATGGTTGGACTGTCTCTTTTGGAGATCTATCTACCCGTGACCCTTATACACAGTTGCGTAGCTTCAACCGATTCACGTCAGTTGATCAGCACATATCTGTTGAATTAGGTACTTTGTTCGCTGCAGTTGACAGAGAGTATTACGACAATCCGATCCTTCGATTGGTAGGTGGTGTATATGGCGGTGTTGGTTTGGGTATTATCAACAATAATATTCCACGCATCGCGACACCGAACGATTATGCAGGACAAGTGAATAGTGTGAACCCAACCGTTCTCACAAACTCAACTGCTCTGTATATTCCGATGAATGTTGGGTATAATCTCCATATTCCACAGTTCTGGATATTCAAGGGGTGTGTCTTTAATGCTAATTTCCAGTACACTTCTACGATGTCAGATTATATTGACGGTTACAAGCTTCCTCTTGCTGCCAATAAGCGTAATGATGTTTATACAGTAATGTCAGTTGGTTTCAGGTTTTATATCCTGCATCCATCTGAATACTAAAAAAATGGATTGAACTTTAATTGAAAGTGCCACCCCTGGGTGGCACTTTCTTTTTTGGGTAACGCTCGTTCTATTTTTGGAAAGATGTAATGCAGTGGGAAGGATACCTGCTGCTGTTCAATGATTACATTAGTTAGTTACCGATTATCGCTTCAAGATCTTCATCCCCGCTTAGGTTGTTCATTTGTGAAACGATTTGAGGATAGCGCCACTGAATTCTCCTGCTCATTGGTCTTACGGTGAACTTCTTTGGGTTAGGCAGACAGGCTATTATCTGGGCCGATTCCGCTGCTGTAAGTCTTTTTGCCGGCTTGTGAAAGTATGCTTGAGATGCTGCTTCTATGCCAAATATTCCCGGTCCCATTTCTATTACGTTCAGATAAACCTCCATTATTCTGCGTTTCCCCCAGATCACTTCTATCAATTGCGTAAAATAAAACTCGGGTACTTTCCTTATGTATCGTCCCAAACCTGAACCTTGCCACAGGAAAACATTCTTGGCTGTTTGTTGACTAATGGTGCTGGCACCGCCGCCGCGAACCCTGTTTTTCTTCTTCTTTTTACTCGTCCCGTTCATGCTCCGGTCTATAGATTTCCAGTCAAATCCGTTGTGGTCGGGGAATAGCTGATCTTCACTGGCTATTGCTGCCAGTTTCACACTGCGGGGGATCTCGTCCCACGAAACGTAGTCTCTTTTAAGCCCGAAGCCCTCGAATACTGCCCCCAACTGTGTAATTGTGATAGGAGGCAGCAAGAACCGGCAAAGTACCAGATAGGCGGTTGACGATAGGAATAGTATTAACGTAAAACGTAGTGTAATTCGCACGACCTTTCTTAACAGACTTCCTGAGTTTTTCGACATCTTGCCGCAAAAGTACAAATTAGAATCGCGGGGCAAAATCATAGGTGTTTTGTTCTTGCACAATACGCGTCAATCATTTACTTTTGCTTTGTATAAAACACAAAAAATGAGCCACGATACACATAACGCCCACAGCAAAGAGAATAAGACCATTATTTCTTTTAAAAACTCATTCTGGTTGGTGATCATCCTCGTAGGATTGTTCATAGCAGCAATCAACTTCGTTCAGGTTGAGAGTGCTCACGAAGGCGAAGGTCATGGTGGTGGACATGGTACTACACATGGTGCTGCTGAACATGGCGAGCACGAAGCAGGTAGTGCAAAGCATGAAGAAGCTGCTCACGAAGCCGCTGCTCCTGCTGCAGAGGCTGCAAAAACAGAAGCTGAAGCAGCAAAACCTGCTGAGACAACGGCTCCTGCAGGGCACTAATTTTTCCAATAATGAAGTCGGACGACGTTATAGTGGTAACCGGCGCAGCCGGATTTATCGGTAGTTTCCTTGTCGGTTATCTGAACGGAATAGGTTTCGAAAAGCTTATTCTCGTTGATGATTTTACTGTCGAGAAAAAAAAGCAAAATACCGACGGAAAGAAATTTCTTCAAGAGGTTCATCGCGAAGAGTTTTTTCGGTGGGTTGCCGAAACTGACTATAAGATCAGCTATATATTCCATCTGGGTGCGCGCACTGATACTACTGAAATGGACTACAGTGTTCATAAGAAGTGGAACCTGGACTACTCAAAGAATATCTGGCAACTTTGTTCAGAGCGCAGTATCGCACTCGTATATGCTTCTTCTGCCGCTACTTATGGCAACGGTGAACAAGGGTATAATGACGATCACGATGTGGTTACCAAATTGGCGCCACTGAATCCTTATGGTGTCTCAAAGAACGAATTCGATATTTGGGCATTACAGCAGCCGCAGCAGCCACCCTTTTGGGCTGGTTTGAAGTTCTTCAACGTTTACGGTCCCAATGAATACCACAAGGCACGCATGGCTTCGGTGATCTTCCACGCATATAATAGTATCAGTGCTACCGGTGGTACCAGACTGTTCCGTTCGCACAACCCCGCTTATAAAGACGGGGAGCAGATAAGAGATTTCATATACGTCAAAGATGTAGTCAGCATTTGTGTGTGGCTGATGCAGCACCAACCTGCCAGTGGCTTGTACAATACCGGTACAGGTAAGGCGAGAACATTCAACGACGTCGTGAGAGCTATATTCGCCGCATTGCATCTGCCCGAGAACATCACCTACATCGACACCCCGCTCGACATTCGTGATAAGTACCAGTACTTTACAGAAGCCAACATGAGTAAACTTCATGCCGCCGGATACAACAAACCTTTTTATAGTCTGGAAGACGGTGTGGCAGAGTATGTGAAAGAATATCTCGTCCCCGGTAAGTACTATTAGTTAAGTCTCGATCTATTTGAGGATAGATACCGTAAATGTGCTCCCCGCTCCCATTGTAGAAGTTGCTGATACAGTGCCGTGCATTTTCTCTGCCAGTCGCTTCACTATTGCCAATCCGATACCCATATTCTCTCCGTTCTTGTCGCGGTTACGCAGTCGCCGGAAGAGGGAATACATCTTGTCAAGGTCGGCCCCGGGAATTCCTTCTCCGTTATCCGTAATGCTGATGATCCATGATGTATCGTTCTCTGAGATAGTGATTGATATTTTGCCTTCCTTCTTGTCGTTATACTGCAGTGCATTCAAAAGCAGGTGGAACAGGATCTGCTTAACGGCCAGTACAGGTACAATGATCTCGTTTACGTGAAACTCACGATCGATGATGAAATTTGGCGGCACTTTAAGTAGCGTCATCATCTCGTCTATGAGCTCGGTACAATTGACGCGCTCCTGAACATCTACGGCAAGCTTCGATGCTTTTGAGTAACTGTGAATACTACTCAAAAGGTCAGACATGTAGTAAGATGCTTCGTTTACATAACTGATGTACTCTTTGCCGCTTGCTCCCATCGATTCCCCAAATTCTTCTTGTATTAGGTGCGCAAGAGAGATAATGTTGTTGAGCGGTGTTCGAAGATCATGAGAGGCAAGGTGGGCTATGTTTTCCAGGTCTGAATAGGCCATGTCAATATCGGCCTGTTTCTGCAGCAATTTGCTTCGTGTTTTACGCAGTTCCAATATCGTCATCAGTTGCGTTGCCAGCATCAGCAGTTTCTGTTTCTGCTCAAGCGACAGGTTGATTGCCTTTGTGTCAAAAACACACAGCACGCCAATTACTGCGCCATCTGGCGATTGCAGCGGTGCGCCTGCGTAATAGGTGAGTGGACCACCGTTGTGCAGAAATGGGTTCTCATTGAACCAGTCATCTTCAGACAGGTCTTTTATAACATGTATTTTCTCAGGAGCATCAATTGCTTGTACTGCCAGCTTATTGCACCATACAGTTTCACTGATCTCAAATCCGTTGCACGATTTAAACCATTGCCTGTGTGCGTCAATAAAGTAGATTCCAGCGGCGCAAGTATTGCATGTAGTTGCCGCCAGATCAGTTATGAAATCATAGTCGGTTTCATGTTCTGTATCCAGTATCTTGTATTCGAGCAAGGCTTTAAGGCGTTCCCGTTCTTTGGCAGGCAGTGGTGCAACCCTCATCTACAGCAATATTGATCCTCCACAATATACTACTACATCTTTATGTATCAATGAAGTACGTATAGGCCGGCAATAAAAAGGCGGTCAGGATAGATACTATCTGCTCCTGACCGCTTACTTAATGGCTCCTATTTGCCCTACCGCAGATTATTGATCTGTTTGCCCTTAGGGTACTTAACTGTATAGCCAAATTTTGCAGTTCCCTGGTCGTTCGGCTTCAGTTGCATCTTCCACAGCATCATTCCGGTAGTTTCGTTCAGTTCCGCTGCACTGGTCTCCTTGTCTTCCACCATTATGTCCTTATCGTTACTTACCGGCATTTGATCTTGCAATACAAGGTCAATGTTGTCTTTTCTGGTGTTACGTACATTGATCGTATAAGCGAACGATTCTTTTACATTACTGCCAATGCTCTTCACGCTACGTAGTTTTTTGTCCTGTTCGCGCTTCACAACTATCTTTTTGTCCCTGCCCAGCGAGAAGGTAAGCGTGTCTGTAGTGTTGCGCACATCTATGTATCCCTCACCCACATATGTGCCTTCAAAGAAGATACTGCTCTTGCCCGGTATCAGGTTCAGATCTTCCCAGTTGGTCACCTGTGCCTGCAGGAAAACGTCCTTATCCAGCTTCGGCGCAGCATAGTAGCGATAGGAAGCCGCCAGCTCATATTTCTTTATAGCCACCATGTGCTGCTTGCCATCGTTGGGAATAGTGTACGGGAGCTCAATGTCGAATGTCGTGCTGATCCCTGCATTGTCTACAGTCACGTATTCACTCATGCCCGATTGAACCTGAACCCCATCTATTGTTTTTAATTCCGCATCGGCGGCCATCGGTGCTCCCAAAGCACGGTTATAGGCGGTTTTCATTACGGGAGGTGTA
>JBIKSN010000233.1:0-5209 GCA_044348585.1 Flavipsychrobacter sp.
CTTTCTGGTCTTGCTCCACAGCATCACCAAGGCCGGTCTCATGCATCTGTCCCAAAATGTATTGGGCAAGTGTGTTACCCGCCCGTGCCGCACTATGAAACAACTCGGCAGCGATCTTGTAATCCTTTTTAATGCCCCCCAACCCAAAATAATAATACCTGCCCAGATTGAACCTACCCATCGGATCGTCGTTGAACGACGCGCGCTGGTACCAGCGTAACGCTTCCGCAGTGTCAATTCTGATACTTCCCAATCCATGTTCGTAGATCCAGCCCAATTGCCCCTGCGCCTGTGCATAATTGGCCTCAGCCGCCATCAGATACCATCGCAACGCTGCAGTATCACTCATCGCCACTCCATAACCACGCTCATACATCCTGGCCAGATTATAATACGCAGGGGTGTATTTCCCTTCCGCCGATTTCATATACCATTTCACTGCGGCCACATGATCAGAGTCTACGCCCTTACCAAACTCGAACATCACACCAACGCCGCATTGGGCACGGGGATAGCTCTGCTTAGCACTCTTCCTGTACCATTTCATTGCCAGCTCCTCGTCTTTAGCACCACCATACCCATTCTCCAGCATAAATGCCAGGTTGCATTGTGCCGTAGCGTTTCCTTGTTTTGCTGACTTAGTGTACCACATCACTGCCGCACTATCACCGGCAGCAGTACCTACCTGTCTCCTGTAGATCTCCCCCATCTCCAGTTGCGCGTCTGCATCTCCTGCCTCGGCCTGCACCTTCGTACGTTCAAAAGCCGTCTGACCAATAGTAGACAAAGGGATAAAAAAACACAGAAATAGCGCTAAAAAATGCGCATTGCGCATACTCGTCATAACTCAATGGGTTGATTCCTAAAATTAAGACATCAGTTTCAGAGAAATGGTTAAACTTTTCCCGATTATATAATAATCTCTACTGTACAATAAGTACTTTGCAGAAACAAACTGAAGGACTATGGCAAACAAGATCGTTAAATGGACCGGAATTGGGCTGCTAGCTTCGCTTGCGGCAATACAATTATACCGGCCTGAAAAGAACACGTCTACCTCAACGCCCCCTTCTGATATCGTCACAGCATATCAGGTGCCCGAAGCAGTTGCATCTGTGCTGCACCGTGCATGTTACGACTGCCACAGCAACAATACAAAATATCCATGGTACAACAACTTTCAGCCCGTGGGTATATGGCTGGCAGACCACGTCCATGAGGGAAAGGAGGAATTGAACTTCTCCGATTTTGGTAATTATACGTCAAAAAGAAAGTTGAAGAAACTAAAAGAAATAGTTGGCGAAGTGGAAGAAGGTGAAATGCCCCTGGAGAGTTACACGTTTATTCATGGAGAAGCAAAGCTATCTGCCGAAGAGAAGACAATGCTCATAGACTGGGCAAAGGGCCTCTCGCAAAAAATACAAATGACAGAGGGCGACCAACAGAAGTAACGATACCCGAGAAAGTAAAAAAGAAGCGGGAACATAAATCATGTTCCCGCTTCTTTCTTTTAGTTCGAAATGGCTATTTCGCCGCAGCTTCTTGGTTGGATGTATTCACCACGCTCATTACCTGCTTATAGTCTTTCCAATTCGTGTTCGGATTTGCCTGACGCTGAGAAGGCGACACTACCACCATTCTGAACGTTACAGAACCCGGAAAACCCGGATCAGAACCATCTGAATTCTGAACATAGATCGCGAATCCGTTATCAAAGAAATTATATACCGTTGACGTCTTTCCGTTTATGTCCGGCAATGGCGACCATTCAGGGCCACTGCTGGTGGCGTAACTCTTGAAAACCGATACAATTCCACGGTCCACAACAGCCGGTGTGATATCCGAGCTTGTAAAGTTAGCATAGTATGTATTGCCCGTCTTCGACCAGCTACTCACTGTGAATGGGTCCGACCCTATAACATTAGCGTTACCCTGCGGTCCTGTTGGGCCTTGTGGTCCCTGCGGACCCGGAGGTCCGGTTTTGGTGCATCCGGTAAAAACGAACACGCTGGCAACCAGCAACATTCCAAGTAGTTTTTTCATTTCAAATGTCTTTATCCGTTGGGTTCAGTACGGTGTTAAGAAAATAGCGCAAAACCCCGGCACATCGCCTACGCTACCATACAAAACCAAAAATAGTGCCATTTCCCCTATTACCGTATGTTAAAATATAGATAATGCAACTATTTTTTACTTGCAATGCCCTCTGTTTGTAGGCTGGTTGCGGATATGAAATTAACTTTGACTCCTTATTACATCAGCATCAACTGTGCGCAACGTCATTTTCACTTCTCTGCTGGCTTTCGCTTCATGCTTCACTTGTGCGGGGCAAACACAGGTCGTTGCCGATACCTCGGCGCGTTTGAAGACAGTGAAATGGCAACCAAATGCAAAGAAGGCAGGCCTGTATGCAGCTCTTATACCGGGCCTCGGACAGATATACAACCGCCAGTATTGGAAACTACCCATCGTCTATGGTGGCCTCGGAGCTGCCGGCTACTTTGTCTATAGAAACAGTACCGATTATACAAAACTGCGCAAAGCCTACGTCGGCCGCATTGGTGCCGCCGCCGGTCACACTACTCCTACCGACGAATACGTGGGTATCTACAGCACCGACCAATTGCAGCAACTTCAGGCCGACCAGAATCGCATACTGAACATGACAGTGATATACACAAGCCTCGCCTTTGCTGTGCAGGTGCTCGATGCCGTCACTTCTGCCCACCTGCGCAACTTCGATATCTCCCGAGACATTTCCATGCAGGTAAAACCGGTGCCAACACCGTTCGGAGCCGGCATAGGTATTGCCATGACCTTCTGATCAGAGGTTTATCAGCAATGTAGATAACGACATTGTTTTTTTCCTTTGTCTTTTCATGCCCCGACTGGCTATCTTTGCGGGCAAAATTCCGGCAATTGAATTCAAGGATCAGGGTTGGTGCAGTAAGTTACCTCAACACAAAGCCGCTACTCTATGGCATCGAGCACAGCGATATTTTCGACCAGATCGAACTGACGAGCGAATATCCTGCCAAAGTAGCCGAACAACTCAAGTCTGGAGAACTGGACATGGCGCTCATTCCGGTAGCTGCGATACCGGGTATCCCCGGCGCAAACATTGTAAGCAATTACGGAATTGCCTCGCACGGCAATGTGGTTTCTGTGGCTATCTTCAGCCAAGTACCCATGGAAGAGATCACTACTGTCTATCTCGACTATCAATCACGCACCTCAGTACGGTTGGCGCAATTGCTGCTGGAAAGACACTGGAAAAAAACAGTCACCTTCAAACCTGCTACCGAGCACTATATCGACTACATCAATGGCAACAGTGCTGGTGTTATCATAGGAGACAGGGCACTACAACAACTGCACAATTTCGAATACGTATACGACCTGTCTGCGGCATGGAAGGCGCACACCGGACTCGATTTCGTGTTTGCGGCATGGGTCGCCAACAAGCCCCTGCCCGATGCTTTCAAGACCGCGTTCGATAAGGCAAACGCCGAAGGATTACAGCACATTGACACGGTGATAGAACAGAACCACTTCCCGTGGTACGATCTGAATACCTACTATCGCGAGAACATCCAGTACCTGCTCGACGAGAACAAAAGAAAAGGAATGGACATGTTCCTCGATCTCATACGTTCATAATTTAGTATATTAGCTTTTCTACTCAAAAGACCGATCTCAATTTTGGAACACACCTACACATACCTCCCATATAAAGAGACCGGTTGCTTCTCTAAATTGGCATCCGACTACACCTCGGAACATCACCTGCTCAGTAAGTTCTACCAATTCACGCCTGATGCTGAGGGTATAGATAAAGCGATTGGAGATCGACAGAAGTTTCCCGTAAGCCGACCCTTACTGGTCGAATCGATCACCCGTCAGTACGGAGATCTCGAAACCACCGAGTCGGTCAAACAGAACATACAACTCCTGCTTAGCAACGATACATTTACCGTCACCACGGCCCACCAGCCAAACCTGATGACAGGCTATCTGTATTTCATTTACAAGATCCTGCATGCCATAAAGCTGGCAGAACAACTGAACACTAAGCATCCCGACAAGAAATTCGTCCCTGTTTACTACATGGGAAGCGAGGACAACGACATTGATGAACTGGGCACTTTCAAATTTCGTGGCGACCGCTATACCTGGGATGGCGGCGGACAAAAAGGGGCTGTCGGCCGCATGGACACCAGCACTCTGAAACCGCTCCTGCAACAATTGTTTCGCTTTTGGGGGCCTCCGGGACCCGATGCTGATCAACTGCAGAAAGTTGTAACCACCGCCTACACCAGATACAAGACAATGGGCGGCGCCACCCGCTATCTGGTCAATGAGCTTTTTGGTAAATACGGCCTGGTCATCGTAGACCCCGATGACGCTGTATTGAAGAGTGCGTTTATTCCGGTTATGGAAGATGAACTACTCCATAGCCCAAGCATAGCTCTTGCACAAGCGCAGACACAGGTACTGGAGCAAAACTACAAGTCCCAACTTTTCCCACGCCCTATAAACCTGTTCTACCTGCTCGATGGAGTCCGCGAACGCATAGAACGCCAGGAAGACACATGGGTAGTATTGAACACAGATTACACTTTCTCTCGGGAGGCCCTGCTCACCGAGCTGCATCAGCACCCCGAACGCTTTAGCCCCAACGTGGTGTTGCGACCGGCATTTCAGTGTGCAATTCTGCCCGATGTCGTATTTATAGGTGGTGGCGCGGAGGTGGCCTACTGGCTCCAACTCAAGACTGTGTTCAGCCACCACGATATCTTCTATCCGGCCATACTGTTGCGCCAGTCTGTCCTTTGGCTATCTAAACAACAGGCAGAACTTAGGAAGAGAACAGGCCTCTCCATTAGTGAAATGTTCCGCTCAGAGCACGACCTCATCAACGATTACATAGCCGCGCACAGCGAAAAGGACTGGCACACATCAAAAGAGTCAGAAGATATTATAAGACTGATGCAGCAATTGGAGGAAAAGGCAGCGACCATCGATGCTACCCTGCACGCCTCTGTAAAAGCGGCGGCAACTGCGATGCTTCAGAAACTCACCGCACTCGAAAAGAAAATGCTCCGTGCCGAAAAGAGGAACCATCAGGTCCATATTGATCGTATCTCTCGCATGAAAGCTGGTATATTCCCCGGCAACAGCCTGCAGGAACGCACAGATAACTTTCTAG
>JBIKSN010000232.1:0-5209 GCA_044348585.1 Flavipsychrobacter sp.
CATATCGCGGGCAGCCGCCTGTTTGTCCAGCAACTGAAGGTGTACAAGCCCCCTGTTGAACCATGCCAGACTTTCATTGGGGTACATACGGATGATGGTTGAGTAATCAGCCAAAGCACCGGCAACGTCTCCGCGGTACAACTTCACCAATGCGCGGTTGTAATACGACTTCGCGAAACCGGGCTGCAAGCGGATGGCAGCGTCAAAATCATTGAGTGCGGCTACACTGTCCTTCTGCTGCAGTTTTATCCAGCCACGATTGTTGTATGCGGTAGCTAATTGACTATCGAGCGCAATAGCGGTATCTATGAGCGACAATGCTGTAGCGGGGTCGCCCAGGCCGAATCGGGTCCAGCCCATATTGTTGTATAATAGCGCTGACTTAGGATCGACACCACGAGCAACGGAATAGTCGGCCATTGCTTCTTTGTAGCGCCCCATAGCATCCAGCGCTTCGCCTCGCCTCAGCAGTGACGGGAAATAGCGCGGATCAATAGTCAGACTGCGCGAATACTGGTCGGCTGCTTCGGGCCATTGCTGCCTGTAGGTATAATACTGCCCCCAGTGGTAGTGCACCAGCGAGTTGCGTGAATTGCCTTCGTTTTTGTAAACGATATCGCCGAGTATTGAATCGGTATCGCGCCATTCGCTGACACGTGCCCACGAAACAAATGCGAATAGCAGCAAAACAGCTGCCAGTACCCTATGACCCACCTCGCGAAAACCGGCACCATCCACCCATTGCACTATGGCATAAAAGAGACCGAAGTAAGAAACGTAAGTGTAACGCTCGGCTGCATACGCGCCACCCACAGGCAGCAGTTGCAGCATCACCACAATAGCAGCCAGGAAGAACAGTATACCAAAGCGGAGTTCGCGGGCACTTGAGCGCATTTTCCAAACGCCCCAACCTATAGCTGCAAGCAATAGCACAGACGCATAAAAGTACCATGGCAATACCCCACCAGACACATCGGGGAAGAAGTGAATGGCCGATAGCGGATAAGGAATGACCAGTTTGAGGAAGTAAAAAGCCAGACCACCTGTAAACAAGAATATGCGGTTAATGACACCGTACTGAGGAAGGAGATCTGTCATGGACCCGCCTGCCTTTTGCGACATAACGGCAAGGACACCAAAAAGAACAGAGACCAGGAAGAAAGGGATCTTTTCTACCAATGTAGCGGCAATCTTCCTGTCACGATACCAGTCTATTGCCATCAACACAAGCGGCAGGGTGACGGCAGCAGACTTGGACGCGCAGGCAAAAATGAACCACACAAAACACAGCAACAGATCTTTGCGACGAGTGCCATCTACGTAACGAACGTATGCAATGAGTGACATGAAATAAAACAGGCCGCTGAGCAGCCCCTTCCTTTCTGAGACCCAGGCTACAGATTCGACATGCAACGGATGCAAGGCAAACAAGGCGGCTACCATCAGTGCAACATTCTCCTTACCGCTGAGGCGCTGTGTCAACCGATACACAAGCCAAACGCAGGCAAGATGTAGTACCAGATTGACAACATGATACACAGTAGCGTTCAGCCCGAACAGCGAATATTCTATGAGCCACGTAAGTGTTGTGAGTGGATGGTAATTGTATTCGTAGAACGATGTAAATATGGCACCGATGCCTTTAAGACTGAGATCGCGTAGGTAGGGATTGGTTATAATGTACTTATCATCGTCAATGAACGTAAGCTGATGGCCGGCCAAACCGGAGAAAACAATGGCGGTGACGACCAAGAGCAACCAGATGTACCACCTCCCGGTTGCCGCTGCAGGTTCGGCCTTGCCGGAGGTTGCCATCGGAGTCGCTATCTTCAGCTTTTTTGCCGCCATATCCTAAATTAACTAAGACTAATGTACTTCCTATTTTTTCAATTTTATGAGGAAGTCTTTAGAAAAATTGACGTCATAGCCACCGTCCCACGCAACCTTTGCCCAGTCGCCTGTCACTTTTATTGTGACCTTTTTGTCTCCGTTTGTTGCCGTGAGCGGCAATGAAAATCCTGGCACTACATTGGAGAACCTGAAATTGAGTTCCTTATTCTTTATGTAATACTCCAGTTCGGGTATATCCTTTTCCCGCAGATATTGATTAAAAAACGCGCCTAACTCCAGCCCGGTTGTCTTTGCAATGTACTGCTCCACCTCGGCAGTAGTAACAGTCTTGTGGTAGAACTCGTTACCAAGACCACGCAGCATTTTGCGGAACTTGTCGTCATTATTGGTCAGTACACGTACCATATGCATCACGGCCTCGCCTTTTTCATAGATATCACCGGTGCCCTCATCGTTCACACCATAGGGCGCCACCACGGGCTGATCGTTCCTGATATGAGTCCACAATCCCCGGCTATATGCCGCCGCATTGTCTTTGCCGGCAGTATATTCGGTAAACAATACCTCAGAGTAGCAGGTAATACCTTCGTGTATCCAGTTATCGGCCATATCCCTTGCGGTCACATTATTACCAAACCATTCGTGCCCACTCTCGTGAATGATGATATAATCCCACTTCAGGCCGTGACCGGTCATGGAGCGATCGGTACCCTTGTAACCCATCCTGAAATTGTTGCCGTAAGCTATGCCACTCTGATGTTCCATTCCCAGGTAAGGCGACTCCACCAACTTGTATCCATCTTCATAAAACGGATAAGGTCCGAACCAATATTCAAACGCGCGTAGCATGGTCTTCACCACGCCGAAGTGTGCCCTGGCCCTGTCCTGATTGTAATCGAGCACTGCATAGTCCAGATCCAGAACACCTTTTTCTCCGTTCAGCGTATCGTGCCAGGTAGCATAGTGTCCTATATAAAAGGTAACGTCGTAATTGTTGATGGGGTTGCGCACCATCCACGTGGTAGTGGTGTTGCCATCGGTCTGTGTGTTGCCCACCTTGCGGCCATTGCTGATGCATGTGAGCGCTGACGGAACCGTAAATGAATTGATCATGCCGTCTTCCGGCTCATCCCATTGCGCGTCTTTGCAGGGCCACCAAACGCTTGCCCCCAGCCCCTGGCAGGATACTGCAATCCATTGCCGGCCCAGGCTGTCCGTCTTCCAGCTAAACCCTCCGTCCCACGGCGGGTTCACAGCCTTACGTGGCACGCCATGGTAGAACACCAGCAGCGAATACAGACTATCCTGCTTGAGTGTATTGAACGGGTACTTCACCCACCATACATTTCCCTCCTGAACAATTGCGGCCTTGCGCACACCTCCCGATGTTCGGGTTGAAGACATTACATACACACTATCCAGCACCATAGGCTGCTGCAGATCTACCTGCATACTGTCGCCGGGCTGCGCAGTCACCCTGAAGAACATCTGGTTGCTGCCGGTTATGCTCTGCGCCGCGGTATCAAACTTCACATCAAGCTGATAACGCGTAACATTCCACCAGCTACGACCGCCGCCATTACTCCCGCGCAACGTATCGGCATGAGTATATTGGCCGGCACGGACCGTGAGGGCAGACAAAAACGTTATCAGAACAGGAATCAGTCTTTTCATACCGCAAAGTAAACAGCTATTCTCAGAAAACACCGACGAAGCGGGGTTAAAAATGTAGTGAGATACTGTCAATTGTAAAAGAAAACGGCACCGTTTCCGGTGCCGTTCCTAAGTATCAAACTTCTTGTAACTATTAATTGTCGATACCCACAACCTCTACATCAAAAATGAGGATAGAGTTTGGTGGTATTGCCGGTGTAGGACTTTGAGGACCATACGCCATACCTGAAGGAATATACAACACACCCTTAGTTCCGAGGTTCATCAACTGAATACCCTCATCCCAGCCTTTGATCACCTGTCCAACACCCAGTGTGAACGGGAATGGAGAAACGTGACCGAATTTCGGATCGAGGTTTGAGTCGAAAGCCTTACCGTCCATTGTCTTTCCGGTATAGTTCATGGTTACTTTTTTACCCGGTGCGGCATTAGGGCCGAGACCCTTCTGCGTGATCGAGTAATAAAGACCTGATGCTGTTTTCTCGGCCTTGATGTTGTTCTTTGCGAAATATTCTTTCAACATATCATCATCCATCTTAGCCTGTTCAGTAGCGCTCATCTGCTTTGGTGCATCGGCAATATCAAGTATCTCTACCTGGAATACCAGTACCGAGTTGGCAGGGATCTGCGGACTTCTGTCCTGAGCACCGTAAGCTAGGCCCGAAGGAATATAAAGGGTTGCTTTCGTACCCTTGTTGAAATTCAGCATTCCCTCGTCCCATCCTTTGATCACAGCGCCCTTGCCTATCTCAACTTTGAAAGGCTCGGTGTGCTTGAATTCAGGATCAGTGTTTGAATCAAACGCTTTTCCGCTGAGCAATTTACCTGTATAGTTCACAGAAAGTGTCTGGCCGGCAACCGCGTTGGCGCCTGCGCCCTGCTTTTCTATTGAGTAGTACAGGCCTGAAGCAGTCTTAGTAGCCTTGATGCCGTTCTTCTTCAGGTAGTCCTGAATAGCCTTATCGTCAATTCCTTTCTGCTTGGCCGAATTCGCTTCATTCAGCTTCCTGTCTTCTTCTTCAGAACGCACAGAAGCCACCTGCACCTCATACTTCATCTTCTGGCCAACACCCTGCTTCATGCCGGGCATTGATGGGGCACCACCTTTCACCATAGAATCGATAGGCACACGGAAAATAGCGCTGTCACCTTCTACCAGCAACATGAAACCTTCCATCAGGTCGCCATTCATTTTGGGGCTCTGTATAGTCACGGGTACCGGCTTGGTAGCATTATACATCTTCCTTGAATCGAAAATGGTACTGTCATCGAGGAACACGTGAATGAACATTTCGGCGTGGTCTCCTGCAGCAGCTTTGCGCTTGCCTTTCCCCTGCTTTACCACCTTATACTCCAGACCGCTGGGCAATTGGGTAAAGCCATCTTTCAGCTTCGTTCCTTTGTCCTGCGCTTCAGAACTATTGGCCAGACCCAGCGCTATAGCCAGCGGCACAAGGGTTTTTCTGAATGTTGATCTCATTTGATAAAATGCGTTTCTTGTAAATATAGTTAAGGTATAAATGCCAAACTGTTAAAAGTTACTTCATCTCTTCAGCTGCCGAAACACCGCTGATCTCCACTTCGAAGATCATAACCGCGTTCGCAGGAATAGATGGATTAGGGCTCTGAGGGCCGTAAGCGATAGGCGAAGGCAGGTACAGCGTTGCCTTAGCACCTTTCTTCA
>JBIKSN010000234.1:0-5163 GCA_044348585.1 Flavipsychrobacter sp.
CCGCGTTGGTGCCGGTGTTGTCGGCTACAAAGCATGCCTTGTCCCACGTCACGCTGTTGTCGCCTGTATTGTTACCTGTGGCGGTCATCGTCAGCTTTACCCAGCCCGGCTCATTGAAAGCCTGTGTGAAGTTGGAAGTAGAGCTGTTCGTGATCACCGATGTGCCGTTCTCAAACTTCCAGTTCAGCGCCACCACAGTATCATTGGTCGTATAGCTGGTGAACCGCACATCCTTACCCGGGAATACAAAGTTTGCATTCTTGGTAAGGTAACTGGTACTCGTGGGGTTGGTAACTGTGTAATCAGGTATCGGCTTCAGATCCGGGAATGAGAGCATTGCTCCTGTGGCTGCAAGATTGGCGCTATCCCACAGGTTATTGCGACCCGCCACATTGTTATTCAGTGTTATACGCATACGCATCACCTGCCCCTTCGTGAACATCTTGTCGCAATAGGTATAGTCCATTATGTTCTGCGCATTGTTCGTGTCAGGATAGTTCACGAGGTCCAGATGACCGGCTGCGTCCACATACAGCTTAAAGTAGTTTCTGCTGCAGGTGGTATCATATACATTACCCGCAGTGCAGCCCGATGGATTGTGCCCCTTGGTGGGCGGCGTGTCATCTACATTGTCATCGCCGCACGCTACACCCGGCTGATTGGTATCGCCCCACACATGGCTCAGGTTCAGTACATGGCCCAGCTCATGTGGTATGGTCTTCGATCCTTTATTCATATACTCCGCCAGCGATATCACACCATCATAGAATGGTATGTACGTCACTGCCGATGGATAATACGCATACGCCGCTGCACTGCTATTGCCCGAACCCATCTTATTGATGAACCAGATGTTGATGTAGGACGTGGGTGGCCAGCCGTCAAACTTGGCCTGCTCGCCACCACGGTACGTCAGGTAAGACCTCCGGCGTGTGATGCCGTGCGTTCTATTGCCGGAAGGATCCACAGTGGCCAGGTGCAATCTGATGTGCGGATTACCTATCCACTTTCTGAAAGGTGGTATCACGTCAGCAGTGTCAGCGTTCTTTTTGGCAAACACCACATTCCATTCCTTCACGGCTTCAAATATGAAGTCGTCAGGAATGAAGTCGCCCGAATGCACCGATGTGTTGTAGTTGTTGTAGTCGTGGATTATGTGAATGACGATAGGAATATCGTACCAGAAATTATCATTATTGGTCTGATCTGCCCCCGTACTTTTGGCTGCCTTCGTAAAATCTATTTTACGCATCCCCTCCTGTATCTGACGCTCCATCTCGGCCTCAAACAGTACAAGTTCAGGGTGCTCTATCCGCAGGTTGCGCATCATCTCGTCAGTGCCGCAGGTAGGCTGAGCGACCACAGTGCCAAACACAAACGGGGCAACGGCAGCCAGCAGGAGTTTTTTGAACATCGATATATGATTTATAACGCTAAAGCTATAAAATACACAACATTGTTCGTTTAATATGCATGACTTTATTTACCAACCCTCTGTGAATAACCCTGCTCTGCAAACTGTTGTAGCAAGGCGCGCTTGTGAGGATCGTTTAGTCAAGTGTTGCTATGCCGGTCTTCAGCGCATACAACACAAGCCCCGTGCGCGATTTGATATTCAGTTTCAGGAACAACTGGTCCCTGTAGCCGTCTATGGTGCGGTGGCTTATCTTCATCATATCAGCTATCTCTTTGTAGGTCAGCTCGCTGCAGCAATGCTTCAGAAACAGCTGTTCATTTTCACTCAGCTCCACCGACGATTGCTCCTTCGGCCTCGTCATGAACTGATGCAGTATCTTCCCGGTCACCAATTCAGAGTGGTAAAAGCCATTCTTATGAATGCTCTCAATGGCCACTCGCAACACCTGCGGCTGTGTGTCCTTCAATATATAGCCGCCTGCTCCGGCACGCAGCATTCCCAGCACATTAAACTCAGAATCATACACCGATACTGCCAATATCTTAATGTCAGGCCACAGTTCCTTTATCTTTTTCGCCGTCTCAAAGCCGTTCATCTCAGGCATGTTGATATCAAGCAAACACACATCCGGCAGCTCTTTTGCTCCGGAAAGTCTTTCTATCAGCTCCCTCCCATTCGGCACACTCACCACCACTTCCATGTTTTCAAAGTCTTCTATCAACTCCTCAACCCCTTTGCGAAAAAGGTTATGATCATCGGCCAATGCCAGTCTTATTTTCTCACTCATTTGTAATTACATTTATGGTTATTGTAGTTCCGCTCCCCTCCACCGATTCCACATTAATATCGCCCAGCAATTGGGCGCGCACATGCATATTGGTCATGCCCAAGCCCTTGCTGTCTGCCACCTTTGCCACGTCAAATCCTTTTCCGTTGTCTGTTATGTCCACCTTTATTCGGGCGGGGTCATACGCCAGACAAACCGCTATCTTACTGGCCTGTCCGTGTTTCACTGCATTGTTTATTGCCTCTTGCACTATCCTGAAAAGCATCAGTTTCTTTTCAGCGTCCGGTTCATATACATCCCCCGTTACTATCAGTTCGGTAGTGCGCTCGTTTACCTCATGTACATACCGCAGTTCCTTTTCCAGACTCTCCAGCAATGTCAGTTTCGATACAAGACCACCATTCAGCACATGGCTCAGACCACGCAATCCATCCAGCGCATTTCCCACCAGTTCGGTTGTTGTTTGCAGATCAGTCTTTGCCTTTTCATCCGCCGCTTTGTCAACCGCCTTATACAGCTTGATGCGCGCCAGGCTAAGTGTCTGCGCAATGTTGTCGTGTATCTCCTCCGACACATACTTGAACGACTGCTCCTGCACCTCCAACTGTGTTTGCAGCACCTCCTGCTTATACAGATGCTCCAACTCCAGCTTCTCCGTTATGTGCTTCACCTGCCGCCTACGGTACTCAATAATGATAAGGACTATGAATACCACAAACACCAGCAAAGCGAGAGTTCCAACTATCAGTATGATCGCAATTTCAGACGGATTCAAGTTTCTTCTTTTTCGTGTGATAGAATATTGTTACTGCGATACTGAGGTAAGCGATTATATTGACTATCGCTTGAGCATACATGATTTGATCAGTGTACTTCCAATGGTTTCTATACAGGATCTTAATAGTTGCCCAAAATAAAAGGGTACTGCTCCAAAAAACAAGCATGATCAACGCGATGATGAAATGGGATGAAATCGTTAACCCATCTACTTTCAAGGACTTGTAAATGAAAAGTAACGATAATGTGATAAATACTAAGCTTTCCGTAAGTAGCATATTTGAGTTCAGTGCATCGAGAGGCTGTAAGTACATTATATTCAAAACTCCCGTCAACGGCCAAAACAAAACAATAGCAATAATATATTTTACATGGTGATAGGGTTTGGTCACTTGAAGAAAATATCCGGATAGCAAGCTTCCCTGTAGTATACTGTACAGGTGGAAGAGCGAATACCTGGCTTCATAATGCCCATTAATGAGCGAAATGTAACATAACAATTCACTAATCACGGTGACTATAAAAAGTATTGTCAATATCCTCAGTCCCCTATCTGACGAGTTATAACGCAGAATCCCAATAACCGCAGCAAGAATTATTGAAAAATAGTACACATATAATACTCCGTTCTCCATTCAAGTAAATCAAAATAAAATATCAAATCTCACTATTCATCGCTCAAACCCACCTTATCACATGTCGGACAAGGCCAAACGTGATCAAGTGCATAATTTCTCTGATCCATCCTTATTCTATGCTCATATATCGTATCATTCTGTGGCTCATCAGGCTTCGTCGCTGCACCGTCATATATTATACCAAGACGATCATTTGTGTCTACCGCGAAATAAACTACAACGTATTCAGCACCTGATCCAATGAGTGTTTGCAATGAACTTACCGGTATTACAAAAGAACAAGCAGTACTTTGCTTAATGACTCTATCCCTGTATCCGGCTTCATTCATGAACTTATCCCACCGTTTTGTACACCAATAACTGTACCCCCACGGAATAAGAAATGAATCGATAGGATAGCTATTACTGAAATTAATCTCACCTTTTGTAAAAAGCGCTCTACCAGGCTCCACTGTTACCATCGGCATAGTCTTGGGCCCCTTGGCAACAACAACTGATGTCAGGCTATCCACCTTTTTCTGCAAAACAGCAGTCTGGTCGCTGCCGCTGGTACCGCATGATGCAAATACCATAAATAAAGAAAGCATAATTAATGTCTGTTTCATATTCATTACATTTTTGGTTCCATCAAATATAGTCTTTGTTTTAACACTTTTTATAACGTGTTATTCCATAAAACATACCGTTAAAACACGGTTGTTATTATCAAAACGGCCGCAAAAGGTGTTTTCACGGCCAGCAGCCGGGTGATAGTGCACCGCAGAATGGGTCGTTTTCCTGTGTTCAGCAGCAGTTTGCCGCCGCATCTTTGTGTCATCAAAAACAATCAAAACAAACCACAAAAACATAAGAATATGAAAAAGACAAACATCATCCTCGCATTCGCATTGTTCGCTACAACAATTGCCACAGCGCAGCACAACAGCATCAGTGCAATCTTCGCAACCAACAACAACCAGGAAAGGATAGCATTTACTCTGCAATCCGAGACGAATGTAGCACAATACCGTATTGAGGCCAGTAATGACAGTAATAATTATACTGTAGTGGCAACCATCCCCACAAAAGGAAACACAGTGTTCTCCAGAACTTACAACTACAGTATGTATACAAGTGACAAGAAATACTACAGAGTAGCTGCGGTAACCATGCAGGGGATCACCCAATACTCAAACGTATTACCAAGGACAACAAACGAAAAAGCAAACCCTCTGCCGGTCCCATCCGGTTCTTCATCAACAATATTGGCGGGGCGCTAAAAAAGGGGCAGATCGCCAATTTGCGAAAGCACCTTCTCGGGAAGGTGCTTTTTAGCGTTTACGGATGATACAAATGCTGCAGTAAATCTAATTCCCAGAAGAGGAACGGACAATTGAAACCTACCCCGCCGCATTCCCAACTCAGCTCATCATTTATCCTCACCAACAGATGCATGGGCGGTTACGATGCTGGGGTATGTACATAAAAAAAGAGCCTCACGTGTGTGAGGCTCTTAAATGAATATGGCAGCTACCTACTCTCCCGCATTGTGGTGCAGTACCATC
>JBIKSN010000235.1:0-5132 GCA_044348585.1 Flavipsychrobacter sp.
CTATCTTGTCCTTCACCAGTCGGCGGTCGGTTTCAATCTCTGTCTCACCCGGCCCCCTGCTTCCTATACCACCACCCTGGCGTTCCAGGTGTTTCCACATACCCTTCAGGCGGGGCAGCAGATACTGATACTGCGCCAGTTCCACCTGCACCTTGGCCTGCGCCGTTTTGGCACGGCTGGCAAAAATATCCAATATCAGGTCCGACCGGTCTATGGTCCTGATGCCTATCGCATCGGTAATGTTGCCGATCTGAGAACCCGTCAGTTCATCGTCAAATATCACCAGTGTTGCCCCCTTTGCATGAGCATACTCCTTGATCTCTTCCAGCTTGCCCTTACCTACAAACGTCTTACTGTCAGGCTTCGGCAACTTCTGCATGAAGGTCTTTACCGCCGTGGCTCCTGCAGTCTCGGCCAGAAAAGCCAGCTCGTCCAGATACTCCCGCGTCATGGTCTCCGTCTGTTGCTTGTACACGAGACCCACCAGTATCGCCTTTTCCTCTTGCTTTATCTTATTATTCTTATCGAGCACTTACAAATTACTAAAGTAAAAGATGTTATTTCCACTTCAAAAGTAGCACAATTAGCCGTACCACCATTTTCCCTTACTCCTGTGCCACAATATCGGGCTATCTTTTAGTATTGAAGCGTCGCGCATCACGCACCAACTTCTTCTTACGCTCCGCTTTCGCTTCGCGTTTTGCCGCAGCAAACACTCCTTACAGAATTACCCCATCCTCTTTCGCCTTATAAAGCTTCACCTGCTCCAGCGCATCCGGTATCACATCGCTTATTATAACAATGAAACTATCCTTCACAGCATTACTGAATGCATAGTCTATCGCTTCGCTTTCCTTCTTTATAACAGTGACCTTTTTGTTAGCGTCCACATTGTGTATGCCCTTCATCATCAGGTCTATGATCTCCTGTTCGGTACGGCCACGCAGGTTCTTGTCCTGCCTGATGATGATCTCATCAAACACATTGGCCGCCGCCTCACCCAGCGATATGATATCTTCGTCGCGCCTGTCGCCCACCCCGGCAATGATACCCACCTTTACCGACGCGTCGATCGTTTTTATGAATTTACCGATCGCCGTAATGCCATGCGTATTGTGCGCATAGTCTATCATCACCGAGTAGTTGTGGAAATGGAAAAGATTCATCCTTCCGGGCGTCAGTGCCGGCGACGGCACAAACGTTTGCAGCGCCTGCCGTATGTCTTCCGTCTTAAAATCCTGCACATACGTGGCCAACACAGCGGCCAGCACATTGGCAATATTGAACTCTGCCATCCCCGAGAACGTGATCGGAATATTGGTCACTTTCTCAACCCTTATCTTCCAGGATCCCTTCAGAATAGATACATAACCATTCTCGTAAATGGCCGCAATACCGCCCTTCGCACAGTGTTGCTTTATGCGTTCACTGTGTTCGTTCAGCGAAAAGAATGCTACTTTACATTTCAGGTCTTTGTGCATCTCATACACCAGATCATCATCCGCATTCAGTATCGAGTATCCTTCCGGAAATACAGTATGGGCGGCAACTGCCTTCACCTTGGCCATCTTCTCTATAGTATCTATGCCACCCAACCCCATGTGATCTTCGGCCACATTGGTCACCACCGCCACATCGCAGTTATGGAAGCCCAATCCCGCACGCAATATGCCGCCACGTGCACATTCCAGGACGGCATAGTTAACTGTCGGGTCACGCAGCACAAACTCCGCCGATACCGGCCCTGTACAGTCACCCCGCATCATCAGTTGATTCTGTATATACACACCATCAGTCGTAGTGTACCCCACCTTATAGCCCATCTGCTTCACTATATGTGCTATCAGACGAGTGGTGGTTGTCTTGCCGTTGGTGCCCGAGATTGCAATAATTGGTATGCGTGCCGATGACCCCGGCGGATAGAGCATATCTATAACCGGCTCAGCCACATTTCTCGCCAGGCCTTCGGTAGGGTCCAGGTGCATCCTGAAGCCCGGGGCTGCGTTCACCTCCAGCACTGCCCCTCCGTTCTCCGTAATAGGCACCGAAAGATCGTCGGCCATAATGTCTATGCCGCAGATATTGAGCCCTATGATGCGCGCTATGCGCTCGCACATAAACACATTGGTAGGATGCACATAATCTGTTACATCAGTTGCAGTACCACCTGTGCTAAGGTTCGCGGTAGGCTTTAACCAAAGCTCTTCTTTATCTGCAAGCACTGTATCAAGTGTATACCCCCTCTTGCTCAGGATATCCATAGTAAAGGAATCCACCTTGATTGCGGTGAGTACCTTTTCGTGACCATAACCCCTTCTCGGGTCGCTGTTCACAATGTCTATCAGCTGCTGAATGGTATGTACCCCGTCGCCTATCACAGCCGCCGGCGTGCGCAACGCGGCCGCAACAAACTTGTAGTTGATGACCAGCACCCTGAAATCACGACCGGTAATATACTTCTCACAGATCACAGCACGGCCATACACTTTAGCGTCTTTCAGACCGGTTACTGCATCTTCCCAGTTGCGTATGTTGGTAGTAGCACCCTTGCCATGATTCCCGTTCACCGGCTTCGTCACAATAGGATACCCTATCTTGTCTATCGTATTCTTCAGATCCTCTTCATCATACACTATACGGCCGCGGGGCACCGGTATCTCGGCACTCTCCAGCAGGTTCTTGGTCTCTTCTTTATCGCAGGCGATCTCCACAGCTATACTGCTGGTGGTGCTGGCAATAGTGGCCTGCACGCGGCACTGGTTCACCCCATACCCCAGCTGCACCAGCGAGTGCCGGTTCAGCCTTATGTAGGGTATCTTCCTCTTTATCGCTTCCTCCACTATTGAGCCCGTGCTTGGCCCCAGGCGTTCGTCTTCCCTTATCTCGCGCAGATTCTGTATGTCGGCCTCCAGGTCATAAGGCTCGCCGGCTATCAGCGCCTCTGCTATCTTCACCGCGGCCTTAGCTGTGTAGATCCCCGCCTTGGCCTCGTGATACGAAAACACCACATGATACACACCCCTGTTCTGCGTCTCGCGCGTGCGGCCAAACCCCGTGTCCATCCCTGCCAGTGTCTGCAACTCCAGTGCTATATGCTCTATAACGTGTCCCATCCATGTACCTTCTTTCACCCTGTGAAAGAAGCCTCCCGCAACACCCTCAGAACACCTGTGCTCATACAGCGACGGCATCAGTGCCTGCAGCCGGCCCATAAATCCATCTATGGTATTTGTAGGCCGCTCCTCCATTTCCTCCAGGTCCAACAGCATCACTATCAGCTTATGGCGCGTCGCCGACCAATAGTTTGGCCCCGACATGGTCTTTATCTCCAGTATTTTCATCTGTCTAAGATTTAGATAATCAAGATAGTGTATTTTTCCACATTACATACACATCGGATCGCCCTTTATTATTAAATCGTTAGTTTTACCGCCTATTCATCAAACATTTTCAGAGTGACATATCCCCTGGGGCATTTGGTAGCTGTTGGCGGCGCAGAAGACAAAGGAACAGATCTTGAAAAAGGTATTTTACAGAGAAACAGGCTCAACTTCTTTGAGCTGGGTATTCTGAAAAACATCGTAAGCCTGGTAAAAGACGGCGAACCACGGGTGGAAGTCATCACCACGGCTTCGTCCATACCCGACGAGGTGGCACAGAACTACAAAGACGCTTTCGAAAAACTCGGCAGCCTCAACGTGGGCCACATGCGCATACGCACACGCGAAGACGCTGCACAACCCGAATACCTCGAGCGCCTCGCTGCATGCAACTGCATCATGTTCTCGGGCGGCAACCAGTTGCGCATCTCCTCTATCTTCGGCGGCACTCAATTTCTCGATGCCCTGCGCGAACGATACCTTGAAGGCACCGTTCTTATTGCCGGCACCAGTGCAGGTGCTATGGCCATGAGCAGCACCATGATATATGAAGGCAATGCGGCACTGGCCAACCTGAAGGGCGAGGTAAAGATCACTACCGGTCTTGGACTGCTGCAAAACGTCATCATAGATACGCACTTCGATAAGCGCGGCCGCTTCAACAGGCTGGCGCAAGCCGTTGCTGCCCAACCCGGCGCCATCGGCATCGGCCTCGGCGAGGACACCGGCGTCATTGCGATGCACGGCCACAAGCTCAAAGCCATCGGTTCGGGCAGTGTGGTTATTGTGGACGGCAAGAACATTGAGCACAACAACATTGCCGATATCAGCTTTGGCAAACCTATTTCGGTAGAGAACATTATTGTTCACATCATGTCTCAGGGCGATGTGTACAACCTCGAGACACGCAAGTTCACCGGTGCCGAAGTGGTAATTGAAGACGAAGACTAACCGTAATCTTATTTGTAGATAAGTATCACGTCCGTACCATCGGCCGACCGGCATGCGCGGTACATACCCTCGCTGTTGAACGGCATGGCTATACGCCCGTTTGTATCAACAGCCACCAGGCCACCCTCGCCGCCTATCTTCACCAGCTTGTCTTGCACCACTAGGTCACAAGCTTCCTGAAGCGATAAGCCCCTGTACTCCATCAGGCAGGAAATGTCGTGCGCGACTACTGCCCGCAGAAACAACTCGCCATGGCCGGTACACGATATCGCACAGGTGGCATTATTGGCATAGGTACCCGCACCCGGCACAGGACTGTCGCCCACCCTGCCAAACTTCTTATTGGTCATTCCGCCCGTACTGGTCGCAGCAGCCAGATTGCCAAAGGCATCCAATGCCACTGCACCCACTGTTCCGAACTTCTTGTCCGAGTGGTCCAGCTGCACCCTGTCCTCCTTCAGCGCCTGCTGCCATTGGTCATAGCGCTGTTGGGTATAGAAATAGGCCTCATCGGCAAATTCCATTCCCTGCGCCCGGCCAAACTCCTCCGCTCCCTGTCCGCTCAGCAGCACATGACCGCTACGCTCCATCACAGCACGCGCCAGCTTCACCGGGTTCTTCACCCCTGCCACGCCGCACACAGCACCCGCCTCCTTAGTATCGCCCCGCATAATACACGCATCCATTTCATGCTTGCCCACATTATTGAAAACTGCTCCCCGTCCCGCATTAAAGAGCGGAAAATCCTCCAGGGCGGCTACAGCCACCTCTACCGCATCCACACTACTGCCGCCTCTTTCC
>JBIKSN010000236.1:0-5119 GCA_044348585.1 Flavipsychrobacter sp.
ATTTCTGCTGCGCCTGAGGGTCGGCTCCGTCACCGTCAAACATAGATTCGCAAATGTCCAGACCCTCGGCTGCCATGGCTATGTCGTAGCTGTCCGTGGCCGAGCACATCGCAAACAGGTAGCCACCGCCCGCCGTAAAGTCGCGTATCTTTTTGGCGATCGCCAGCTTCAGTTGCGATACCTTTTTGAATCCGTGTTTTGCGGCACTCTCTTCGGCACTTTTCTGGTCGTGCTGGTACCAGGCTTCGTTGCGGAAGCTGTACCAGAACTTGCCATACTGTCCCGTAAAATCTTCATGGTGCAGGTGCAGCCAGTCATATTTCGACAGGTCTCCGCGCAGCACCTCGTCGTCATATACTTTTTCAAACGGTATCTCTGCATAGGTCAGCACCAGGGTTACCGCATCATCCCATGGTTCCTTGTTGGGTGGTGTGTACACAGCCACGCGCGGAGGCTTGTCCAGCTTTATCACATCTCCGTTAAAGTCTGGGTCCATTATGGAGGTCACAATGCCGTTATATTCGGCATCGCTGATCACCTCATACGATACGCCGCGCAACTTGCACATACGCTCTATGCCGTCCAGATGTTCCATGCCGAAACTGCCGCCCTTGTAGTTCAGCAGCCAGTCTATGGGTACACCGCCCTTCAGTGTGGCGTACGCCACGCCATATGCCTTCAGGTGGGCCGCCTGCCCTTCGGCATCCATGGGTATCAATATCTTAGAGGCCCATGCAGGTATGCCGCACAGCAGCAACAACAGCATTGCCGTCAGGTTCACACGCGTTCTTCTTGCAGCTCTTCTACTCATAAACGCTCTAAATTACCGAATATAGCCGTACGCAGTGGCGGGACAGTCATTTTTTAACAGCTATATTAATAAGTAAGTCCTGGTAAGTTCCCAAAAGGTACAGGCGGAGGTTATGTGTTTTTTGAATTAGGGTCTTCCGATCTGGAACTGAAGTAATGGTCGGTGCAGAAGCGAATGTATGGATTGGCTGGAGTGATATTTAATGTAATCCGCCATCTTTTGTCATACTACACAAAACGCACTATCATAGATTTTCTTTTTTCCCGCTTTGCAGCGTGGGTGTATCTTGCAGCCGGCTTTGCCTCATTGCCGAGTGCATCACAACGAAGAAGGCATGCAATTTCAATGCAATTTTCAGCCTGTATTTTTAACTATATCGTTGATTATCAATGCCATTTAGTGCAAAAATAGAGTGCAAGAAAGTCCGTTTTGGTCGAAATGAGCCCTTCAGGCAGAGACCACATTTGTATCACCTCGTCGGTTGTTTACTGCACGGTATTTAATGGTAAAAGCCTACTTTTGCACAAAATTTTACGGGTCTGATGCGTCAATGGTGGTGGAAAATATTGTCTGGTGTGCTGGTGCTGTTCACCGTAGTGGCGGGCTTTTTGATGCCGGTTCCTCGCCTGGACATTCTCAATGAGACCATTCGCAACCTGTACTTTCATGTGCCCATGTGGTTCACCATGATCGTGCTGTTCACCGCAGCCTTTGTTTATTCTATTAAGTACCTGCGTTCCGGCAAGCTCGAAGACGATATTTATGCATCAACGCTCACCTCTACCGGCATTTTGTTCAGCATTCTGGGTATGCTTACAGGCATGGAGTGGGGCAAATACACATGGGGCGCGGCATGGAGCAATGACCCCAAGCAGTTGTGTACCGCCATCCTCATGCTTATTTACTTCGCCTACGGCATTTTGCGCAGCGGGATGAGGGATGAAGAGAAGCGTGCCAAGATCAGTGCTGTATATAATGTATTCGCATTTGCCATGATCGTTCCGTTATTGTTTGTGCTGCCACGTATGGTAGATTCACTGCATCCCGGTAACGGTGGCAACCCTGCTTTTGCCAAGTACGATCTGGATAGCGATATGCGCATGGTGTTCTGGCCGGCTAATGCCGGTTGGATCATGCTGGGTTCGTGGATAGCCAGTCTGAATATAAGGCTGGCACTTCTGAAACATAAAAAGGAAAACTTTATATAACCTATACAATATCAGGCACAATGCTTAGATCAATACTTGCTACGATACTGGTGCTGCTGCTTGCAGTGGTCTCAACTCAGGCGCAGACAGAAATGGCAGATACCATGCGGTCGAACGGTAAAATATACGTGGTTGTTGTTGTATTAGCCACTATATTTGCGGGGATTTTTACCTACCTGGTTGTGTTAGACCGCAAAATCGGTAGGATGGAAAAGGAAAATCAGAGTTAATTATAAATAATATTAATCACACAAAAATCAAAAAACAGTGGAAAACAGTCACTACAGCTTCTTCCAGGGCGTAGAGCGCAACTTTGATAAAGCTGCGAAATACACCCGTTTCGAGCCGGGAATTCTCCAGCAGATCAAGGTTTGTAATTCGGTTTACAGTATGAAATTCCCCGTGCGTATTGGGGACAACATAGAAGTAATTGAGGCCTACCGCGTGCAGCACTCGCACCACAAACTGCCATGTAAAGGAGGTATCCGTTACAGTATGGACGTTAACCAGGACGAAGTGATGGCACTGGCAGCGCTGATGACCTATAAGTGTGCTATCGTGAACGTTCCGTTCGGTGGTGCAAAAGGTGGTATCAAGATCAATCCTAAGAAATACTCAACGTTCGAACTCGAAAAGATCACCCGCCGCTATGCGAGTGAGCTGGTGAAGAAGAACTTCATAGGCCCTGGTATCGACGTTCCTGCTCCTGACTACGGTACAGGCGGACGCGAAATGAGCTGGATCGTGGACACTTACGCTTCTCTGAAGCCGGGTGAAGTGGACGCGCTGGGCTGTGTAACAGGTAAGCCTGTAACACAAGGTGGTGTACGTGGCCGTACCGAGGCTACAGGTCTGGGTGTTTTCTACGGTGTTCGCGAAGTGTGTAACACTGCTGAAGATATGAAACGCCTGGGTATGGAGGTTGGTATCGAAGGCAAGCGCGTTATCGTTCAGGGTCTGGGTAACGTGGGCTACCATGCTGCTAAGTATTTCTACGATAACGGAGCTAAAGTGGTAGGTCTGGCTGAATACGAAGGCGGTATCTACGACGAAAAAGGTCTCGACATCTATAAAGTGGTAGAACACCGCAAGGCTACAGGATCTATCCTGAACTTCCCTGGTGCTACCAACATCAAGAACAGCTCGGAAACACTGGAGCAACCTTGCGACATCCTTATCCCTGCAGCTCTTGAGAACGTGATCAACGGCGGTAACGCAGCACGTATCCAGGCTAAGATAATCGGTGAAGGTGCTAATGGTCCTCTGACTCCTGAAGCAGACGAGATCCTGAACCAGAAAGGTGCTATCGTAGTTCCTGACATGTACCTGAATGCAGGTGGTGTTACGGTTTCTTACTTCGAGTGGTTGAAAAACCTGAGCCACGTTCGTTTCGGACGTATGGACAAGCGTTTCAGCGAAAATCAGAACCACGGTATCATTAAGGCAGTTGAAGGTCTTACCGGTAAGAGGGTAACTGATATCGAGCGTTCACAGCTCCTCCATGGCCCTGATGAGGTGGATCTGGTTTACTCAGGTCTGGAAGACACAATGATCGGTTCTTACCACGAGATCCGCGAAGCGCTCATGAGCCTCGACGGTAAAGTGGATATGCGTACTGCTGCATTCACCGTTGCAATCAATAAAGTGGGTGTATCTTACGAAGAGCTGGGTATCTTCCCATAGTAGTAAATAACTTAACCAAGGTTATAACAGCAGGGCTGCCGAAAGGCGGCCCTGCTTATTTTTGGCAGGCGTCGTTGTCGCTGCACAGTTGCCGTTGATCACATCTTGCGCTTGTAGGTTGGCTACGAAAAAGCCCCGTGCTTGCGCACAGGGCTTTGAACTTTGAGTGTAGATTTTATTAATGCTGTACCGTAAAGCGGATCGCTTTACTAACGCCATCAGCCGATACATTCAGCAGATAGATGCCGGCAGCAAGGTTGTTTGTCTGTACTGATGCGTCCAGTTTGCCATTGCGCAGTGCTGCGTTGCCACTGTACACAACCTGACCAAGTGGGTTCAGTACAGTAAGTGTAACATCGTTCAGCCCGAAGCCTGACAGGTCGCCGGTTACGTGGAATGTACCGTTGTTAGGATTAGGGAACAGTTCTACGTTCTCCAGAACGGCCATCACATTGTTTACTGCCGTGTTAGGATGTGCAACCAGCTTGTTACTGATAGCGAAGTTGGAAGTGGCACAAGCCATTGTAGAAGTAACAACCAGGGAGATAGTGTCGAATGTAGTTACATTTAGGTGCGTGTAAGTAGCGTTAGTAGCCCCCGGAATGTCTGAGCTGTTGGCACGCCACTGATAGGTAGCACCCACGCCTACATTGTATACAGCCGAGCTGAACACGATGCTGTCGCCGGGATTCACAGATATGCCCGGGTTGGCGAAGATGTATGCCGATGGCTCATTGGTGATCACATTCATCTTGATCACGTTGCTATTGGCTGCAGCAGGGAACGGACAAACCGCGTTGCTGGTCAGTACGCAAGAGATCATAGCGCCATCGGTGAGCGTAGATGAAGACCAGCTACCTGTGATGGCACCCACTACAGGCGTAGCGCCGTTCATCCATTGGAATGCTGGTGAAACACCTCCGTTCATTGGCAGTGCATTAAAGCTCACTGAAGTGCCACCGCAAACAGTGTCGTTTGGCGACACTGAGATGCTCACAGATACCATTGAGTTTGGTGTAACAGTAACTGTAACAGTAGATGCAGGTGAAGGACAGCCGTCAATTGTATCCACTACTGAGTATACACCGGCATTGGCTGCTGTTGCAGGGGTAATGGTAGGGAACTGCGTGTTATCCGTAAAACCGGCCGGACCGCTCCAGAAGTATGAGCCTGTAACCGAACCTGCTGCTGTGTCGGCACCGAGGTAGATAGTGCCACCGTTGCAGTTAAGTGCGCTGGCGATAGCTACAGGTGCCGTTGGAATCACTGTATTAACGAATACTGACGTAGTGCCGATAACTGCAGGGCAGCCATTGTGTGTGAGCGTTACGCTGTACACGCCACCATTAGCAGTGGTAACTGATGCAACAGAAGCGGTTGCAGTTGCACCGGTGAATGCTGCCGGCCCGCTCCACGA
>JBIKSN010000238.1:0-5067 GCA_044348585.1 Flavipsychrobacter sp.
GCCTACACCGATGCTTCAACAGGCAGTAAGATCTCTGTAAAGAAATTCGGTTCGCCAACGGTTTCCGGCAGCACAACCGTTTCTGCAGGCGGAACACTTACACTCACGCCAACTATAAGCGGCGGCACATGGTCAAGCAGTAACACAGCCGTGGCTTCTGTCGGTTCTTCAACAGGCGTAGTTACTGGTATAGCTGCAGGAACAGCAACCATCAGCTACACGCTTGACAGCTGCTCGTCAACCACAGTTGTTACAATAACGGCACCAAAACCTGGATTGTCTGAAATTGAGAATGCATCGAATGTCTCGATCTATCCTAACCCGACCAACGGACAACTGTTTATTGACGCTTCGGTTTCAGGCAACCTTTCTATCCTCACAATTGATGGCAGAGTGATTTCGACCGAAACTATAACAACAGGCACCAACCAAATATCACTCCCTGCTCATCTTGCCCGGGGCATGTATGTAGTGAGGTTCAAAGGTGACGATGGAAGTGCCCACGTTGCAAGGATTGTACTCGAATAAGTAGCATTATACAGTATGCCTGATAAAGCCCCCGAATATTCGGGGGCTTTATTTTTCGCCCACGAGCATTCCAACCCAAACATGCTCCAATAACGTGAACGTTTACGTAATTTGCCGGCAGTTACAACCGGGTACCCATCAATTAATTCTCAGAAAATGAAAAAACTCTTTCTTGCAGGCTTCCTTTCGTTCGGCGCTTTGATAAGCACCACTGTGGCGCAGAATGTACCAACTGCAGCGAAACTTTCGGCATTCACGAGTCTGTACTTCTTCCAGGCAGCCAAAACTAATGGCAAGGAACTCGTCCCCGGATATGTATATAAGTTCATTGGTGGCAGAACTTTCATCAGCGCCTTCATTAGGGTGAACAGCAATATTGATGAGAATGCCATTGCCGCGCTTGGTGCATATACCGGCACAAAGGCCGGAAACGTATGGACCGTGCAGATCCCTGCAGACAAACTGAAGGAGTTCACCACCATCACGGGCATTACTCATATTGACCTCGATATGCCCGTCGGCCCCTCGCTCGATCAGGCACGCAAGGCTACCAAGGCCGACTCTGCCCAAAAAGGCTATAATCTACCCACAATGATGACCGGGAAGAACGTTGTCGTTGGTGTAATTGACGCCGGTTTCGACATGCGGCACCCTACCCTTTTCGACACGTTGCACAGTAACTACAGGGTTCGTAGGGTCTGGAAGCAGAAAAATGCCGGTACACCACCTGCCGGCTACAGCTACGGGCAAGAACTTACCGATCCTTATATCATCATGACCTCAGGTACCGATACACCCATTACCTCACACGGCACCCACGTCGCAGGTATTGCCGCCGGTTCAGGCTACGGTAGCGCATCCAACAATCGCTATCGCGGCATGGCCTACGAGAGCGACCTTGTTCTGGTAGGCATTATGCCCGCTCCCTACCAATGGGCCATGCCGGGAACCTCCGACATCATCGATGGTATGAATTACATTTTCACCTATTCTGCCTCTGTTTTCAAGTCGGCAATTGCCAATCTCAGTTGGGGCAGCAGCATCGGTCCACACGACGGCAACTCTTTCTTCAGTCAGGCCTGCGATGCCCTCACCGGCCCGGGCCGCATCTTTGCTTGCTCAGCCGGCAACAATGGCGGCGACACCATACACCTCCAAAAAACATTTACCCCATCCGGCAATCGAGTTAGCACATTTGTCACATTCTCTCCCTATCTCGCAGCCGATAATCAACGCACCTGGCTCGATATCTGGGGCGATACTGCCCGATCTTTCTGCCTCAATTTCCGCCTGTTCAATGGCCCGACAGCTATAGACTCAACGGTTAGCATTTGTATGTCCGACACCACAACGTCATACAACCTCATTGGTTCAAACGGCGACACCTGTTTCATAACGGTTTCAATGGTAGCCAGCGAATATAACGGCAAACCGCATGCATTCCTCACCATGTATAGCCGTGTTCCCGACAATATATGTCTCACAGCAACGGGCACATCCGGCACCATCAATATGTGGGAAGGATATGTGTTTCCGCCCACAGGCTACTATGGGGAGCTCAAAAAACTTGGGTACCCTTTCGCGGTCAGCGGCGACACACGCATGACCACGTCCGACTACAGCAGCACGCATTCAGCTATTTCGGTAGGTGCATATACGAGCAAGTCAGGTTTCACCAATATCAGCGGCTCCAGCTTGGGCTATTCGGGTGCCGTTGTTGGTCGCATCGCCCCCTTCTCAAGTATGGGCCCAACAGCCGACAACCGCATGAAGCCCGATATAACAGGTCCCGGCTTTGCATTAGCTTCAGGTGTCAGCTCTTACGATACCAGTTATGCACCGGGTGGCGATAACTACAACGCTGTTATCAGCAAGGTCACTATGAGTGGCCGCGACTACCCATATGCCATGGCTGCCGGTACTTCTATGTCTTCTCCTGCCGTATCAGGTATCATTGCGCTGATGCTTCAGGTCAATCCACTGCTCACACCCGACTCAGTGAAAAAGATCATGCGTATCACCGCAATAACTGATGGGTTCACAGGAGTGATACCTGCAACCGGCAGCAACACTTGGGGATGGGGCAAGATCAACGCATATAAGACACTCCGCTATATGACACAAACCACCGAAGTTGAAAATACCCTCGACAAAACTGGCCTTGACTGCATTCTTTACCCCAACCCGTCGGCCGGCGACATGTTCCTGAACTACCTGAGTACGAAAACAGACATACTGAATATCAGCATATCAGACATAAGCGGTCGCGTTGTTTACTCAAGAACTTCCCACGTCACTATAGGCGGAAATACGGTTCGCATAACAACGAAAGAACTACCCGCCGGCATGTACTTTACCAGAATTGCCAACACCGAAAACAAGATCAAGGTGATCAAAACCATAATTCGTTAGTTTTCAAATATTTGCCTTCCGGGTTTCAGTTTTTAAACTGTCCGTTATTTTATTTTATAACAAAACACTTGCAATTCCCACCTTATTGAGTTAACTTAACAGTCGTAAATTCGCAGTCCTTTAAAATCATTCTCCCTTATATTTTCTTTGGCTGCCGGATGATTTAATAACTCTAAGTTAATTTTTATGTATGGGCGTTGTCAGTAGTAGTTCGAAGCTTAATCTTAAGAAGGAATTACAGCAATATTTCGGTTTTGATAATTTCAAGGGTGAGCAGGAGAAGATCATAAAGAGCATTCTCAGTGGTCGTGACACCTTTGTTATCATGCCCACAGGTGGTGGCAAGTCGCTGTGCTATCAACTGCCCGCATTGGTCAGCGATGGTGTTGCCATTATCGTCTCTCCCCTCATCGCGCTCATGAAAAATCAGGTAGACCTGATCAGGGGATACAGCTCCAGCGACAATATTGCACACTTTCTCAACTCTACGCTCAGCAAAGCGCAACAAAAAAAGGTTAAGGCCGATCTCACGGAAGGCAAGACCAAAATGCTCTATGTAGCACCCGAGACACTTACCAAACAAGAGAATATTTCTTTCTTTTCAGACCTTCAGATATCTTTCATCGCAGTCGACGAGGCCCACTGTATCTCTGAATGGGGGCATGATTTCCGTCCGGAATATCGCAAGCTTCGTGATATGATAGACATGATCAACCCCGAGCTTCCGATCATAGCGCTCACTGCAACAGCCACCCCCAAAGTACAGGATGACATCGTTAAGAATCTGAATTTAAGAGAACCAAACATATTCATAGATTCATTCAACCGCGCCAACCTTTATTACGAGATCGTTCCCAAAACATCCAAGGAACAGACACTCAAAAGCATCGTAAAATTCATCAATACGATGAAGGGTAAAAGCGGTATCATTTACACCCTCAACCGTAAAACCACCGAAGAACTGGCCCAGACTTTGCAGGCCAATGGCATCAGTGCGGTTGCCTACCACGCCGGCCTCGAAGCGGCAATTCGCTCTCAGCGTCAGGATCAGTTCCTTATGGAAAAGGTAGATGTCATTGTCGCTACTATCGCCTTCGGTATGGGTATAGACAAGCCCGATGTGCGATTTGTGATACATTACAACATTCCCAAATCCCTGGAGAATTACTACCAGGAAACCGGGCGTGCCGGCCGCGATGGCATGGAAGGCAAATGCCTGCTTTACTACTCGCACAAAGACGTACAGAAGTTGGAGCACCTCATGCGCGACAAACCGCTAAGCGAACGCGAGATGGGCGCACAGCTCATCTCCGAGACACTTGCCTATGTGGAAAGTGGTGTATGCCGCCGCAAGCTGTTGTTGCATTATTTCGGTGAAGAATACAAAAAAGAAAATTGTGGCAATTGCGACAACTGCAAGAATCCCAAAGAAAAGCTGGAAGTAAAAGACAGCATCAAGATAACACTCGATGCCATAAAAGAGCTCGATGAGCGCTTTGGCATTGAGTATGTGGTCAACGTTATTCTCGGCAAAGCTAACCCGCAGATACATACTTTCCGCCACGACAAACTCAAGTCATTTGGTGCCGGTCTCGTTATGGGCATGGATGCCAACTTCTGGAATTCTCTGATCCGACAGATGATGCTGGAGGGCATGATCCGCAAAGACATCGAGGAATATGGTCTGCTCAAGATCACAGAAAAAGGCCAGAAGTTCCACAAAAAGCCATACTCAATCATGGTGGCGCTCAATCACAATTATGAGGATGCCAACTTCGACGATGAGGATGCGGGTGGCCCGGCTGGCGGCACTGCCACCACCGACCCCGTTCTCTTCGATATGCTCAAAGATCTGCGCAAGCAGGTGGCGCGCGAAAAGAACCTTCCGCCATTTGTCATCTTCCTCGAGAATTCGCTGGAAGACATGGCCACTAACTACCCCACTACCCTCGAAGAGTTGGAAAAGATACAGGGCGTTAGTAAAGGCAAAACAATTCGCTATGGCAAAAAGTTTGTAGAACTCATCGCAAAATATGTAGAGGAGAATGACATCACGAAACCCGATGACTTTGTGATGAAAAGCGTGGTGAACAAGAGTGGTATGAAGGTGTTCATCATACAGAACAT
>JBIKSN010000029.1:0-19159 GCA_044348585.1 Flavipsychrobacter sp.
ATGGCAGCGTGTACCGCCTTGGCCCATGTAGTAAAAAGTGCATCTTCTATAGCGATCACATCATTGGCCAATGCCTGCCAATCGGGGCGAAAGCTCACCAGCATACGTTGCATCTCTGCAAGGTGTCCTTCTTCCTCTGCTATGATGGACTTCACATTCACGCGTGAGTTGTATCGGTTAAGCGTTTCCTGATAGATGCCGTAAAGCATATCTGCCCGCACCTCTATAGAGTAGGTCACCAGCAGATAGGCACCATGCATGAGGGCGCGACCACTAAGCCCCAGTTTGGTTTTCAGGTAGCGGCTTGCCTCTACATCAAGACGATTAAGGTAGTGATGTGTCTCTATGGGAGCCAACAGGTAAGGGAATGTATAATCAGGGCAGGCACTCTCATCCAGCCTGCCTATCAGTTTCTTCAGGTAGTAGGCGTGGCGTGCTTCTTCCGCAGCATGCTTCAGCACAGTAATGTCGCTGTGCACAGGGTCTTCGTAATGAGAGATCTTGCGGGCGCCGGTATTCTCCATCATTGACAGGCTGTTCAGCCAACGTGTGTGGAGCTCATTGTTCTGCACAATACGGTCGGTCACGGTTTCGAGTAGCGTCTTTTGATCCATCGGGGGACAAAAATAAGGGCTTAGGCGCATAATACTTCAGATGATAACCATCTGATAAGTGTAGTTTATAATTTATACTTTTTACATTTGCCCCGCTGACAAAGGCTTTCAACCCCCTGCAGCGCCCCCAATATTACAATGGCCATCAATATCTATAATAAACTAAGGCGTATAACCAGCAATCAGTTATACTTCCCCGAGATAGATGGCATACGTTTTCTGGCTATTATACTGGTTATCTTTTTTCATGCGCACGGCTACTTTATAGCCAAGTCCACTACTGTATATGCCGACCGGAACAACTATCCGCTGCTGGACACCCTGCTTGCCAACGGTGATAGAGGTGTGGAATTGTTCTTTGTGCTCAGCGGGTTCATTTTGTGCCTGCCGTTTGCAAAGCAGTTTATCGGTGGCGAAAAGAAGGTACAGTTAAAGAAGTACTACCTGCGCCGTGTGACGCGACTGGAGCCACCCTACATCATTGCCATGACGGGCCTGCTGGTATTGCAACTGCTGATGCATGTGCACCCGGCATCGGAATTGTTGCCCAGTTGGGGGGCATCGCTGATATATGCACACGGGTTCATCTTTCATCATACGCCGCTGCTCACGGTGGTGGCGTGGTCGTTGGAGATAGAGATACAGTTCTACATACTGGCTCCGGTGTTGTTCAGGGTGCTGACCCTGCCCGTTGTTGCCCGAAGGGTGCTGATAGTGCTGGTGACCATTTTTATGGTATGGCTGCAACAGGTATGGCCTGCACAAGAGGGCCTGCTGACATTGTATGGGTTTGTGCAGTATTTCCTGATGGGTATTCTGCTGGCCGATCTTTATGTGAGTAACTCAATGGCCGCGCTATTCAATAAGGTGTGGATGATACCGGTGGCGCTCGCCTCATTGATCACCATCCTGTACCTGCCGATAAAAGAACACGGCACGCCAATACGTCCCGATATCCTGTTTGTATGCCGCGTGCTATTCCCGTTTGCAATAGCGCTGTTCTACTATACCGTATTAAAGAACGACGTCATCAAAAAGGTCTTCAGTGTGGGCGCCATACCGGTGATAGGTGGTATGTGCTATTCTGTATATCTGGTGCACTACACTATCATCTCCATTTTCGGAAGGTACACTATCAATTTGCAGATCGGCGACACATACCTTGGTAATGTGCTTTTTCAGCTCGGTCTGTTGCTGGTACCGGTATTACTGCTTAGCGCCGTGTTCTATTACTTCATTGAGCGCCCTTTCATGGACGGCAAGTGGACAGACATGTTGCTGAAGAAGAAAGATCAACAATAAGCGCAAAGCACTATTTGGCGGCTCTCACAGCTTTTACTTCTTCGGCTGTAACGATGGCACCGCCATTGTCCCAGCACGCATACACGTAAGTGAGCACTGCGGCTACTTCTTCATCGTTCAGTTGCTGCGCAGGCATGGTGTTGTTGTAGGTTTTGCCGTTCACCACTATTTCGCCACTACTGCCGTGGATGACCTGATGTATGGACTTCGTCTTGTCTTTGAGATAGTCGGAATAAGCCAGCGGCGGATACACCTTGTCTATACCTTCCCCGCCGGCCATGTGACAAGAGGCACAATTGCTTTTGTAGATTTTTTCGCCGGAAGGGGCGGAGGTCGTTGGAGCTTCAGTAGCCTCAAACGCGTTCTTCTCTTCTGTCTTGTTACCTCCGCAGGCTACGAAAATAACCATGATAGCTGTTGCGGGGATGATACGGAGTAGTTTCATTACAATCTATTTGGGATGAAAGCCAATGTAAATAATTATTGGTTAAATTTATGCGATTTTCCTAAAGCGGAGCACACACATATTACAGATTGAAACGCATATTTTTTTACCTAACAACAGTTTGCATATTGCATTTGGCATTGGCAGGATGCGACTATCCCCCCAATCCGTATATAATGAAGGATGTGCCGGAAGATGGTCTGGTGCGTTATCCCCAGAAGGCTCCCATGCGCCTGCTTACCGACAGGGCACCGCAACTGGAGACACCGTTGCAGGTTTTTAAGAACGATATAACGCCCAATGAGTACTTCTTCGTTCGCTGGCATCTTTCGCAGATCGTTACCCGCATAGATATCGATACTTTCAGACTGAGGGTGCAGGGTGCGGTGAACACGCCACTGGCCCTTTCTATGAACGACCTGCGCACCAAATTTCCGGCAGATAGTATGGTGGCACTGTGCGTTTGTTCGGGTAACTCGCGTTCCACATTCGATCCCAAAGTCCCGGGCAGTCAGTGGGGAAACGGTGCTATGGGCAATGCCAAATGGAAGGGCGTGCGCCTGCGCGATGTGTTGCGGATGGCCGGCATGAAACCTGGAGCGGCCGATGTGGCCTTCAGGGGGATGGACAAACCCCTGTTGCCGGGCACAGCCGAATATGTGAAGTCTCTTGCTACCGAACATGCACTGGATAGCAATGTGCTTATTGCCTACGAGATGAACGGAGAACCCATACCAATGCTGAACGGATTTCCGTTGAAGCTGGTAGTGCCGGGGTGGTATGCCTCTTACTGGGTGGGGGCGTTGGGTAGTGTAGAGGTAAATGCCGAGAAGTTCAAAGGGTTCTGGATGGAAAAGGCATACCGCATTACCAAAGATCCGTCCATGAGCGAGCAACCCGATAAGCTTGCAAAAGAAACCGTTCCGCTCACCGCCATCAGACTGCACTCTATATTTGTAGACCCGTATGAAGGCAAGGAAGTGAAGGCGGGACAGCCGCTGGCAATGGATGGTCTTGTGTTCAATGACGGATCGGGTATTGCAAGGGTAGACATATCTACCGACAGTGGCCGCACCTGGAACGCCGCAACGCTGAACCCGGTGATAGACAAGTATTCGTGGCGGAGGTGGAAGTATAGCTGGACCCCTTCAGCGGGTGCTCACCACCTGTGTGTGCGCGCCACTGATGCCAAAGGATATACACAACCCGATAAACAATGGAACCGCAGCGGTTATGCACGCGGATTCATAGAACGTATCACCATAACTGCAAAGTAGACGGATGGCGCATCGCAGAACATACAGCTTGTTGATAATGTGCAGCATTGTAGCGGCCGGCTATGGCTGTGGCAGTAAGGAGCCGCCCGTACAAGCGCAGCCTAAAGCGTCAGCACCTGAACACTCTTTTGTACAGAACGGTTCGGTCAGGGAGATGACCATTGTTCCCGAAGACATTGCTCTGCCCGATGGGCCCGGCAAGAAAGAGTTCGAGTCGTATTGCGGCATCTGCCACTCTTTGAAGTATATAACCGCTCAACCACGTTTTCCGCGCGCCACGTGGGAGGCCGAAGTACACAAGATGGTAGAGAAATACGGTGCTCCTGTAGATACCAATGTAGCAAGAGTTATTGTAGATTACCTGATGGTGCTGAACGGCAAATGATCAGACGACCGAAGCAGGTAACAGTTGCAGCAAGTCTTTCTCCTTGACCTGTAAGAGCACCTTCATCTCTTTGAAGGTACGCGTCTGTTTCGCCACTTTAGGGTGTTCTTCCAACACTTTGAAATGCGCGTCAACCAAAATGAGCAGCGGTGACAAAACTTCGTTGCAGAAATAGGTGACGGCTGCCTGCTTACGCTGTTGCAATTCGTCGTCACGGCGTTCGGTGGTGAACTGGTCTATCTGCCGGCCGAATTTGGTGGCTGTGTCCTGTGCTTTATGCAGACCCGTAAGCACCTTGTCCATCAGCAGCATGTTCTGCTCCTTGGGTCCCGTTTTTCTTTTGGCTATATCAGGGCGCAATGCAATAATTGCAGCGATCATATCGGTAAACGAGAAGGCCTTCTGCAATTGCAATGATGCGGCGCGGCGGGCACCATCATCGAGCAGATGTTGCAGTTCGTCTTCTTCCTGCTCGCTGCGCGCAAACTCTATAACGCGCGGGTCTACCATGATGTTATCGTTCACCAACGGACTACGCAGCACTATTCCCTGCAGCGTAGTGCAGCGGCTGAGCGCTACATAGGCCTGGCCGGGTGCAAACGAGCGATTGATGTCGAGTATGGCCTTCTCGAGTGTGAGGCCCTGACTTTTGTGAACGGTTACTGCCCATGCCAGTCTCAGCGGAAACTGGGTGAAGCTGCCCACCTCTTCTTCTGTGATGCGCGATGCCTGACGGTCGAGGGTGTAGCGAACATTGCGCCACTTCTCCAGGGGTACCTGTACGCGTTCTTCCACGCCTTCGAATGCGACCCAGATACCGGAAGAGTTGACATCGGCAACAGTACCGATCTTTCCGTTGTAGTACCGACGAGGTACTTGCAGATCGTTCTTAATGAACATGACCTGTGCGCCGCGTTTCAGTTGCAGTACCTGCTCGGCGGGTATATTGCGCGCATTGATCTCGCCGGTGGTGGTGGCTTCAAATTTGTGCGTAGTACCATCCAGCAGTGCCAGTTCGCGCGTATTTATATCGTCGGCTATATGGTTGTGGGTGCACAACACTATGTGCCCCTCGCCACGTGGAGGCTCGCCCATGTAGCGCTCGTTCAGTATGGCTATATCCTGCATGGACACATCGCCGCCACGCACCCGGTTCAGTATATCTATGAATGTTTGTTCTTTCTGCCGGTAGATCTTCTTCAGCTCTATGTAGACCGGCGGGTATTGGCGCAATACATGCGAATCGAAAAAGTAAGGACTGGTATAATATTCGCGCAGTATGCCCCACTCTTCTTCGCGTGCTACAGGTGGCAGTTGAAAAGCGTCGCCAATGAACAATAGCTGTACGCCACCAAACGGAAACAGGTAATTGTTGCGCACGTGGCGCAATACCAGGTCTATGGCATCCATAACATCGGCGCGCACCATGCTCACTTCATCAATCACCAGCAGCTCCAGCCGGCGCAGCAGTTTTATCTTGGTGTCGCGCAGTTTCAGGTTTGCCAGCAGAGAGTGTTTGTCTTCGGTGCCCTCGCGGTGTTTGCCGAAGCCGCCGCTATTGCCCGGCAGAAATGGCCCCAACGGCAACTGCAGAAAGGAATGTATCGTCTCTCCGCCGGCATTCATAGCGGCTACACCGGTGGGGGCTACTATGGCCATCTGCTTTTTGCTCAGCCCGCGTATGTAGCGGAGGAAGGTAGTTTTGCCCGTACCGGCCTTACCGGTGAGGAACAGATTTTCTTGTGTGTCGGTTACAAATGCCAGTGCCTTCTGGAAGACAGAATTGGAAGTATCTATTTCGAAGGAGGCAGACATGTGCAGCGGCAAATGAGGCGTAAAAGTAGGAAGAAAAGCGTGGGAAGGGATGACAATGTTCTCGCCCAAAAATTATGGTTTGATCTCAATAACAGTACCTATCGGCGTATGATCGAAAAGATCGTCGAGCTCGGCATTGGTAATGGCAATACAACCAGCCGTCCAGTCTTTCAGATGTTGAAACCGACCTATGAAACCAAGACCATTTTGCAGGCCGTGTATTTTAATATCTCCACCGGGTGATCTGCCCAACTGCACCGCATGTGTTTTGTCAAGCTCATTAGGATAGCTGATGCCAAGATTTTTGTGGTACCTGCTTTGTGTGGTCTTATCATTTATAGTATAAATGCCTTCAGGGGTTCTCTTATCTCCTTCAAACTGTTTGTGGCCAATGGGGTTGCCGCCAAGCGCAATAGTGTATGTAGCAAGTAGCGTGTCATGAGCATACACTTCCATTTTACGAGCAGATTTGAGCACCATGATTTTTGTAACACGGCTGCCCGGTGGTATTTTTTTGATAGGATACAAACTGTATAACAACAAGCTGCAGACAAGTATGATGGGGAGGAAATATCTCATGTTGAAAGTGTTGTCTGCGGCTGAATAAATGGACAGTTTTTTAATGCGGATCATCCACTGCCATGATCTGAAAATAAGAAAGTATCAGGAATGAAAGGGAGTCATCATAAAATAAAATCAGCCCCACCGGCTGAAAAACTTCCGGGTCCCTGCTGTGCTCGCGGCTATCCTAGGAGACCCGACTGGGACTTACAACTTTCTGTCACACTACAGAAAACGCAGTATCATAAAACTTTCCTCTTTCCGGTGTTCCTGTACATTTGTAACTTGAATAGAAGTTGAAAAATGTGGAGACAGTTAGCATACATAATAAAAATATCTTATTGTTCACTGCGCAGTTTTTGAGAAGCAAGTGAGAAGAAGTGAGAAGTTTTTGCGCAGTTTTGGGAAGCAGTGAGAAGCAAAACTTCCCACAGGCCCATTGATAATCAATGAAAATCCCCCATACTGCGCAGAATAAAAAAATCTGCGCAAGCTGAGAAGCGGTATAGAGAGGGGCGGCAGGTGCTATGTGGAGAATGATTAACTTTGACGCACACATCACACAAGGGGTTTTATGCAGGCATATCTGGATCTGGTTCAGCACATATTGGATACGGGCGTAGAAAAGAGCGACCGCACAGGAACAGGCACTATAAGCTGTTTCGGGTATCAGATGCGATTTGATCTGCAGGAGGGTTTCCCGATGGTGACCACTAAGAAGCTGCACCTGCGTTCTATAATACATGAGCTGCTGTGGTTTCTGAAGGGCGATACCAATATTGCCTACCTGAAAGAGCACGGGGTGAGTATATGGGATGAGTGGGCGGACGCGAACGGAGACCTGGGTCCGGTATATGGCCACCAATGGCGTAGCTGGACGGGTGCCGACGGAAAGACGTATGACCAGATAAAGGATGTGCTGCACCAGTTGAAGACCAACCCCGACAGCCGTAGAATGATAGTGAACGCCTGGAATGTGGCCGACCTGCCGAAGATGAAGTTGAGTCCGTGCCATGCATTGTTCCAGTTCTATGTAGCGAATGGCCGCCTGTCGTGCCAGCTATACCAGCGAAGCGCGGATGTGTTTCTGGGGGTGCCGTTCAACATAGCGTCTTACGCATTGCTGACGATGATGATGGCGCAGGTGTGCGGATTGCAGCCGGGTGAGTTTGTACACACCTTTGGCGATGTGCACCTGTATAGCAACCATGTGGAGCAGGCAAAGTTGCAGCTGACGCGCAAGCCGTTTCCGCTACCCAAAATGAAGCTGAACCCGGAGGTAAAAGACCTTTTTGACTTTAAGTATGAGGATTTTACGCTGGAAGGGTATGAAAGTCACCCGGCTATAAAGGCACCTGTGGCGGTATAGGCAGTAAATAGAGGGGTAAACGAAATGTTATTTCGTACAATCTTTTTTAGTTTTAGAATAATAGCAATATTTTTGCATCAAACTTAAAATTTAGACAATGAAAAAACATTTTCTTTTACTGGCAGGCGCAGCGGTGATCCTGGCGTCTTGCGGCGGTGAGAACAAAACCGAAGACGCAGGCCAGTCACAAGCACAGATCGACTCTGCAGTGAACGCACAGGTTGCAGCTAAAGAGGCTGAAATGGCTCGTGTACAGGACTCTACTCTGAAAGCAATGGAAGCTGAAAAAGCTGCTGCCGATTCTGCTGCTGCTGCAGAAGAAGCTAAGAAAGCCGGTGGTAAGAAATCTACCAAGAAGACAACCAAGGCTACACCACCAGCATCACCGGCTCCGCCACCACCACCACCGCCACCACCGGCTCAGGGCGGTCTGAAAGGACGTTCTGACAAGGCTCAGGAAAGCGGAACACCAGCTACTCAGTCTAAGCCATCAGGCGGAGGTCTGAGGGGTCGTTCAGATCAGTCTCAAGGTCAGAAATAATTAAGAACACTAATATTAATGAGGGCTGCTCCTATAAAGAGCAGCCCTTATTGTTTTGCGCAAGGCTATAGAAATGGCCGCTTACAGGCAATAAAAAAAGAAGGGCGCCAAAGGCGCCCTTCAATATTAATATGGGACAGTAACAATTACTGCTTAGCCATGTTTGTGAAAGTGTAGATGTTTGTTTCTGTGCTGTTCTTTTCAGTAAGAGTGATAGAACATACAGTAGCACTTACATTACCTGTACCGGTGTAAGTGTAACCGTTAGCAGTTGTAGAAGTGATAGTGAAAACAGAACCTGTAGTTTTGATATCAGACAGCGTGATAGGCAGCGTAACTACCGGTGCGCTTGTGTTATCTTTCAGAACGATCTCCATTTTAGTGAGGTCAGTACCTACTGTAGAGAAAGAAGCCCTCCAGCCAGTGTAAGTGTTTGCAGGAGTTGCGTTGTCAGTACCGTTGCCGATGTATGTGTTAACGTAAGTAGTCCTGTAGATTGTTTCGCAATTAGTACCACCAACACCAGTTGGACAAGTACAAGTGCCTTCGCTACAAGTACCGCCGTTCTGGCAAACTACGTCTTTACATTCGTCTTTTGTACAAGATGTGTACAATACTGCGCCAAACGCGCTTACAGTCAGGAATGCACTCAGGGCGATGTTTTTGATCGATTTCATATCCGGTTTTTTTAGTTAAGTGAATTTATTTGTGCAAATGTAAGGTGAATTTCTGAAGAAAAAGGTGATATAAACCAGTTAATAACAAAAACGGTCCGCAAGTGAAGCAGGGGTCATTCCCAGGTGCCGGAAAAGTTGCGGATGACCGATGCTGAACTTTTGATGGTGTAGCTCCAGGTGATCTTTGAAGCGGTATGGTCGTATATGCCTCGTCCGGTTACCGTGTAACCATCGTTGTCGGGTTCCTGAAGCGGTATATTAATAGTGTCGCGGAGGACAGTGGCCTGAATGGGTGACGAGAAGAAACCATCCCAGAGACCTGCTACCGAAACAGAAGTAATGGCACCGGAGCCTGCGGAAATGGTTGAGGTATAGTCATATACAGTGCCGGTAGTGGGCACATCCTGATCGGTGGCGTTCCATACTTTGATGAATTTAGCACGGGAGATGATCTCGCAGGACACTCCTTCATATCCGTCGGCGCAAACGCAGGTGCCATCTACGCACCAGCCACCATTGGCACAGGAGACGGTGCGGCAGGGGTCGTAGGTTTCGCAATATGTGCCGTAATAGCCGGAAGGGCATGCGCATTTGCCATCGGTACAGGTGCCGCCATTGAGGCAGGTAACTTTTTTACATGGATCTGAAGTCTTCTCGCAATAAGTGCCTTCGAAGCCGGAGGGGCAGATGCAGCGACCATTGTTGCACGCACCACCATTGATACAATTGATGCCCTCGCAGGGGTCTTTTTTGTTGCAGGAAGTGTAAACAACACTTATGAAGGCGATGATGGTGAGCGTGACGCCAACGAGAATATGTCTGATACTTTTCATGGAGTGGTAAAAATGGTGATGTAACAAACATACGAATCGTTTGTTATTTTGCTGCCAAATAGCCGGCAACACATACCTGCCCCCCAACTGATGAGACAAGCCCTTTTACGACTATTACTGATACTGACTCCTTTTGTGAGTGCCGGAGCGGGTGGGTACTCTTATACATATACAGACAATTGCGCAAAGGCATACAACCACTTTATGGCATTGCGACTGGCGGAGGGGCACACACTGATACAACATGAACTGAGGACGGACCCGAGAAACCTTATGGCGGCCTACATAGCTGACTATGAGGATTGCATATTGTTGCTGGTGAACTGTAATGTGGAGGACTACAAAAAGCGGGCTGACAGAATGGACAAAAGGCTGACGCTGCTGGAAAGCGGAGACGCGTCGTCGCCGTGGTACCGGTTCTGTAATTCGGGGATGTATCTGCACAGGGCGATAGTAAATGTGCGTTTTGGTGAACAATACAAAGCGGCTCTGAACTTCAGGCGGTCGTTTGCGCTGTTGAAAGAGAATCAGCGGTTGTATCCGACATTTGAATACAATACAATAATAGCCGGCTTGCAGGAGGCGGTGGTGGGTTCGTTGCCGGGCAGCTATAAGTGGCTGGCATCGGTGTTTGGAATGAAGGGTAGTGTGCGGAAAGGCACAGAAAGACTGGGGGCATTTGTGAGCGGGCATAACGCTACACAACCTTTGTATACGGAGACGATGTTGTATTACCTGTACGCGCGTTTTTACCTACTTGCAGAACAGCAGGAGGTATGGTCGATATTGACGGGTCCAAAATTCAGCACGGCAGACAACCTGCTTCATGTATTTGTAAAGACCAACATAGCACTTGACCTGCGACACTCTGACGAAGCTTTGGAGACGCTGAAGGCAGCAGCCAAAGAAGAGGGATATTCCAGTTACCCGGTCTTCGACTATCAGTATGGAATGGCGTTGCTGACCAAGTGCGATACCAACTGTGTACGTTACTTTGAGCGATACCTGAAGAACAACAAGAGTGATATCTTCATTAAAGACGCGTGGCAGCGAATGGCCTTTGCCTGGCATGTGGCCGGTATGAGCAACCGTGCGGAATATTGCCGGAAGCAGATATTGGGTCAGGGTACGGCGCGGCTTGACCCGGATAAACAGGCACAGCGATTTGCAGAATCGGGGATGTGGCCGAACAGAACGTTGCTGCAAGCACGATTGCTGATAGAGGGAGGGTATTATGAAAAGGCGCTGGGACTGCTGCAAAAGATAGGCAAGGCAGATATGCAGACGCAGCCCGACAAGGCTGAATACAGTTTCAGGTTGGGGAGGGTGTATGAGGAACTGGCAAAGCGACCGGGTAGTGGTTTCAGGTATTCGGATGCGCTGACCCAATACAAGGACGCAATGAAGGAAGGGAAAGACAGGAGTGAGCAGTTTGCCGCAAGGGCAGCGCTGCACATAGGCAAGATATATGAACTGCTTGGGATGAACAAGGAAGCGACAATGTCTTATCACGAATGTCTGGATATGCCATCGCACGATTTTCAGAATTCGATAGACCAACAGGCGAAATCGGGGTTGAACAGGATAGAGTGGAAGGAAAAAGCAGGGAAAGAATAGCCAGAAGACACATTGACAATTGATGTAATAATCTCGAAAATATTGCCGGTGGTTTCATCAATAATTTTTACCTGTTCAAAGCAATGTGCCTTTAATGCGTAGGCGATTGATACTGCATGGCTGATGCAGGAAAGTGCCCCCAAAAATTTACTGTGATACTACTGAAAATGCTATGTGACATGACCACCGGGTCGTGTGACTGAACTGCGTTTTTGTGATACGGTACAGGCGGTGGAATTTTGTGACATGAAAGAGGGGATGAAGGACGCAGATACCAAGGAGTTGGCAAGGATATTATACACGGAGGGATACAAAACGGTGACGGAGATATCTGACACATTGAAGGTGGCAGTAAAAGAAGTAACAGAGTGGGTAGATGCCGGAGGCTGGGCTGAAGTGAGGCGATCGATGGCGGGATCGAAGCAGGAACAACTAAAGCGGCTGTATGAAATGGCGGAGCAGATAAACATCAGGATGGTGACCGGAGAGGATCAATCGTCGAAAGACATAGACCTGCTGATGAAGTATGTGAGCATGATAGGGAAGCTGGAGAGCGAAGACAACCTGTACCGAACGATAGAAATGGCTGAAGACTTTCTGAAGTGGCTTTACAAAAAAGACAGAAAGCAGGCGCAACATTACGTGACGATCTATGACAACTATATAAAGGAACTGACCTCCCGCCAGCCCCTGTAAACCTACAGTATGTGTTGCTGCACATGCGACCATGAAAAACAAAGTGATGAGTGTAAAGAATGAACGACTGCTGCAGTGGCAACGACTGACGCAGCAGATAACCAATGAGACGCTTACGGATGAAAACGAAACAAAGGAAGAAATTGAAAAAAGAGTAAGGCGGCTCGAGCGAGACCCCGAAGCGTGGTTCGGGTACTATTTTCCATCGTTCAGTTACGCGAAGCCGGCAAAGTTCCATAAAGAGTCGACAAGCAGGGTGCTGCAAAATGAAGAATGGATGGAAGTGCGCATGTGGAGCCGAGAGCTTGCCAAGAGTACCCGCACAATGATGGAGGTTTTATTTCTTGTGCTGGTGGGGCACAATTCACGAGGAAAGGGGACCCGACAGAAAAGGCAGATAAAGAAGAAGCGTTGTGTGCTTCTGGTGAGCAATAGTCTGGACAACGCGACGAGAGGCCTGATGCCATACAGAGCCAACCTGGAATTCAATAAACGATTGCTGCAGGATTACGGAGAACAGAAGGGCGGCATGATGTGGACAGCCGGAGAGTTTCTGACAGAGGGCGGAGTGTCGTTCAGGGCAGTGGGTGTGGGCCAAAGCCCCAGGGGAATGCGGAATGAGGAAGTAAGGCCGGATGTTTTGCTGTTTGATGATGTAGATACAGACGCTGATTGCCTGAACCCCGAACTGGTGGCGCAAAAATGGCGCTGGATAGAGGAAGCGGCAATAGGGACACGATCGGTATCGGCGGCGACTACTATTATCTTTTGCGGGAACAGGATATCGATAGATTCTTGCATACAAAGAGCAACTGAAATTGCGGACCATACTGAGGTTGTGAATATACGGGATGATGCAGGGCGATCGGTATGGGCAGAGAAGAACAGCGAAGCAGATATAGACCGGGTATTGAGCCAGAAGAGTTATGCGGCACAGCAGAAAGAGTATTTTAATAATCCGTTGAAGGAGGGTGCGGTGTTCGGGGCGATACCACATAAGGAAGTGTTGCCGATGAATGAGTATGAGCTGCTGGTTTGTTATACCGATCCTTCGTACACGACTACCGGTGACTACAAAGCGACTGTGTTGGTGGGTAAGTGGCGCAACGAGTTTCATGTGATCAAGTGCTTTGTAGCGAAGGCGACCACAATGGAGATGATAGAGTGGCACTACCTTATGATGGATGAAGTGGGTGGGGCAATGTGCTATTACCTGATGGAAGATGTATTTCTGCAGGATATGCTGATAAAGGAAGTTAATGAGGTGGGTAAGCAAAGAGGAAGGCATGTACCCGTAATGCAGGACAGAAGAAAGAAGGGGAATAAGTATATGCGGATAGAAAGTTTGCTGGAGCCGATGCTAAGGAACGGGTATCTGTACTTTAATGAAGCAGAAAGATATAACCCTCATATGAAAACGCTGGAGCAACAGTTTCTTTCATTCGGGCCGGGAAGCAGGGCGAATGATGACGGACCCGACGCGGTGGAAGGGGCAGTGTGGCAGTTGATATCGCGGACGAAAACAGCGAGTGAGCTGAAGGGAATCAGTTATGGCGCAAGGGTGAATGAAAAGAGATACTGATGACGGATGATAACTGAGAAAAAAAGGAAAAAATGAACAAATGAAAATTATGACCTTTGTGACCTACCCATAAATGAAACCGGATAATGAGAAACGTACTTCTTGCAACAATACTTATGTTGAGCACATTGGCAGGATATGGCCAGCAGAAAGATAAGGACGACCGAAAGGAAGCAACCGAGGAAAGGAAGGCGGCCAATAGGGACCGGGTGGACTATACCGTGTTCAGGCGGCAGATACTGACGCTTACCGAGTTCAGTGATGAGCGTAGGAAACTGGCTCAGCTGAAGAATGAGGGTAAGGGTATAGGAAAGATCTATGCGGTTGTGGATTCGATGAACGAGCAGCCGGACGATAAGTTTCTAAAGGGATACATTCAGCTGGTGATGGGAGACAACAGTGCGAATGTGTATGAACTGACATTTGACAGGAACCTGAAACGGATAATACTGGTGCGACCAACAGGAGAACAACTGGAAGTGGAGAAAACAACACCCGCATCCCGCAGACCAGCGGCGGTGAAACCACCACTTAAAGCCAAGCCCAAGAAAAAGACCGGTGAAGAGGACGAAGAAGAAGAAGCCGAAGAGGAAGAAAACGAGGAAACCGAAAAGCCCGTGAGGGGGAGGAAGAAAGAAAAAGAGGACGAAGAGTAACCTAAACAATAAGTAATCTATAAACCATGCCTATCATTACACCAACTGAACTGGATACGCATCTGTATCCGGAAGTGACAGCCGCGCTAACGCGGGACGACAATACCATTTTAAGCAGAGCTATTATTGCCGCTGAGCAGGAAGTGAAACTATACCTAGGCAGATATGACCTGACAGCATTGTTCGGGACGGAGAGTGAAGCGCCTATGGTGGAAGATGAGTTGCTGAAACAACTTGTAAAGGATGTCGCCTGCTGGCATCTGTTGCGCCTATCTAATAACGGAACTGAGATCTCGGTATTCAGGACGGCCTATGCGGACGCGTTAAGTACACTAAAGAGTATTATGAGCGGTCAGGCTGTACCTGAGGGGTGGCCATATGCAATACCATCGACAAATGCACCTCAGGACAGTAATGCAGTGAACTGGAGCAGCAACGAGCGAAGGAGCAACCATTACTAACGGTCAGACGAAAAGCCAGTCGCCGAAGTGTTTGTACAGAAACAACACGAGCGCGAATACTGTGTACAGAATGAGGGTAGTATGGCTGTGATTCTTTTTTGCGTCTTTAGCGACCGTTTGGGCATTGGGTGTAAGCCAGTAGGTGATGCCAATGAACAGAAACAGGGTGGCAAAAGAGATGGGGAAGCGGAAGAACATAAGCGCCAGAGAGGCGAAACTGAAAAGGCCCTGAACCAATAGGACAAGTCCGTTCACTATAATATAGTTCATGGCACTGACGTAGAGGATGCCGCCAATGTATGCGGGCATTTTGGCGCTTGTCAGCTTGAACATCCAACTGTAAAACTCAGTGAGTATCCTTCTCATTTATCGAGATCACTAATGAAACAATTTGTTTTGGAATTGTTAGCGGGTGGGGGTGTTGTAAAGATAACTTATGTAAACAGGAGAAGCAAGGAAAAAGCAAATTAAAGATTTATGACCAGAAAAGAAGACAGGGGTAAGTCGATCATAATCAATGAAATAAATGTGCGGTCGGTGGACAGGGGCAAGAAAGACATTGCGTGGTGGCGCGCTGCGCTGACCAGTGCGGAGTCGGTGAGCCACCCGAACAGGACCCGGCTATATGATCTGTATGAAGAAATAATGCTGGACGGGCACCTGACGGGCGTGACGAGCAAGAAGGTGAACGCGGTGCTGAATAAGGTGATCCGTTTTGAGCGGGACGGCGCCCATATACCCGAGATGGATGAGCTGATAAGGTCTGCGGGATTCAGGGAGATAGTGAAGACGATAGTGGAAACGTTGTTGTGGGGGATATCGGGGATTGAGTTTCTACCAGGGCCGGAATTGAATTTCCATAAGATACCACGAAAGCATATAAAGCCTGAGCGTGGTATAATATCGTACGAGCAGGGCGGACAGGACGGGATAGCTTATGGGGGTGTGCCCAATATCTGGGTGATGGGTGCGCCAAATGATCTGGGGTTGTTGCTGAAGTGCGCACCATATTGCCTGTACAAAAGGGGTGGCCTGGCCGACTGGGCACAGTTCATAGAGCTATTCGGGCAGCCGGTGAGGGTGATCAAGTATGATTCTTATGATGAACAGACGCGGGTGGAGCTGAGGAAGATACTGGATGAAAGCGGTAGTTCACTGTCGATGATGATACCGAGGCAGGCTGACTTTGAAATAAAAGACGGCAAGCAGGCCAATAGTGATGGCGGATTGCAGCTATCGTTTGTGAAGGCACTGAATGAGGAAATATCTGTGACGGTGCTTGGCAATACAGAAACGACGAATAGTAGCAAGAGCGCGGGATATGCCCAAAGCAAAATTCACCAGGAGCAGCAATTTGAGATAACGAAGGCTGACATAGCCTATACGGCATCGATGCTGAACTCCGGGCCGTTTTTGAGAGTATTGCGATCTTATGGGTACGAGACGGAAGGTGGCAGGTTTGTTTTTGCCAGAGAAATGGACGTGGAACAGTTGTACAAACGAGTGGCGATAGACAAGGAGCTACATGGGATAGTGACCATACCAAAGGAATATTGGAGTGAAACCTATGGAGTGCCAGTGAAAGAATAAGGTAGCGGAAAACAAAAAACTGAAGAGAGATGAATTCGCCATTTTCGATATTATTGACAGCCATGCAGGAGCGCATAGGAGCTGTGGTGCCTGAGATCGCCTGTGTGGACCAGGACAGAGGGCAACTGAACACGAAGGGCCGGCCCGCGGTGCAATGGCCGTGTGTGCTGATAGACATGGAAACGTTTGCATATGACAATTTGGGATCGAACGTGCAAACGGTGGAGGGGACGGTATGTGTGTTGCTGGGGTTTGCGCCGAACGGGCCGACGGCCAGCGGTACTCCGGAGGAGTATAAGGAGGCGGCACTGGGGTATTATGAGCTGGAATGGAAGTTGAACAAAGCGCTGCATGGGTGGAGTGCGGGAGAGGGGTTCGGGTATCTGATGAGGACATCCGCGAAAAGCCAAAAGAGAACGGACGGGTATAGGGTGCGGGAAATACGATACAGTCTGACATTTGATGACAGAAGCACACAGTCGGGACTAACGTATGTTGCTGTGACTCCGGTAATAACGGGTGTACTGACCGCAGGTGAATAGCCTTATTTAAGAATATATAGAATCTATGACCGGGAGAGGTAGCAATGGACGCTGGTAAGGCTGACCTTGCTACCTTTGTTGCATGGCATATAAATCGTTGAGAGCGTTTGTAGAAAAGCTGGAAGAAGCAGGAGAGCTGGTGCGGATAAAGACATTTGTGGATCCGGAGCTGGAGATATCTGAGATAACGGACAGGGTGTCTAAGACACCTGACAGGAACAAGGCATTGCTGTTTGAGAACACGGGGACCCAGTTCCCGATGCTTATAAACGGGATGGGCAGCGAGAGGAGGATGTGTATAGCGCTGGGTGTGAAGGACCTGGATGAGGTGATGAACGATATAGACAGTCTGATGAAGAAGATGTCTGCACCCAAGGCAAGTCTCCTGGATAAACTGGCCATGTTGCCTGAACTGGGCAAATTTGCGTCTTACATGCCGAAAGTGGTAGGTGGCCGGGGTGCCTGTCAGGAAGTGGTTATGGCAAAGCCTGACCTCAGTAAGATACCCGTGCTGAAGTGTTGGCCAGAGGACGGAGGTAGATTCATCACCCTGCCGGCGATACACACCAAGGACCCTAACACGGGTATGCGCAATATTGGAATGTACCGTATGCAGGTGTTTGATGAGCAAATGACGGGCATGCACTGGCATAAGCACAAAGTATCGGCGCGTCACTACAATGAATATAAGAAGTTGGGTAAGCTTATGCCGGTGGCGGTGGCATTGGGCGGAGACCCAGTGTATACGTATGCCGCAACAGCACCATTGCCGGAGAATGTGGATGAGTACATGCTGGCAGGGTTTCTGAGGAAGAAGAAGGTGGAGATGGTGCGCTGCATCACCCAGCCGGAAATAGAAGTGCCTGCAGATGCAGACTTTATTATAGAGGGATATGTGGACCCGAGTGAAGAACTGATATGGGAAGGACCGTTTGGCGATCATACAGGTTATTATTCGCTGGCAGACTGGTATCCGAGGTTTCATGTGACGGCGATAACGCATAAAAAGGACGCGATATACCCGGCGACAATCGTTGGCATTCCGCCGCAGGAAGACGCATGGATAGGGAAGGCGACCGAGCGCATCTTCCTGACGCCGATAAAAATGACGATGGTGCCTGAGATCACTGATATGAATATGCCTGTGGAGGGTGTGTTCCATAATCTGGTGATAGCAACGATCAACAAGGAATATGCGGGACAGGGGCAGAAAGTGATGAACGCGATGTGGGGGGCAGGGCAGATGATGTTTAACAAGATACTGGTGCTGGCCAATGGTGTGGAGCAGAACGGAATAAAAATAGATGATTACGGGAAACTGGCGAAGGAAGTATTTGACAATCTGAACCCTGTGACCGATATATATTTCAGTCAGGGGCCGATGGATGTGTTGGACCATAGCTGTTCGAAGATGGGTTTTGGCGGAAAGATGTGCATAGACGGTACGAGGAAAACTGAAGAAGAGCAGACCGAGGTGCTGAAGCCCTACAAGATATCGGCAGCGTTCTCGGCCCAGCAGATAATGGCAGATATGCCTGAGGTGAACGGAGTGAATGAAGTGCTGATGCGCCAATGGGAGATACCGGTGCTGATGGTGTCTATGAAAAAGGACAGACCCGGCCATGTGCGGGACCTACACACACGAATTGCAGTAGCGCCCGGAATGGAGGGTGTGAAAATGGTAATATATGTGGAGCACACGGTAGATATACATGATATTGCTGATGTGTTGTGGCGTTTCTGCAACAATCTGGACCCGAGAAGGGACAATATGTATGCAGGAACACACCAGCAGATACTGGGGCTGGACGGAACGAGGAAGACGAAAAGGCACGATAACTTTGACAGGCCGTGGCCGAACATCATAGCTGCAGATGACGCGACAATTGCTAAAATAGATGCTAAATGGAGTGAGCTGGGGCTGGGCGAATTGTTAAAATCGCCATCTTTGAAGTATAAGACCCAACTATATGAGGGGGGTGCTACTGTCTTAGATAGTGAATAGCAGATTTTTTAATTCATTTTATTACCTTTATCAATAAAATTCAACTACAATGAAACGTATTTTAGTAGCATGTTTCCTTTTGGCGGGTGCAGCGAGCGTGGCTCCGACCCAGCATGCATCGGCGTATAGTGCACCAGCACCTGTGACGGTAGCGTCATTTACCGCTAAAGTGAACCTGATGGACAGCCAGA
>JBIKSN010000239.1:0-5049 GCA_044348585.1 Flavipsychrobacter sp.
TCTCAGATATCGGCCGAAGCAGGATCGCTGATAGAAAAAGCCCGAACTAAGAAGATACAGCCGAACGAGTTTACCGGCAATACGTTCACGATATCCAACCTTGGTATGATGGACATCGATGAATTCACGGCTATCATCAACCCACCTGACAGTTGCATACTTGCAGTTGGCAAGATCACCCCTACACCTGTTGTTGAAAACGGGCAAATGGTTATCCGCCACCTCATGAAACTAACTTTGAGTTGCGACCATCGTGTGGTTGACGGTGCGGTAGGATCACGTTTCCTGCAAACACTGAAAACCTATCTCGAAAACCCTGTTACTATGTTGGCATAATGCCCTCAATACACTTTGGTATAGTTTAGGCAGCCAATAATATAAAACAAAAATTGAATACTAAATATAAAAATACTACTGCTGATAGCAAAAATTGCTAACTTTGCACCTGTATTAGATTAACTGTTTCATTATATCTTAAATACTAATTCTAATGTCATTATTAAATATTTTTCCGCAGTTGTTGATGGGAATGCCTAATTCAGGCGAATTGATGATCCTTTTATTGATCATCATTGTGTTATTTGGAGGAAAGAAGATACCTGAATTGGCAAGAGGCCTCGGTAAAGGTATCCGTGAGTTCAACGATGCGAAAGATGGCATTAAGAATGAGATCGAATCTGGCCTGAAGGAGAAAGATAACACTCCCAAAAACTAATTTCGAATCAACGGATCTCGTTATTCGCCGAATTCATCCTTTTTTTTCACCGGCTTCCCTATACGGGTTGCATGCTTCACCGCTTAAAAACGATAGATCATGCAATACAATACTTTTTTGCTTGCACTTACCGGGCTGATCCTCTCGGCATCAGTTTCTTATGGGCAGAGACCCGGGTCAGGCAAAATTCGTGTTTCCAGCTCTGCCGTTTCATCTGAATCAAAAGATTCATTCATAATTGCCAAACCGGTAGCAAAACCTGCCCCTGCCGCAGTGCAGGAGCAAGTTACAATTGCTGCCGCACCATCTCCATCTACTTTAATTGTCAAACCTACCCAACCACCGGCCGCAAAGCCATTGGTACAACCCGCTGAGCCTGCTGTTCTGTCGCCAATTGAAACACCGAAATATGGCCCAGTTCCGCTTGCAGGTACCAAGTCATACTTTGGCGAAAAGAATGAGTACGTTAACAACTATGTACGCAACTACCTTGAGGCGCACAACAAGACACTCAACAGTGTACAGAATTCAAGCACCAAACCTTTCTCTGTTATCGACAATGTACTGGAGAAAAAACAATTACCAAAGGAACTCAAATATCTCGCCGTAATTGAATCCGCACTGAACCATAAGGCAGTTTCCAGGGCTGGTGCAGTTGGCCCATGGCAACTGATGGAATCTACAGCGAAAATGATGGGGTTGTCTGTAAACAGGCACCGCGATGATCGCACTGACTGGTATAAATCAACAACCGCTGCCACAAAGTACCTTGAATTACTATATAGTCAACTGAATGACTGGCTGTTGGTGATCGCTGCGTACAACAGCGGACCGACACCCGTACAACGCGCCATAGAACGTACCGGAAGTCGCAATTTCTGGGATATTAAGGAATACCTTCCGAGGGAAACACAAGGTCACGTTCTGGCATTCATCGCTACGGCAAGTATCTTCGAAAACCTAAGTAAGTTTATCAATCTGGGAAGTGTACCCGTAGATTTCAAATTCGGAAAGGAAGAGGAACTAAATCTGCTAAAGAAAGCCGAAGCAGGGAAGACAATACCAGGACTAAATACACCTGTCACCGGCGTTGCGAAAACAACGGATAAAAAAGCTCAGTTTACAGATGAAGAATTGAAAAGTATGACCATTGTGCGCATCACTGAACCGCTTCATTTGGAAATGACTTGCCAGGAACTAGGAATGGATAAGAAGTTGGTATCACGGTGGAACGCTGATTATGAGTTATTCTTACTGAACACATACCCCACCCCGTTCTATAACCTGCGTATTCCAAAAGACAAACTCGATCTTTTTCTTGCGAAGAAGGATCAACTGATACACAAGTCTCAGGCTATCTTTTCTCAGAACATCAAGTAAAAGATCCCCGCTATTTCACTGCTTTAACGGTATATCCACCAGTTCGCAACAAAGAGATAACGCCGTTTTTCCCGGCCAGATGGCCCGCACCAACAGCAAAAAAGACTGAGTTGCTTTTCATCATTTCTTCCATCAGCGGGATCCACTTTTTGTTTCTGTCGTCTACCAGTGTCTTGGCAGTACCACCCAACCCTTCAGATTCAAGGATCAATTTTTGCATGAGCGCGATGTCCTGATCGCGGTATGCTGCTACTAATTTCCCGTACTCGGCCTCACCGGCACCATTGTCTTTTCCATCCACAACTTCCATTATCCCGGCTATAACCGTATCCACAGGAATACTCTCCAGCGCATCAAGCTGATCTTTCGCACTTTCAAGACCAAGCAATTCCTTTCCTTGTGTCTTGGCTATTTTCATCAAACTATCTTCATAGGACGCCGCCTCATCGCAAGTCGCGCTCTTAGTCACCATCATGGTCTGCAATGCCACCGGCTTCATCATTTCAAACATGGCAAGATCCATACCAACACTATCCTTCATATAAGCCTTCAGCCGTGCGTAATCAGACTTGTTGAAATATGAGGAAAGCTTCTTACCGGTCTTGTCCATCAATCCGGTACTTACTTCCATCATTACATTCATATCATCCAGATCCATCTCCAGACAAACCTTTTCAGTAACATCAAACGCCTTGGTCATCTTATCGGACCACACATAATCAGGCCTGCAGATCAGGTGTATCGTTCCAAATAAATAAGAAGGCTTTTTCAGTCCTTTCCCGCTGATCTCCCACAACAGTGATTTTTCCTGGCCAAAGGAAACAATTTGGGAGAGAACTAAGATAACCGAAAGAATAGTTAGTTTTTTTCGCAACATAATTAAGGTTATTTATCAGCTATAGTAGTTTCTGAAGTGATCTACTGTTACCCTCAAACCATCCATAAATTGGTGGGTAGGCTCATATCCCAACAAGTGCTGTGCTTTTGAAATATCAGCCAGAGAATCTCTGATATCACCGGCTCGCGGTTCGCGATAGACAGGTGCATGGTCAATTCCAAGAATTTCGGCAATGGACCGGTAAAGAAAATTCACCGAGTAATTATTTCCTGTAGCCACATTGTAAGCCTGGCCAAATGCAGCGGGACCTTCTGCCAACATTGCCCGTACATTGGCCTGAACGGCATTATCAACATAGGTAAAGTCCCTTGTCTGCTCACCATCACCGTTTATGTGAACCGGAGTGCGGTTGATGATACCGGACACAAAAAGCGGAATAACCGCGGCATAAGGACCGTTGGGATCCTGTCTTGGGCCAAAAACGTTGAAGTACCTCAATCCGGCAACACGAATTCCGTATAAGCCGCAAAAGACATTGGCATACAGTTCGTTGGCCATTTTGGTCACGGCATATGGCGACAAAAGATTCCCTGTCCTATGTTCCACCTTTGGAAGATTTGGCTCGTCTCCATAAACCGATGAAGACGACGCATAAACAAATGACCTCACACCACTATCCTTGGCAGCGGTCAGGATGTTTACGAATCCGCTCACATTCACTTCGTTGCTCGATACCGGATCTTTAACCGACCGGGGCACCGACCCCAAAGCGGCCTGATGAGAAACATACTCTACTCCATGCGTAGCACGCGTGCACACGTCAAAGTCACGAATATCCCCCTCCATAAACTCGTAGTTGGGATGATCGCGAAATAGAGCAACGTTTGACGGCAAACCTGTAGCGAGGTTATCCAGAACGCGCACGCGCGCACCGTGCTGCAGCAGATATGCCGTTATGTGTGACCCGATGAAGCCGGCACCGCCGGTTACAAGAAATTTCCGGTCAGCGAGCGAGACCGAATGAAAAAGTGCGTCCATTGGAAATGTGGATGATACATCAATAAAAAAAGACCGTCCAGTTACGGCACGGCCTCGAATTAGCTAAGAAACGGCTATTAAATTAAGCTTTCTTTTCTGCTTTTGCAGCAGCTTTCTTACCGGTACGTGCAGTACGCGCCTTACCAAAGCTACCCGATGTTATTTTACCTTTTTTGGTACGTTTATCACCTCTTCCCATGATTGTATTATTTTAAAATGTTTTAGACAAGCAAAAGTAAATAAATCATCTGACTTTTACGAATGCTTTTTGAGTACCCTTTGGTACAATTCTCTGCTCACATGTATGGCGGCACTCCACAAGTACACTAAACGTACATAATCCTGTACCACTGCACGCTTGCCGGCTAGATCCCCATTAAGCCACGAAACGGTGTCTGTAACCAGGCTCACCATGTTGGCATCAGAAGCCGTCAATGTAACACCTTTTAGTATTCCTTTCCCAAACATTTCGTCGGCTACCCCTCCTACCCCCTTCTCTATAATGATAGGCAACCCTGCTGCCAGATACTCAGCAATTTTCACCGGGTTAGCCACTCTGTTTACCAGCGTAGGTTTCCTGATGAGGATACCGGCATCGCAAGCAGACAGTGCGCCACCTACCTCATCCTGCTTGAATTTCTTCAGCAATACCCTTTCCATATGCACGTCGGCATTCTGCAGCATCACTGTGATCTTGTCTATTTGGGACGAGAAAAATGCAGGTCTGATCTTACTATCTGCTTCCATCAGCGCCTTCATAAAGGGTATTGTAAGGTCCTCCAAATGTTGGTATGCGGCAGTTGTGCCTGAATACACCACTACAATTTCGTCTTCAGCCACCCCCCAGCTTTTCCTTAGCTCATTTCTCTTGTTACCGGCAACTATCGCCGACACACAACACGGCACTACGGCGCACCCTCCGGTGGCGCCTGCCGTTTCTATAAGCAGCGACCTCAGGGCATCGCTCACAGTTGTCACCCCGTCAACCCTCGAAATGGTTTTGGTCAGATGGTCAAGTAACGAGTTATAGAGAATACTATCAGCACCTGTAGCCTTTTCAGGATACTCAATTCCTTTT
>JBIKSN010000240.1:0-5031 GCA_044348585.1 Flavipsychrobacter sp.
AGCAGAGCGTAATGAAAAGTTGAGTGTGAACGTTGATCATGACCACGTGGTTGCAGAAAGGCCGGGTGTTGTGAAAAATGACCAGAAAAAGAGTGGCCACACAAAGTCAAAAGGAGCAAAAAAGGCGCAGGTTGCGAACGACATGACGGAAGCGAGTACAGAAGATGTAAAGGCTACCGCCAATGCCCCTACTGTGGGAACAACCATGTATAGTTATGATGAGTTTGATGAACCTGTAGCTCCGCGACATGAAGAGACAGCGGCTGCAAAAAGGAGACAATATGCAAGTGCCGCCCAAAGCGGAAGACATAAAATAGCCGTTGCAGAATTGCCTGAAGCATTGAATGAGGCACCCGTTAAACCGGAAAGGATTGCTGCGGTTACAACGCCAGGTGACGAAATGGCGCCTGAGGTGATTGTCGTGCGCAGTGAGCAGGTAGTGGCACAGAAAGAAGAGAAGAAAGCCAGGCAGGGTATGTCTCAGTCGGCAGAGACGCATGCTGTACTGCGTGCGAAGAAAAAAGAACCAGTGACTCCGGCTGCAGCGGCAAGCACTCAACCTGCGGCTCTGTTGGCTGTAGCGAACAACAAAAACAGTGGTGCGAAACCGAAGGCGGGCGTGAAAGAAGTTGCAGCTACAGGGACGGAAAAGCCTGTAAAAGCGACTGGAGCTGCAAGTGATCAACCAGTGGCTACTTCTGCTGCTGCCGCCACTACAAAAGGCGCAGCCTCGCAGAAGGCAGGTGTGCAGGAAGTTGCTGCAGAGTTGGCAAATGGAAAGAAGAGTGCAGCTGCAAATACTCAGAAAGAAAGCGTGACAAGCACTGTTGCTAAAACTATTGCAAGTGGTAAAGACGGTGTTGTTAAGAAGGAGACTTTGATAAGTGCAAAGACGCCTGAAAAGCGAGATCTGCCTGCTGCTGGCTATGTTGCTACACGAGATGAGGTTGCCGCAAATAAAGGAGCTAATAAAGAGCATGGAGTACAATCTGCACATTCAAAACAAGCGCAAAAAGGAAGTGATGTGCAGATGGCCAAAGTTGTGTCGTCAACAGGTAAACGTCCAGTAGCGCAAGCGAAAGCAGAAACGCAAAGAGAGGATGGAAAGGTTGAAGCAGACAAGGGCGGGGTTGGCAGAAAGGGACCTGCATCTGGCAAAGTTGCTGTGGCGGGGATTGGTGAAGATGGGTCGGTGCGCGGAGCGGGATCTCCGGCATCAATGGTTGCGGGAAAGGGTAAAGTGAGCAGTGCATCGATGGTTGCGGCCAATGTTCCGGTGGTGAAAGCCAAACCTGCCGCTGAGGAGAAAGCCGGGGGCAAGCCTGCAAAAGGCAAACAAGATGTGGATGACAAAGCACCTGACAGTGTGCAGGAGGCTAAAGTGCTACAGTCTGCGAAGAATGAACCCGCAAAGAAAGTGGATGAGACAAAACAACCGGAAGCGATCGATTCTATGGTGGCAGGCAAGAAGGAGGATAGTGCGACTGATAATATGAGCAAGCTGACAAAATGGGCTGTGGGCCTGAAGGGTGGTTTTGAGATGGCATTGGTGGGGGCGGGTAGTAATAAGGTCGCTGTATCCCCCTTTTTGCAGTATAGGTTGGGTAAAAAGTTATCTATTATGGTGCAGCCGGCCATTAAGGGTGTGCGCCAGCAGGCACGAACTGTAGGCAACCCAGGTAATTACTATGAAAGTAAGTCGGGTACAGGAGGTTACAGGCTGGTTGATAGTGCGCTTTTGTATCTGGTGATGACAGGAGATACTTTATGGCGCAGAAACTACGAGTACACCGAAAAGTATGACTCTATCGTTAAGACCTACAAAACAGGTGGAACGTATCTGGAATTCGAACTTCCGGTGTTGTTGCGTTTTGACGTGACGCCGAAATTCGGGGTGTATGGAGGGTTGAACATGGTCTACAGCAAGAAGCAAGGCGTACGTGAGGAGACCAAAGTATGGACCGATCAGACGGCGAAAGGAGAAGTTAGTACGGTGTTGCCAGTGACAGCACCAGCGATCCTACCAACAACAACGGGTCTGAATTATACCGGTACACCTTTGGCAAACTACGCGGGGCCGGCCTATCCGGATGACCGATCGGGTCTGATGCGCATGGGGTACATGCTGGGTGTAAGCTACGAATTCAAGAAGCGGTGGTTGGCCGATGCAATGTTGCAGCAGAGTTTTGTACCGGCGAACCTGCAAGGCGGTACTGATCTTAATAAACCATTCGGTGTGCCCTTTATCAGGCTGACGATTGGGTATAGGTTTGGGGATAAATGATAAAAACGGACATTTGAATCCAATAGTTACAGCCCTGAAGAACGCGGGGCTGTAGTTTTTCGGGCGGACCGACCGGTAAAGGTGAGCATCACCGATGGAGAAGGGAACGGACAAGAAATTCACCCTTTTCGAATTCTTTACTTATATTTACGTGAATTATTTGCATCAAGGTATCGTATGAATAATAAAATTGTTACGTTTTTGCTGGTTGCTGCCATCAGTACTATGACCTTTATTTCCTGCAAAAAGCGCCAGACGGAAAGTGGTGACGCTACACGCAATTATTTTCCGCTGAAATTCGGCAAGTACGTTACCTACGCGGTGGATTCGATCTACTACAACGAAGATTCGTGCTCTCAGTACCGTGTGAAGTCGCAGATGAAATATGTGGTGACTGATACGTTCACTGACCGCAAGAACTTTACTTACAAGCTATCGTACATCCTGGACGTGTTTTCCCGTCCTTACGAGGGTGCAGTTTGGAAGCCGATAGGCGTTGTTATTCTGAACCCAACGGCTACCGGACTTAACTGGACGGAGGCGAATATCAAGTACACTAAACTTGTTTTCCCAATTGAAGAGGGTAAGTCATGGAAAGGAAATGCTTTTGCACCTGTATCCGATACGCAGTTCAGCTTTTTGAAAGACTGGAACTATAATTACCGCAACGTCAACAAGTCTTACAATACCGGGTTTGTGAATTTCGACAACACCGTGACTGTGTTGGAAAATGACGAATCTATCAACTACCCTGCAGTCGACTCGCAGGTATCGGCTTTGCGTACCTATTCAAAAGCGGTATACGCTTACAACGTAGGTCTTGTGTACAAGGAGCTGACTCACTGGACGTACAAAGCGTACAAGCCCAAGTGCGTGAACGGTTACTCGGTAGTGATGCAGGCTATAGACCATAACTAAGAATATGTGCCGTAGTGCCATTATTTCTCTTCTGCTTGCACTAATAGTGTGCAACGAATCGTTTGCCGTGCAGTATGCCTATGTGGTGCGCTTTGCCGACAAAACAGGAACCCCATACAGTATTACCAGCCCAGCAAGTTTTCTTTCGCCAAGGGCGATTTCAAGAAGAACCAGTCAGGGAATTGCCGTTGATGCGTCCGATCTGCCGGTGAATCCCGCGTATGTGGACAGTGTTCGAACGCTGACCGGTGGAAAATTGCATGGTACATCGCGGTGGTTGAACTTGTGTATCTTGTTGCTTACAGATTCTGCCGACATACACACACTGGACGGTAAGTCATTTGTAGCAGGCACCCGGTTTGTAGGGTATTATGCCGACAGTCTTCACCGGCCGATAAGGCAGGATGCGAATACGGCTCAGAAGGGTACAGGAAGTAGCGTTTATTATGGTAACACGTGGCAGCAAACCGCACTTGTACACGGCGACCTGCTGCATGATGCAGGATATACAGGCAACGGCAAATTGATAGCGGTAATAGATGAAGGGTTCACAGACGTGGACACGCATCCCGGTTTTGCAAGTATGCTGAGCGGTGGCAGACTGGTAGATAAGTACAACTTTACGTTGCAAACTGATTTCATTTACGGGTATGGCTGGCATGGTACACGTTCTTTGTCTACTATGGCCGGCTACGTTCCGAATACTTATGTAGGCGCCGCGCCAATGGCCTCGTATGCGTTGTATATAAGTGAAGACGGGAATTCGGAGCAGATCATAGAGCTCTATAATATGCTGATGGCCACTGAACGCGCTGACAGTATAGGAGCAGATGTTGTCACGAGTTCGCTCGGATATAATACATTTGATAACGCAGCAGATAATTTTGTTTTCGCTACAGATTTTGATGGTAAGACAACGGTAGGTGCTCAGGCAGCCAATATGGCTACCCAAAAGGGTATGCTGTTTGTGGCGAGTGCAGGCAATGAGGGCGGAGGCGCGTGGAATATGGTGTTGACTCCGGGTGATGCAGACAGTGCGCTCACCATCGGCTCAGTTGACTACACCGGTACAATGGCACCTAACAGCGGTTATGGACCTAACGCGGCAGGCAGGGTGAAACCTGATGTATGCGCGATGGGACAGGCGGCTGCGGTTTTTATCGGTCCGGGGTATGGCGGCACGAGCGGAACCTCGTTCTCCACGCCACAGATCGCAGGGTGGGCAGCATGTCTTTGGCAGTCGCTGCCGACGGCCAGACCTCACGACATAAGGGATGTGATCATTAAATGCGCGGACTCTTATGCAGCGCCCGGACCACAAAGGGGATACGGTATTCCTGACGTGAATTGCGCACACCGGCGGTTGCTCAGCATCACCGATACATTGCAACCTTTTGCCCCACCGGTATGGCTGGAGGTGGTTGCCAATCCTACCAACCATCTGCTGACGTTGATAGTGGCGGCAGATACAGAGCAGAATATCGATTTTTCGATCTTTGACCTTGCCGGCAGGAGCTTGTTGTCGTCGAGCGGTTTTTTCAATCGGGGATATAACAGTCCGTACACAATTGATGTGACTGCGTTGGCAACCGGGACCTATGTACTAAAGGCTGTGTCACTTACGAAACAGCACGTTGTGAAAGTTGTGAAGATGTAGACGTCTCTGTTTACATTTGTTCTATGTTCAGTTATTGGGAGAAAGCGAGTTTTTACCGGTATGACCATGTGGTAGTTGGCGCGGGTATTGTTGGGCTGAGTCATGCGCTGGAGTTGCGTGATAGGTTTCCTGCGACACGCATCATGGTGCTGGAACGTGGATTGCTGCCTAC
>JBIKSN010000254.1:0-4624 GCA_044348585.1 Flavipsychrobacter sp.
GACGACGAGGCCATGTTCATTGACTATGACTTCCTGCGTGCGCTGGAGTATGGCATGCCACCAACTGCTGGCATCGGCTTCGGTATCGAGCGACTGGCGATGCTGCTTACGGGCCAGGTATCTATACAGGATGTATTGTTCTTCCCGCAGATGCGCCCGGAGAAGACCCAGGCAACTGCCCACGACGAAGACATCACTATATAAAAGCCTGACCGACAGTATTCGACATGAAAAGACTATTGACGATAGCGTTATTGGTTAGTTGCATCACCCATGCTACCGCGCAGAGCTTTAAGGACAGTATCGCCAAACACCGGGAACATTATATAAAGGAACTGCTTGAAGATAAACGTGCGCCCATAAAGCCACATCAGGCTAAGGACATTCACTTTTTCCCGGTAGACCCTGCATACAGGGTGTTGGCGGAAGTGAAAGAAACACCCGGCAGCCAGCCGTTTATGATACCCACACGCAGCGGGAAGCAAAAACCGTTCAGAGAGTATGCCACGCTTACGTTCAGCCTGAAGGGTGAGACATATACGTTGCATGCATATCAGGGCATTGACCTCGTAAAGGACACGGCTTACAAGAGCTATCTGTTCTTACCCTTTCGTGATCAGACGAACTATGAAAGCACCTATGGCGGCGGCAGGTACATTGACCTTTCTATAACCGACATCATCAACGGCAGGATAGTACTTGATTTCAATAAATGCTACAATCCCTACTGCGCCTATGCGGATGGCTTCAATTGCCCGATACCGCCGTCAGAAAACAGCCTGCAAACAGAAATACCGGCGGGCGAGAAAACATTCGTTCATTAACCTGATGCAACATGAACCTCGCAGAACAATTTGAAGCAGCAACGAAGAACAGTAAGTTGCTCACTTCCCGCCCTGATAACGATACACTGCTTAAATTGTACAGTTTGTACAAGCAGGCGACAGAGGGCGACAACGATGGACCGGCGCCATCCAATCCTTTTGATTTTGTGGCCCGCGCCAAGTATGACGCATGGTCGGGGCTCAGCGGCACGACAAAAGAAGATGCCATGCAGCAATACATAGACCTTGTAGCATCGCTTCAGAACAAATAATAAAAGGCTTGCCGTTTGGCAAGCCTTTAGCTTTATTATCATTCACTTGTTTCTTACTGAGGAAGGCGGTTCACTCGGCCTGTCCACACTGCACGTTTTGACACTGCATAGATCGTATACAAACCAGGAACTTCGAAGGAGATGTTGATATATTTGTTAGTTGGACCAACAGACTGTTTCACCAAGCGGCCCGTCATGTCATAAACAAAGATGGTCGCCAACTCTTCATGAATTGAAGACATAAAGACATTGGTATTGCTGGTGCATGGATTGGGGAATATTGTCAGTGTGTCAGTTTCGAAAGGTTCAGAGAGATATACATAACGGATCCTGTTCGCCTTTTCGCCGATGAAGAGATTACCCGCAGAGTCAACAGCGACACAAGTAGGACGTGTAACACATGCATCAACCGCCAAGCCACCGTCACCGATGTTAGACCTATCGGCCGTACCATCACCGGCTATTGTGTTGATCTTACCGTCTGTTCCGATCTTGCGAACGCGATTGTTGAAATAGTCGGCGAAATAGATGTTACCAGTGCGATCCAATGCCAGCGATACCGGATAGTTCACTTGAGACGTTTTAGCCGGGCCATTGTCGCCACCAAAGCCAGCATTGTTTCCTGAGCCTGCGATAGTAGTAATGACGCCTGCTGTGTCGATCTTGCGGATGACGTTGTTTGCAGCGTCGGTGAATACAACATCGTCATTGTTGAGCACGATAACATCTGATGGCTGGTAGAGGTATGCGTCAATGGCTTTAATCCCATCGCCATAGTAAAAATGGAAAGTAGTATCGGCACCGGCAACGGTTGTAATAATACCTTTTGTATCCACTTTACGGATCTTATGGTTGTTGCAATCGGCAATGAACATATTTCCCTTGCTATCGAAGGCTACACCTTTAGGGAGATTCAAACGGGCCAATGTTGCTGCTGAATCATCTCCGGCGAAACCTGCCATTCCATTACCTGCAACGGTTGAAATGTTGCCAGCAGTGTCGATCTTGCGGATCCTGTTGTTCTTGGAATCGGCGAAGTACAAGTTTCCGATCTTATCGATTGCGAGGCCCATTGGTGCGCTCACTTTCGCCTTTACGGCCGGGCCTCCATCGCCGGACATACCTGCAGAGCCGAAGCCAGCGAGTGTGGAGATGACACCACGTGAATCAATTTTCCTGATTTTGTTATTGTACTGATCGGAAATGAAAAGATTACCGTTATTATCATGCTTCAGTCCACCTGTGATATTTACAGTTGAATAAGCAGCATAGTCGTCGTCGCCGGTTGCGCCCAACTTTCCGTTACCTGCAATAGTGGTAATGATCTGTCCGTTCGCACCGAACGACGAAAATGCCACAACCGCGAGAACCGCGCTAAAAAACCTGTTACGGCGAGTATTGTTATTGCTCATGTATTTCATTATTTAATACTACTCTTGGTGATCTTATTTATAGCACTATTTCCGTTGGGAAACGCTACAAAGTTATGTTAGTTACTGATTTCAATTTTACTTGTCCAGAAATTATCATCGGTAATTACCTGCAGCAAATAAATACCTGATGGCTGCGTTAACTGCACGTCAACCTTTGAATTTGTTTCTGTCTGCCTGCTGTATACTATTTTACCTGCTATATCCGTGATATTCAGTACCATACGAGATGGTTGCTGCAGGTTGACATTTACTGTGAACTTGCCATTGTGTGCAGGGTTCGGGTAAACCGAGAAAGCACCTGAGGCGTTAACAGTTGACTTTACATCGACCGGTGCGTTGTAATAACGCACACGCTCGTTGTGGAAATCGGAAATAAAAACGTTACCGGCACCGTCCGCAGCCAGGCCGCGCGCGGCAGAAAATTTTGCAGACAACGCTGCACCGCCATCACCGGAGAACCCGAAAGTACCGGAACCTGCGACAGTCTTGTAAATACGGGCTGAATCCAGCTTTTTAACTATCAGGTTTCCCTCATCGGCAATGTACATATTACCGAAATTATCAAAAGTGATACAGGTTGGCTTATTGAGCGACATTGTGCCTTCGCCCAAAGAAAGCAACAACGCATTCCGACCCTTTACAGTAACAACCTTATTATTTGCCCTGTCGTATTTGCGTATAATATTGTTGTAGGTATCGGCAAAATAGACCTCATTGGATGGAGAAACAGCTACGCTGTATGGCTTATTTACCGCAACCATAGATGGATAAGGCTGAAGATCTGTATTAAAGGTTGCGACGCCTGTACCCACCACTGTAGTGATGATGCCGGCAGTTGATACCATGCGGATTCGATTGTTCATCTGGTCGGCAATAAAGATATTACCTGCACTATCTACAGCGACACCCGTAGGGTGGTTGAGTTTGGCATAGACAGCGGTATCGTTGTCGCCGCTGAAACCTGCCGCGCCGCTACCGGCAACGGTAGAAACGATGCCTGTGGCCGTGATCTTGCGTATGCGGTTATTGTCCTTGTCGGCTATGTAAAAGTTGCCATTTTTGTCGCGTGCAATGGCTGTTGGCTGATTGAAGCGAGCTGCCGTTGCCGGACCGCCATCACCACTAAAACCAGCAGTATCGTCGCCGGCAATTGTGGAAATTACACCCAATGGATCGACCTTGCGGATGCAGTTATTATACTGGTCTGCTATATAAAGATTATTGGTTCCATCGGTCAGAAGACCTGCCGGGCCATGTATAGCGGCTGCTGTTGCCTGACCACCATCGCCGAGATAGGCCGCGGCTCCGGTGCCCACCTTCGTAGAAATGTTTTGCGCACCAGCGGCAAAAACCACCAGCGAAAACACCCCTGAAAGAAGGTATTTTTTGCTTTTCATAGTCGGAAAATTTGGCACTAAGATAACGTATAATTTTTGATTTTAAAACCCTTCAAATATTTCAGCCAGGAGGAAAAGGCAAGAGTGTAGGCGCCGCACCTATCTTTGACAAGCTTCTCCATAGGATTTAATAACAGGCCACTCATTCTGTTATTATTTAATTAATTTACGATTTACCTTACACCATGAAACATATGAGAATAATCAAACAGCATTACCTTCAGTTACCATTTGAGAATTGCGGTACATTTGCGTAAAACAGACCTTTGGCAGCAAAAGTATTTCTGGCGACGCCACCATTTACGCAACTTAATACCCCTTATCCGGCGACAGCCTATCTGAAGGGTTTTCTTAATACCAAGGGTATCGCGTCGGCACAAGCAGATCTTGGGATAGATGTTATATTAAAATTATTTTCAGAGAAAGGCATAAGTGACATTTTTTCAAAAGTTGAGCTATCGGCTGTAGCGCTGTCGCCCAATTCAAAAAGGATAACAAGCCTCAAAGATCAATACATACAATCAATTGAACATGTAATTTCTTTTCTCCAAGGCAACAACCCCACGCTCGGACCACTGATAGCCAAGCGCGGGTACTTGCCGGAAGCATCGAGGTTCAACCAGGCGGAAGATCTTCACCATGCGTTCGGGACAATGGGCACCCAAGACCAGGCAAAACATCTGGCTACACTTTATCTG
>JBIKSN010000241.1:0-4994 GCA_044348585.1 Flavipsychrobacter sp.
GCCTGAGAGGCTGCGCGGATACTACTGAGGAGGGAGAATTTGTTGTTTGACGCCCATCCGCCCAGCATTACACCATACACACCAAGGCTCACTACGCCGAATACGAACAGGATACCGATGTTGATATCTGCAACCTGGAAAGCGATGTGGCGGCCTGTCTCGGTCACATAGTCGGGACCCCATGGCACAACCGCACTTGTCATAAGGGCTGTGAGCATGGCCAGACAAGGACCCAAGATGAAGATGAGTCGTGTAGACCGGTCGGGTATGATCTCTTCTTTGAAGAAGAGTTTCAGACCATCGGCCAGGGGCTGCAGCAGACCCAGCGGACCCGCGCGGTTAGGACCTATACGGTCCTGCATGACGGCAGCGACCTTTCGTTCGCCCCAGGTAGCATACATGGCAATACCGAGTGACCCCATCAGGATAACCGAAATGAGGATCACTTTTTCAAGTATCAGCGCTGTGTCGATCTGTAATAACAGCATAGTGGCGCAAAAGTAATTTTAGTTAGTTAATAATTGTAGCTAATCCTGAGACTCAACGAGGAGCAGTAGGAAAGGCTGTTCGATATAATTATTTGTTCTTCTTAAAGTCGTCTGAGTGAGCCGGGCCTTCAATTCTTGAAAGTTCAATTTCAGGTCTGTTCACATCACTAATACTATGAATGTCTAATGTCAGTTTTGGTTTCTTGCCTATTACCTTATCTATCAGAACAGGTGTTTCGGTGGTGCCAATGTTGCCTGCATAGTGTCCCTGAGAGATCACGCTGCTACGCGAAATGACGGATGGACCTTCAATAACCCAGTCTGACACAGATTTTTTGTGGAAACGGCAGTCGTTACAGATCCATTCTTCCACTTCGCCCCACTGGTCTTTGCGGGCGGTAACGCGGAAAACCTCTTCGCCACGCATCCAAAGGCGCACTTTACCGCTACACTTGGTGCAGTTGCAGTGTGCGTCCATAGGCTTGGTGAACCAAACGCGGTTCTTGAAGCGGAAAGTCTTGTCGGTGAGCGCACCCACAGGGCATACATCTATGACATTGCCAATGAACTCATTGTCGAGCGCAGTGCCGAGCAGCGTGCTGATCTGCGCATGGTCGCCACGATCCAGAATGCCATGTTCGCGGCGCTCTGTGAGCTGATCAGCGGTAAATACGCAACGGAAACACATGATACAACGGTTCATGTGCAGCGATATGTAAGGGCCGATGTCTTCTTTTTCGAACGTGCGGCGCTTGAATTCGTAACGGGTAGCTTCAGAGCCGTGCTCGTAGCTGAGGTTCTGGAGGTCGCATTCACCGGCCTGGTCGCATACTGGGCAGTCGAGCGGATGGTTGAGCAGCAGGAATTCCACAACACCTTTGCGGGCATCCACAACTTTTTCTGAGGTGATGTTCTTCACCTCCATACCGTCCATAACTGTTGTGCGGCAGCTGGCCACCAGCTTTGGCATGGGGCGCGGGTCTTTTTCAGAACCCTTGCTTACCTCTACGAGGCAGGTGCGGCACTTACCTCCGCTGTTCTTCAGCTTGCTGTAGTAACACATAGCGGGCGGGGTCACATCTCCACCTATCATACGTGCCGCGTTCAATATAGTGGTACCGGCCGGTACTTCGATACTGATATTGTCGATGGTTACTTTAAAGTTTGGTGTCTGTTCTGACATACAAGTCAAAGGTTAAAAAAGTAAAACCGTATTAGTTTGTCATTGTTATTCTAAATTATCTATTCCCTTAAGCTGTCGTAGGTACGTGAATAGGGTCGGCGTAGTGAGCCAGACCATAGTTACGTGTCTGCGATTCTTCCGGATTTTTCACGTGCCATTCAAACTCGTCGCGGAAATGGCGGATAGCTGCGGCCACCGGCCATGCTGCTGCGTCGCCCAGCGGACAGATGGTATTACCTTCTATCTTGCGCTGAATGTCCCAAAGTAAGTCGATATCGCTCATCTTGCCTTTTCCGTATTCAATATTCTTCAGGATCTTGTACATCCAGCCGGTTCCTTCGCGGCACGGGCTGCACTGTCCGCAGCTTTCGTGCGCGTAGAAGCGTGCCAATGTCATGGTGTGGCGCACCACGCATTGCGCGTCGTCCAGTACAATGAATCCACCTGAACCCATCATGGTGCCGGTTGCGAAACCACCGTCAGATAAGCTTTCATAGTTCATGTAGCGAGTCTCTCCTTTTGCTGTTTTCAGGAGCAGGTTGGCCGGTACTATAGGCACTGACGATCCGCCGGGGATACAAGCCTTCATTTTGCGACCGTTGGGGATGCCACCGCAATACTCGTCGCTATAGATGAACTCTTCAACCGAGCAGGTCATGTCTATTTCGTATACGCCCGGTTTGTTCACGTTGCCGCAAACAGATAGCAGTTTGGTGCCGGTAGATTTTCCTACACCTATCTTGGCGTATTCATCGCCACCCATATTGATAATAGGTACGACGGCTGCCAGTGTTTCCACATTGTTCACCACCGTAGGGCGCATCCACAGACCCTGAATGGCCGGGAATGGTGGCTTCATACGCGGATTACCACGTTTTCCTTCCAGCGACTCAATGAGTGCTGTTTCTTCGCCGCAGATGTAGGCACCACCACCGCGCTGCACATAGATCTCGCAGTCGAAGCCCGAACCTTTTATATTCTTGCCCAGCCAGCCGTTGTTCTTAGCTTCGGCAATTGCCTGTTCCAGTATATCAGGTATCCAGGCATATTCGCCGCGTATGTATATATATGTTGCGTTGCTGCCCAACGCGAAGCTACTGATGAGCAAGCCCTCCACAAATAAATGCGGATGGAACTCCATGAGGTAGCGATCCTTGAAGGTACCCGGCTCAGACTCATCGGCATTGCACACCAGGTGGCGTGGCACACCTTCGGGTTTGGCAAGGAAGCTCCACTTCATACCGGTAGGGAAACCGGCACCACCACGGCCACGCAGGCCGCTTTTCTTCACCTCTTCCACAATATCGGCAGGAGACATTTTGAGCGCCTTCTCTGCAGCACGGTAGCCACCATGCTTGCGGTAGGTATCGTAATACCTGATACCTTCAATGTGGTCGTTCTCTAATAAAAGTTTTATCGCCATTTTAATATTCAATGATCAGACCCGGGATCTCGCGATGCCTCGCCTGAGTTGATGATCTATTTTTCCTTTGCTACCGGTACACTCTGTCTTGCGAATAATGTCCAATGGTCATTTTCCCAGAGCCATACCTGCAGTACTTTTAATTTAAAGGACATGAATTTTCCGTCCAGTTCGGCATCTATATCCGCAACGCTTCTCGCTGATGCAACTGTGCCCGAGGCCTTCACCTCAGGTTTTGTCGCGGCGATCTTTTTGTAGATCAGTTTGCCGTTATAAAGATCTTCTATCACTTCCCTTTTGTTCTCCACCCATCCATTGGAATGACCATAACTTGTCTTTTCATGAAGCAACCATTTCAGCGCCACACTATCGCGAGACTCGAGCGCCTTGTCGAAGTCGGCAATGGCATGACTTAGGCTGCCATAGTCGGGCTGCTGCGCCATGGCGGCACTGCAACAAACAACGAACAGTATGGTGAACAATATCCTCATTTCTCTTGTTCAAATATCATTACATAGTCTTCAAGTGGTTCGAAGAAGAAGTCTGACCAACCCGTTCTGTGGGCTTTCATTTCATCTTCGTCGGGCAGGCCTGTGTGGTTTATTGTCACCAGGGTCCCTCCCGGGGTTTTCTTCAGCAAAAAATGAACTTCACTTGGTTTCGTATTCTCGGGCCATTCTGCGGTTGCCCACGTACAGGCTATTTCGTTTTCAGTTGTCTTTGTCACTGTTCCGGTCACCCAGCCGTCAAACATGGAGAACGTGCCTCCTTCTTTATTCTCAAATATTGCTTCTCCTCCACTCCATCTTCTTATCAATGCCGCATCGGTAAGCAATTTCATGACCCGGTGCGGCGGTGCCGATAACTGAAACGTGAGCGAGAGGTCGAAGGCCATAATTAATTGTTAGCCTGCGTCTTCAACTCAACGATCAGTTGATCGATCTTTTCCTTTGTAAGGTGTTCCCTGTAGTGTTTGCCCAATTGCATCATGGGTGCATAACCACATGCGCCCAGGCACTCTGCTGGTTTCAATGTGAAAAGGCCATCAGGCGTAGTTTCGCCTGGGCCTATCCCCAGTTTCTCCTTGATATAATCAATTATGTCGTCGCTGCCTCTGAGCATACACGGACCGGTATGGCAAACCTCCAGCACGTATTTGCCTACGGGCTTCAGGTTGAACATGGTGTAGAACGAGGCCACTTCATATACTTCTATAGGAAGCAGACCCAGGATCTCGGCCACATAGTCCATAGCCGGCACATCCAGCCATCCGCCAAATTCTTCCTGTGCAAGGTGCAGAACAGGGATCAGCGCGCTTTTCTGCTTCCCTTCCGGGTAGCGGGCGATGATCTCTTTCACCTTGTTCATTTTCTCTTCTGAAAAACGTATGCTCATTAGTATTCGCTTGTTCGTTTCTTAAAAATATTTACGCATCCAGTTCTCCCGCAATTACATTGAGGCTACTCAGCGTCACCACGGCGTCGCTCAGCAGGCCATCTTTCACTATCTCAGGATATGCCTGGTAGTAGATGAAGCACGGCCTGCGGAAGTGCAGTCGGTATGGAGTGCGGCCACCATCGCTGATGAGGTAGTAACCCACCTCTCCGTTTCCACCCTCAACCGAGTGATAAACTTCGCCTGCGGGAGCATCTATCTCACCCATTATCATTTTGAAGTGCCAGATCAGCGCTTCCATCTTGGTGTAAACGTCGGTCTTTGGCGGTATATGGTAACGGTCGGCATCTTTTGCATAGAAGACATCCTTTTGAGAATGGTCATCCTGCTCGATCTTAGCGATCTTTTCTACGGCTTGCTTGATGATGCTGACACTCTGCCATATTTCGCCGTTGCGCACCATGAAGCGGTCATACACATCACCTGTTGTCCCTACGGGTATCTT
>JBIKSN010000030.1:0-18860 GCA_044348585.1 Flavipsychrobacter sp.
TACGATCATGGAACCGGTGATCACGCCTACGGTTAGCGGGGGTTATACTGTTACAGCATCCTATGCGCACTGCCCGGATATGGTGCATGATTTCTATATCGAAGTGGATCATCCTGCCCCCTTGGTGTTGGTCAAGGATACGATCTGTATTCCAATGACTTACACGATTGATCTTACGGTGCCGGGTAGCACAGGTTTTGGCGAGGGGTACTATTCCTACCAATGGACCCCGGCAACCTATGTGAGTAATGATACTATTCCCAACCCAATAATAACGCCGACTTTGCCGGGGGCATATTCCTACACTGTCACTGTTCAGCCACATGCTATATCCTGTGCTGTGAATGACGTCATTGATCTTTATGTACTCCCGAATACGATCAATATTGTAACGCCTGATACGGCTATTTGCCGTGGCATGCCAGTGCAGGTGATCGCTAACGGTAATTCACTTTTCAACTACCAGTGGTTGCCGACGGCTGGTATCGCGATCTCAAACGTTGTTAGTCCTTTCATTACACCCGATACGTCGGCCTGGTACAAAGTGGGAGTGTCCTTCCATCTTTGTCCGACATTCTATGATTCCATTCGCATAGATGTGCAGCCCGTACCTGAGGTGCATGTTGGCAACAACCGATTTGTATGCGAGGCCGATACCATACGCCTGACCGCCAATGTAATACCGGGTTGGTATAACTATTATTCTTATTCGTGGGCGCCTGCAGCCAACCTCAATTCATCGACCGACAGGTCGGTGATCCTGACAGGAGTTGATACCGGAATGGTTGTTGTGACCGTGACCACTCCGGCTGGTTGTAAAGGGGCAGATTCTGTGGACATAGTGGTTTTGCCAGCCAATTTCGCGGCAATTGAACCTGAAATGAATTTTTGCCCGCACGATAGTGCCGTACTTATGCCTACAGGTGGTGTGTATTACCACTGGACTCCGGCAATGTACTTGAGCAGCGAAAAGGCTGCACAGCCGGTCATTAAGCCGATAACTGATCAGTCGTACACGATTGTTGCAACCAACAACTACGGATGTAGAGATACAATATATTTTGATGCGAAAGTATATCCGGGTGCGGTATTCAATCTTACAGATTCGGTGCGTTTGTTCCCGGGGGAGAGTTATCAGATCGATCCGCAAACGAATTGCACCCAGTTTTCATGGACGCCTTCCGGTGGACTTAGCGGGAAATTTATAGCAAATCCTTTGGCGACACCTGAAGTGAGCACCTGGTATGTAGTGAGTGGGGTGACAGAACACGGTTGTAAGACCAAAGATTCTATCATGATCTTTGTGGACGAGGGGGCAATTGTAGGTGTTCCGAACGCATTTGCGCCTGGTCATGGAGTAAATAATGAATTTAAAATTATAAAGAGAGGTATTGCTACATTGAATTATTTCCGTATTTTCAACCGTTGGGGAAATCTGATATTTGAGACAACTGACGCTGAAAAGGGCTGGAATGGTGAATACAACGGCATTCCGCAACCTATCGGGGTGTATGTGTATGAAGTAGAGGTGGTCGCCAAATCAGGAAAAACAATCAGAAAACAAGGAAACGTAACTTTATTACGGTAATTTTACAACGATAATACAAAGACGATGAATACAAAAAGTATCATAACCCGGTTCAGTATTGCAGCAGCATTAACGCTGGGCTCACCTGCTGTTTTCGCGCAGGATATTCACTTTTCACAGTTTGATATGCAGCCGTTGGTGGTAAACCCTGCCTTTACCGGCATGTTTGATGGTCAGGCTCGTGTGGGTGCTATCTACCGCAATCAGTGGAAAAGCGTAACAATCCCTTATGTTACGACGGGTGCTTATGCGGACATGCCACTTTACGTTGATGGAAGTGGTGGTTATCTCGCCGGTGGTCTTCAGGTGTTCAACGACAAAGCAGGAGATGGTAACCTTCAGAACTTCACCGGAGCACTCTCTCTCGCATACCACAAAACGCTTGGCGCCAACAGTGACCTCGCGGTTGGTCTTCAGGGTGGTTATGCCAACAAGAGCATCGATCTTTCACGTCTTTATTTCGGAGACGAATCTATCAACGGTACGTTCTCTCCGGGTACATCTCAGGAATATGCACTGGGTATAGGAAATTCAGTTAGTTACTACGTGGTGAATGCAGGCGTATCACTGTCAGGTGGTAGCACACGTTTCAATTATGTACTAGGTCTGGGTGCCAACAACATCAACCAGCCTAACGATGCATTGTTGAAAAAGCAGACCAGTACTGTAGGACTGGATATGCGCTACACAGGTCAGTTGGGTCTGTCTATCATGACCAGCGACCGTCTTCATTTCCGTCCTGCTGTTATTTACCAGAATCAGGCTTCAGCAAGCGAGATCGTGGGTGGTACAGAGTTCTTGTACTACGTAGGTAACTATATCAACTACACAAACTTCTCTACAGGGGTGTTTCTGGGTGCATGGTATCGTACATCTGATGCTGCTATCCTGAATGCCGGTATCGAATTCAAAGGATTCCGTATTGGTCTTGCTTACGACTACAATATCTCGAAGCTTAACTCAGCCAGCAATGGAAACGGTGGATTTGAGATCGCGGTTCGCTATATAGCGCCGTATCCTATGAAATTCGCAGGGAAACGTGTTATTCCTTGCACACGTTTCTAATAAAGACACTATTTAATATGAGAAGGGCTAAAAAAGTTTTTTTTCAAAGCCCTTCTTTTTTTTCAAAGCATTTTATACTTTTATATCCTTTAACAATGCTCACGCACATGAGAAAAAATTGGCTGTACCTGTTTTTAGCTTCGTTTATTGCGATAGTTCCATTTGATGCTGGTGCTCAGAAAAGGAATGTAGAAAAGTACCGCAATAAGGCAAACGATCCTATTTCAGGTTCCAACTACTCTGATAAATTAAATTACGCTGATCTCCTATTTGCACAAGGTAGCTATTTTAATGCGATAGATTATTACCAGCAGTTAAAACAGATCGACGAGCGTAACCCATATATTACATTCCAGCTCGCCGAATGTTACCGTGCCACAAGGGATTACGTACCTGCAGCACACTACTATACTGAGGTGAAAAATATGGCGAAGAAGGTTTATCCTTATTCAGCATATTATGCTGGTCTCATGCTGAAACAACAATGTGAATATCAGCTTGCTATTCAGTCATTTAACGAGTTCTTGGAGGACAATAAAAAGAACGCCATCAAATTGGCTCCGAATGATAACCCTGCGATCGAGAACACACCCGACAGGACTGTGGACCCGAAGACAATGAAGGTGATCAAGAAGATCGTGAAAAAAGAGATCGAAGGTTGTGAAATGGCTATCAAGTCTGTAAAAGACCCTCAGCCTGTAACTATCGTGAATGCCGGTCCTAACGTGAACAGCGCGTATACAGAACTTTCACCTTATCCGCTTGGTGACTCATCTCTCCTTTTTGGTACTATCGGTCGTAACGACGTGATTGAAACTACCAACAGGAAAGGGACTGCTACTAACACGCAGTATAAAGAGAAGTTCATGATCTCGCACAAGCAGTCTGGTTTTATCGATTCGTTCCAATGGCCGATGCCGTTCTATGACGGAGCGTTCAACGACAGGAACTATCATACCGCTAACGGTTGCTGGGCACCTGGTGGAAAGGCTTTCTACTTCTCGAAATGTTTTGTAGATGAGAACGACTCAAACAAAATGAAGTGTGACATCTACAAATCGGAGTTTAGCGTAAGGGGTTGGGGACCTGCAGTTAAGATCCCTATCGGTGACGAAGGAACGAACACTATGCCATTTGTAGCCAAAGTTGGTAAGAAAGAGATCCTTTTCTTCTCTTCAAACCGTACGCTGCAGAGCCGTGGTAAATATGACATCTGGTATTCTATCATTGACCCGAGGGATGGTCGTTATGGTCGTCCGCAGAACTGTGGTAAGGTGGTGAATACAAATCAGGATGAGTTAACTCCATACTACGATTCACGTACTAAAACACTTTACTTCGCTTCAAGTGGTCAGGTGTCTATGGGTGGATTCGATATCTATGCCGCAGAGGGTGGTCCTTCACGTTACAAGAACCTGCACAATATGGGTTATCCGATCAACACTTGTGCTGATGAACTGTATTACATCCTTGATCCAGTAGGAAAACCAGATGGTTATCTGGTATCAAACCGTATAGGATCTTACGCATTGAAAAATCCAACATGCTGTAACGACATCTGGCGTGTTCAGTACGAGCCAAGACTAGTTGTAATGGGTAAGGTGGTTAGCAGGAAGACCAACGAACTTATGAGTGAATCTGTTGTGAAGATGGTTGATCAGAAAGGTGATCTGCGCACTTACAACTCAGAAGACGGTAAGTTCCTATTCAACATGTCTCGTACACATAGCTATGTGATCACTGCTGACAAGCCGGGCTATACATCAAGCCGTGCATCTGTAAGCACTATGGAGATCAAGCGTGCTGATCCTGATGATACAGTGGTTGTAACTATCTTCCTCGATACGATCAAGACGAGTTTCGCTGTGAACAACATCTATTACGATTATGACAAGGCAAACCTGCGTCCTGAATCAGTAGCGTCACTTGACTCTGTACTGCACTTCCTCACAGACAACCCGTCAATTTCTGTAGAGATATATTCTTACACCGATTCTAAAGGTAAGGACGAATACAATCTGGCTCTGTCTCAGCGCCGTGCTCAGGCCGTTCTTGACTACCTTGAAAAGAATGGTATCGACCGCGCAAGGATGACTGCACGTGGTTTTGGTAACAAAAACTCAGTTGCACCTAACGCAGTTAATGGTAAAGACAATCCGGAAGGACGTCAGGCTAACCGCCGCACAGAGTTCAGGATCATTACTGATGTGCCAACACGTCGTGTACTGTACAACAGCGCATTACCTGGCACAATGGATCAGCAGGAGAAAAATCTTCAGGTTGAGCCACAAGGTGAAGATGAGCCGGGCCAGGCAGGTAAAAAAGCTCCTGCGACTGACGACGAAGAATAATTCTTGTTTCATAAATACTTCCGGGAAGGTTGCATGTAATGCAACCTTCCTCTTTTTTTGAGGTCTGATCATAAGCAGTGCGGCACGGCAGTTGCTAAAAATACATAGGAAATGAGCCACATAAAAGTTACAATACCTGCTGCGACAGAAGAACAGAGGGAAATACTGATAGCAGTTCTATCGGAGGAAGGATTTGATGGATTTGAAGAGGACGATGCAAATGTTTATGCATTCAGGGAAGAAGCCGGTTTCGACAAGAGTGCCCTTAGTGCATTGGCCGAAACAATGGAGTTCAGGTATGAACTGGAGACCATAGCTCCGAGGAACTGGAACGAGATATGGGAAGCTGGCTTTGAGCCTGTGGTCGTGGAAGGTTTCTGCACCGTAAGGGCGCATTTTCATAGTATGCCGGTAAATACTCCCTACGATATCATCATCACGCCTAAAATGTCATTCGGTACCGGTCACCACGCCACAACACAGCTCATGATGATCGGCATGCAACATCTGGATCTGAAAGGGAAGAGTGTACTGGATTTCGGCACGGGAACAGGAGTGTTGGCTATATTGGCTGATATGTTGGGAGCAACGGATATTACCGGCATAGACAACGATGAATGGGCCGTTGAGAATGCTTTAGAGAATGTGCAGCGAAACAGTAAAGACCGTATTGCCATATTCCGCGCAACACTGGAGGAGTTGCCCGAACATCAATATGATGTGATACTTGCCAACATTAATAGACATATTTTAATACAGTGTATGGAAGTGCTTTTTGCACGCCTATTTTCCGGTGGTGATCTGTTGATGAGTGGCTTGCTTGCTGATGATGAAATGATAATAAGAGCCGAGGCAGAGGCAGTAGGATTCACTGTTTCAGCCGTTTCGCAAAGAAGCGGATGGATATCTGTACTGTGTAAAAAATAGCGCTTAGCCTTATTAAATTGGCGTATGTAAAAACGTTAAAAACATGTGTGTGGATAATATTATGTGTTAGGATTTTTAAAACACATCCTCTATATTTGTTTCAGTTAGTAATACAAATACAGTAATGACATTAGCGATCTTAATAATCATAGCATATTTGTTAGGTTCTATTCCTTCTGCAGTTTGGGTGAGTAAGTGGGTATATGGCATTGATATCAGGGAGCATGGAAGTGGAAATGCAGGTGCTACCAATACATTCAGGATATTGGGTACAAAGGCCGGGTCGGGTGTGATGATAGCCGATATGATGAAGGGCTTTATTGCGGTGAAATTGTCTATTTTCTCTTCTTACGCTTGGACCAGCGAACCCTTTGTGAATCTTCAGATATTTTTGGGTCTTGCCGCAGTTCTCGGACATATATTCCCTATCTGGGCAGAGTTTCGAGGAGGAAAAGGTATCGCCACGTTATTCGGCATGATCCTGTCAATACACCCCATTGTTGCTGTTAGCCTGGTGCTGGTGTTTTTGATGATGCTGATGCTGACACGATATGTTTCGCTGAGCTCTATTGCTGCAAGTATAGCGTTTCCCGTACTTATTTTGTTCATTTTCAATGCACAGGCTCAGGAATTGAGCTATCGTTTGTTTGCTATTGCCACCGCGTTCCTTGTGGTTTTGACGCATCACAAGAACATCAGCCGCCTTATCAGCGGCAACGAGAGCAAGGTGCCTATCTTCCGCCGGAAGAAGAACAACCGCTCATAACCGGAAATTTCTGAGTTATCGATATACCTATTCAAAAGAAGGTTCTGAGTTTTTTAGCTCCTGTGTCCCTGCGGCGGGAAAACAGGGGAAATGACGATTATATTGAACTAATTCTCTACCAGGGGCGCCTGCAATTGGCAACCCGAGATGCCCTTTACTCTGATGGAACTGCTTATCTACCGGCAAGAGAATTGTACAGGCATTTTAATGCCGATCTGCCTGTAGTTGAGCATGTGCTGGTGCTTGGAACCGGCCTTGCCAGTGTTGTGCATGTTTTTGCAGATAAGGGTTACAAGCCTCATTTTACATTGGTCGAGGCTGATAAACAGATATTAAAATGGGCAATAGAGTTTGCGCCTGACGGTGTGAAACTTGACCCTGTATGTACCGATGCTGCCGTTTATGTAGACTCCTGCAACCGAAAGTTTGACCTCATATTCATAGATGTATTCAACGGCCGATTTGTGCCGCCTTTTATATACAGTGAGCAGTTTCTGACTTGCTGTAAAAATTTGTTGGAGCCGGGCGGGCACATAGCTATGAACTATATGGTGAATGAATGGAATGAATGGTTGTTGGTGCAAAGGTTGTTTGCGAGAGTGTTCCCGGGTTTTGAGGTGGTGGAACGTGGCGAGAACAGGTTAATGGTATGTTGATTTGTTATACGATTCCAGAACCTCGGGAGGGACGCATGCGGTAGGCAGGTTGCAGCATTACCCGTACCTTTGCCCACTATGACACAGGAAAACCTGAAGGAGATGCGGGAACGCATCCAACACCTGCATCGCTTTCTGCGAATCGACGACAGGCTGGGCAAAATTGAAAATGACCGGCAATTGACCCTGTCGCCCGGATTCTGGGATGATAATGCCCGTGCCACAGCAATCCTTAAGGAGATTAAAATTGATAAATACTGGACTGAATTTTACGATAGGGTAAAGGCATCGGTGGAGGATTTCGCGGTGCTTTTTGAGTTCTGGAAAGAAGGTGAAGCGAAGGAAGAAGAAGTTCAGGAGGCTTTCAATAAGGCGATAAAAGATATAGACGAACTCGAGTTCAAGAGTACCCTGAATGCGCCGGAAGATGAGATGCCGGCAATGGTAGTGATCAATAGCGGTGCCGGAGGAACTGAAAGTCAGGACTGGGCGGAAATGCTGATGCGCATGTACAGGATGTATGGCGAAAAGCAAGGTTGGAAAGTGAGTGAGGTAGATGTTCAGTATGGTGATGGTGCAGGAATAAAGCAGGCTACCTTAGAGTTTGACGGAGCGTTTGCGTACGGATTGTTGAAAGCAGAAAGTGGCGTGCACCGCCTCGTGCGGATATCTCCGTTCGACTCGAACGCGCGCAGGCATACCTCTTTCGCATCGGTATTTGTGTATCCGCTTATTGATGATACCATAGACATTCAGGTGAGCCCTTCAGATCTGGAGTGGGCATTCTTCAGGTCGGGCGGTTCGGGCGGACAGAATGTGAACAAGGTGGAAACGGCCGTTCGATTGAAACACATTCCTACGGGTATTATTGTAGAGTGTCAGCAGGCGCGCACACAGGGTGAGAACAGGGAGAAGGCGCTAACGATGCTGAAAAGTCGCTTGTACGAGGAAGAGCTGAGAAAGCGTCAAGAGATACTGAACGCGACTAATTCGAACAAGAAGAAGATAGAGTGGGGATCACAGATACGCAGTTATGTGTTCCACCCATATAAGATGATAAAAGACCATCGTACGGACTATGAAGTTGGAAATGTGCAGCCCGTGATGGACGGTGAATTGGATGACTTTATCAAAGCCTATCTGATGGCCGAAAAGGAAGAGCAATAGACAATAGGTGAGCGGACAAATAAATAAGAAGAAAGGTTTCGACCTTGGATTGTTAAAGCGTATCTTTTCGTTTACGCGGCCATACAGCAGAACACTGTATCTGGTGATGCTATTGGGTGTGGTGCTGGCGCTTATTTCTCCGCTGAGGCCGTATCTCATAAAGATGTCGGTTGATAAGTATATCAGTCACCATCTGATGGAGGGCCTGATATGGATCAGTGTCATTCAGTTCGGATTGCTGATAGTGGAAAGTGCTCTGAGATTCTTGTTTAGTTACAGAGCAAACTGGTTAGGTCAGACGGTTGTGAACGACATGCGTAATGCTGTTTTTAAGAAAGTTCTGTTTCAGAATATTTCTTTTTATGACCGTACTCCGATAGGGACGCTTACCACCCGAACGGTAAACGATATTGAGTCGATCAATGATATTTTTTCGGAGGGTATTATCAGTATTGTGGCTGATGTGCTCACGATAATTGCCATTATCACAGTAATGCTGTTGACAGACTGGCGACTCACATTGGTGTGCCTTGCCACTTTTCCGCTATTGATCATTGCAACATGGTGGTTCAAAGAGGCTGTGAACAAGTCCTTTCAGCGTGTGCGCAATGCCGTGGCTGCACTGAATGCGTTTGCGCAAGAGCATCTTACGGGCATGTATATAGTGCAGGCCTTTGCTGCTGAAGATGCTGAGATGAAAAAGTTCACCGACATCAATACGGAGCACAGAAATGCCAACATAAAGGGTATATTCGCCTACTCAGTGTTCTTCCCAATGGTGGAGATCATACTGGCAATGTCGCTGGGCCTGTTGGTATGGTATGGCGCATCAAGGATCATGAACTATCGGGCTACACCCGGTGACATCATTTCTTTCGTATTGTACCTCAATCTGCTTTTCAGGCCACTACGTATGATGGCCGATAAGTTCAACGTGCTGCAGATGGGTGTTATTGCCGGAGAACGTGTTTTTGCCGTGCTGGACAGTCAGGAGCATTTGCAAGGCAACGGTAAATTATCCGCATCGGGTTTGCTAGGACAGGTTGAGTTCAGGGATGTACGTTTCAGCTACAAGCAGGGTGTACCTGTCCTGAGAGGTGTTTCTTTCAGATTAGATGCAGGAAGGACAATGGCGGTTGTGGGGCACACAGGGGCAGGAAAGACTTCGTTGATAAGTATTCTGAACAGACTGTACGAGATAGAGTCCGGTGAGATATTGGTAGACGGCAGAGACCTTACAGAATATGACATCTACAGTTTGCGTGGGCGCATAGGTATTGTGTTGCAGGATGTGTTCCTTTTCTCAGGCACTGTCGCCGACAATATCACACTGCGCAATGCAGACATATCCCGCGAGAAGGTAGAACACGTTGCGAAGATGCTGGGAATACATGACTTCATTATGAAGTTGCCCGGCGGCTATGACTTCAATATCATGGAGCGCGGCAACAGCCTGTCTCAAGGCCAGCGGCAGCTTATTTCTTTTGCCAGGGCTTTGCTGTATGATCCTGCTATACTGATACTGGATGAAGCCACATCGTCGGTGGACAGTGAAAGCGAACAATTGATACAGAACGCAATAGATACTCTGATAAAGGGTCGTACGTCGATTGTGATCGCTCACAGGCTTTCCACTATCCGTAAGGCTGATGAGATCCTTGTCATGGATAAAGGGATAGTAATGGAAAGGGGTAATCATAATGAGCTGATTGCAGCCAGGGGCGCCTACTTCGATTTGTACACTGCAGTAGAGCAGAAGAAAGAAAAGGAAGTATTTTAAAAAAATAGTGTCTTTTCCAAAGTTTGCAGGTGTTTTCCTCGTCTTTACGAGTGCAACCAAATTTTGGAACATGAGATACCTGTATGCTGCTATCGTTTTGTTTGTTGCTGCTCACACCCATGCACAAACTCCTTTCAATGATCGGGATTCTTTGAATGTAAACAACCTGAACGTGCGCATGATGGTGCACGGAGATATGTGGTTCGATCCCGCCACTTATCAGGCGCATTGTAAGTTTCCGGCCAATGACCAAAGAAGTCTGCATATCGCATCGGCGCTTTGGATGAGTGCTGTGGACCCATCCGGCAACCTTCACATTTCGTCTCAGACATACAGGCAAGTCGGTTCTGACTATTGGCCCGGACCGTTGGATGGTTCAGGCGGGTTGGACTATGCCACATCAGCTAAATGGGCAAAGTTGTGGAAGGTGACCAGAGATGAGATCGCTTATCACAAAGACAATGCCACACGAACAATTTCCAGTACACCAACTTCCATATTGTCTTGGCCGGGGAAAGGAAATTCGTATGCTACAGGTAAGGGAGGAGCACCATTGACAGTAGATAGAGAAATGGCTCCATTTGTGGATCTGGATGGAGATGGTATGTATGAGCCGCTCAATGGTGAATATCCTGATTTTCGTGGTGATGCGGCGCTATGGTGGGTATTCAGCGATAATGGTCCCACGCATACCGAAACGAATGGAGTGCCTTTGCAAGTTGAAGTGCATGCGATGGCCTATGCATACAAGAGATCGACACCAATAGATAATGTGGTGTATTACGACTATACAATTGAGAATCGCTCATCTGTAGATTATAGTCAATTCAGGATGGCAGTGTGGGATGATGTTGATCTGGGCTGGTATCTGGATGACTACATCTGCTTTGATTCTGCCCGGCGCATGGGTATTGTGTATAATGCCACTAACGATGACGGTGCCTCAGCAGGTCATCCTGCCGGCTCCTACGGAATAAATCCGCCGGCATCGGGCATCACGTTGATCAGAGTGCCCGGCGATGCAGGAGCTACGTTCATTCCGATGGGAAGTTTCACTAACTACAATAATGACCCGTCTCCGCAGGGCAATCCCGTATTGCCTGTCGAATACGATAACTACATGCGTGGTAGAATGAGGAGCGGTGCTCATTTTCAGGAGAATGGAGTTGATGTTGATTACGTTTATACGGGTGTCCCTTCCGTTGCAGGTGATTCCAGCGAATGTGAAAAGGTCAATATACCCGGAGACAGGCGGGTAGTGATGACTACGCGCAGTTTTTCCTTACCTGTAGGTCAGAAGGAGCGTCTTGTATACGCATTGGTTGCCAGTGCTGCGGCAGGTGGTTGTCCGTCTGTAAATTTAAGTGGGCTGAATACTATAGCAGACACGGCATGGAGTGTTTACTATAATCCACCACCCGAATTGGGTGTGAATGACCGCATGGCGGGATCAGGAGCTATTAGTGTCTATCCAAATCCCGCGCATGATGTACTGGACATAGACGGAGCGCGGCAAGGGGCTACGATTACTGTGACAAATTTACTTGGCGCTACAGTAGCGTCGGCAGTTTATTCGGGGGTGGGTACATTCAAAGTGTATTTGAAAGAGCTGCCTGTTGGCCTGTATGTTGTTCGTTATGCAGATGCAGCCGGGACCGTTGCAAACACAATCATGAAGCGATAGCGGTTACAACTTTTGTTCTTTGAGCGAGTCTTTCTCCATAGCTGAAACACGGAACAGCATGTACATGCTTAGCGTTGAGATGGCAACAATAATATAGCCAAGGGTATTATAGTGTTGCAACGGACTTGTTTTATCCGTTTGTACTACTATGATACCTGCGAATGCAGCAGCAATACCACCGGCAATCTGTTGAAGCGAAGCATTTATGCTCATAAACGCGCCACGGTCGCCCATTGCCGGTACTGCCGACACCAATGCCGAAGACGGAATGATTCGAGCCATGACTCCCGACATCATCAAGACGTTTAACAGTATTACCAGCCACAGTGCTGATGGTCCGAGATTGGTGTATATCACTACCATGATACACATCCACACGGTTGCAATAGTGAACACCCTGAACTTATCGATCTTGTCACTCACTTTTCCTATCAACGGCATAATTACCAGTGATGCAATGCCTGATACCATAAACAGCATGGGCAGCTGTTCGTTGGTTAATTTCAGATTGTTGATAGCGAAGGCGCTACCGAAAGGCATCATCATAAAGCCACCGATAGATAGCAGCGCTGTTGTGAGAAACGCGATACGGTATTTACGTTTAGCTACTGTGTGCCACAGGTGCAGGAACGCGTTCTTGTCGGTTTGCAGTGAGAGATGATGTGATACCGGTTTCATTTTGACAAGAATTAGAATTGCTATTACAATGCCCAATGCGCCAACCATGATAAAAGGCGATTGCCAACCCCAGTGATTTGCTATATACAGGCTTATCGGAATGCCCAGAACCTGACTAGCCCCGAAGCCCATTTGTATAAAGCCCATTACACGTCCGCGGTGGTGCAGTTCGAAGAGGTCCGTGATAATTGCCATTGCAATAGAACCAATTACTCCACCGAATATGCCGGTAAAAATTCGGGCGGCTATCAACTGCGGATAGTTGTGCACCATGCCACAGAGGAAGGTTCCCGCAATGAAGCCCACGTAGAAAAACAGATAGAGTTTCTTTCGGTCGTACCGGTCAGCGAAGCCCGCGGTCAATAGACCGGATAGGCCGGCACTTATGGCATATGCTGAAACCGCAAGACCGAACTGAGACGGAGTTAGGTTCATAGACTTCATCATCATATCGCCAAGAGGCGACATAACCATGAAATCCAGCACGACTGAGAATTGGGTAAGAGCAATGATCAGAATAACGAATTTCTGATAGGGCGAGAATGGGATAGAGGAGGTGTCTTTTTTCATTTGTGGCAAAACTAAGCATGCACAGGGGAATTTCGTTCGTCTTGTCGGCTAACTGCCTGCTTTTTGTCGGAAAGCAGACGTAAAACAACTAAATTGCACGACAAATGAAGGTGGCTTTTGTTCAGGACTGGTTTAACGCCAACGGTGGTGCCGAAAAGGTGGCCGGAGAGATCCTGGAGGTTTACCGAAATGATGAGGTTGACGTCTATGCCTTGTTTAATAAGTTTGGACCAGGGCCCACTCAGTCCATATTGAAGGGACGAAAGGTCCGAACGTCTCTGCTTCAGTTCGTTCCCGGCATCACTAAGTTCTATCGTTATTTTCTGCCGATGATGCCGTGGCTCATGGGCCGATTTCGTCTTCGTGGGTATGATGTAGTGATCTCCACCTCACATGCTGTGGCGAAGGGGTTTCACAGCGACCCGTCGATCCCTAATATTTGTTACTGCCACACGCCTCTTCGTCCCATCTGGGATATGTATGACGATTATGCTGAAAGCCATCCGATGGGCAGGTCGTGGCTGTACAGAAAGTTTGTGGAATGGTTGCGTAGATGGGACGTTGACACGGCGTCAAGAGTACATTTCTTTATAGCCAACTCCAAACATATTCAGCAGCGCATACAGCGCAGCTACGGCAGAGAGTCGGTGGTCATTTATCCGCCGGTGCGCACGGGGCGGTTCACGTTGCACAGTGGTTCTCGGAAAGATTACTACATGTGCCCTGGTAGGTTTGTCCCGTATAAAAAGATCGACATGGTCATCAGGGCTTTTCAGCAGATGCCCGATAGAAGACTGATCCTTATAGGTGAAGGTTGGGGGGCATCGGGTTTTGACGAGATGTTGCAAGGTCACCCCAATATAGAATGGCTGGGGTACAAGGATGATGCGGAAATGATACGCTACATGCAGGAGGCAAGAGCATGCATTTTTGCTGCCAAGGAAGATTTTGGCATCATGTGTGTGGAAGCACAGGCCTGCGGCACGCCGGTACTTGCGCTGGATTATGGCGGGTACCGCGAAACGGTAGTGGATGGAGTGAGTGGCTACCTGTTTGCCGAGCAGACCGAACAATCGGTTATCGATGCGGTAAAACGTCTTGAAGGCCACCCACTCACGAACAATGCCCTGATCAGGGAGAATGCACTCAGGTTTTCAGATGAACGTTTCAGGCAAGAGATCAACGAATTTGTTATCCGCTCGATGCGGGAACATAATTCCGGTTCGGCTACCCGCTAAAAGCCGTTAAAGCAATTATCTTTACAGAAATATCCCTGTATGGCAATTTTCGGAAAATTGGCGCGCTATCAGAATTTTGGTCTTTTGGTCCTGCGCATTGGCCTCGGCGCCATGATGATATTGCACGGCAAAGACAAGTTGATAGGTGGACCTCAGGTATGGACAGAATTGGGTGGGGCCATGGGTAAGTTGCATATTCACTTTTGGCCGGCCTTCTGGGGATTTATGTGTGCCGTTACCGAGACCATAGGTGGATTGTTCTGCATACTCGGGCTGTGGTTTCGCCTCGTATCCGCACTTTTGGTCATCAATTTCATTGTGGCCGCATTGTCGCAGTACACAAATATCTATCATATTGCAGAGGTCAACCATGCTGTGGAGCTTGCTTCTGTCTTTTTTGGTCTCATGTTTATAGGTGCCGGGACCTATTCGGTCGATAAAAGTTAGACTGGGGAAAACTAACCCTTACTTATTTTGGATTTGGCTATGCAAAACTTAAATTTGCATAGGTATTCCATAATTTACATTACATGAAATTTACATATTTTGGTCATTCCTGTTTTATGGTGGAAACAGGCGGTAAGAAGTTTTTATTCGACCCATTTATTTCGGGCAACGAATTGACAAAAGGGATTGTTGACGCTTCGACCATAACTGCTGATTACATAATGGTTTCGCATGGGCATGTCGATCATGTTGCTGACCTCGTTGACATCGCAAAACGTACCGGAGCGAAGGTTATCAGCTCATGGGAAGTAGTTGCCTGGGCACAGAAAAATGGCGTAGAGAATGTACATCCTATGAATTTCGGACCAGCCCGGTTCGAGTTTGGCAAAATGCATTATACCCCTGCACAACATAGCAGTAGCATGCCCGATGGATCATATGGTGGCAATCCGGGTGGTTTCCTGTTCCATGACACCGAAAAGAAGTTCTACTACAGCGGAGACACGGCGTTGACAAAAGATATGGAACTCATTCCACTGTACGCGATGCCGGATGTTGCTATTCTGCCGGTAGGGGGTAATTTCACTATGGATGTTGATGATGCACTGATAGCCGCGGGTATGATAAAGTGCAATAAGGTAATAGGCGTTCACTTCGATACTTTCGGGTACATTAAGATCGATCATGAGCAAGCGAAAGAAACGTTCCGGAAAGCAGGTAAAGAACTAATATTGCCAGCGATAGGCGAGACAATTGAACTATAGGCGGGGCGAAATCAGGTATTGTTGAGGCTTCCGGTCGCAATAGAATAACCGAGATAAAAAACGATCAAAGAGAAAATGGCAAAAGTAATAGCAATAGCAAATCAAAAGGGTGGTGTAGGGAAAACTACTACTGCCATTAATCTCGCTGCAAGCCTCGCAGTGCTGGAATATAAAACCCTGCTTGTAGATGCTGATCCGCAGGCGAACAGTACTACCGGCAACGGTTTTGACCTTAAGAATATTCAGATAAGCCTGTATGATTGCATGGTAAATGAAACACCGGCAGCACAGGTTATTCTAGAGACCGAAACACCCAATCTTCATTTACTACCCAGCCATCTCGACCTCGTGGGTGCCGAGATAGAGCTCATCAACCAACCGAACAGGGAACACGTGATGCGCAAGTCGTTGGAGGGTATTATTGCCAATTACGATTTCATCATTATTGACTGTTCTCCATCACTGGGCCTTATTACAGTAAATGCACTTTCTGCGGCCGACAGTGTGGTGATTCCGGTGCAGTGCGAGTATTTTGCGCTTGAAGGACTGGGGAAATTGTTGAATACGATCAAGATCGTTCAGACAAGGATCAATTCAAGACTGAAGATAGAGGGAATCCTCATGACCATGTACGACGGTCGTTTGCGTCTCTCTAATCAGGTGGTTGAGGAGATCAAGAATCACTTCGGAGATCTGGTATTCAATACGATACTTCATAGGAATACCCGTTTGGGCGAGGCGCCGAGTTTCGGTATGCCCGCATTGTTATATGATGCGGAAAGTACCGGTGCAGTTAACTATCTGAATCTGGCGAAAGAAATTCTGCAAAAGAATAACATGACCAAGATCAAGAACGAGGATAAAATATTTGAAACAGAATAAGATCGGATAGTTATGTGTCGGTAGTTTTTCGCTGCTGCACTCGTTATTCATTCATTCAGACACAAGATCATTTACGCTGCCTACAACATAAAAATGTCGCAGATCAACAAAAAACAAGGGCTTGGAAAGGGTATCAGAGCACTGCTCGATACTATTGATGAGGAGATACAAGCCCCTAAAGAAGGAGTGCCTGCGGTTTCGGGGCAGAATGCCAATACGATCGCGCGCATCCCTCTCGATCAGATAACGCTGAACCCCAAGCAGCCAAGGAAAGATTTTGACGAACAGCCCTTGCAGGAACTCGCGGCAAGTATCAAATTGCATGATGTTATCCAGCCTGTCACTGTTATTAAGACCGGACCATCGTCTTACCAGCTTATCAGCGGTGAGCGCAGGTTGCGTGCATCAAAGATCGCCGGACTCACCGATATTCCGGCATATATCCGCACGGCAGATAGCCAGGGAATTCTGGAAATGGCGTTGTTAGAGAATCTGCAACGCGAGGACCTGAACGCGATAGAGATAGCACTCAGCTATCGCCAGTTGATGGATGAATGCGGTCTTACACAGGAACAGGTGTCTGAGCGCATGAAAAAAGAGCGCAGCACAGTGGCCAATTATCTTCGGCTGCTGAAGTTGCCTCCGGATATTCAACGGGCCGTTCGCGATGGTCAGATCACAATGGGTCATGCACGTGCCATCATTGGTTTGGATCACGTGGAGCAGCAGTTGTATGTTTATCGCGAGATCACACAACGTGGACTGTCGGTGAGGCAAGTGGAGCAAATGGTGAAGGAGCTATCCTCGAACGATGCTGCATCGATCGCCCCCAAGGGTTCTGCCGCAAAGCTTCCTGTAGCATATAAACGTATTGAGGATAATATGGCTTCTCACCTTTCTACAAGGGTGAAGCTGGACCGTAAAAAAAGCGGAAAAGGCAAGATCGTTATTGAGTTCTACAATGACGAAGACCTTGAGCGTATCATGAGCAAAATGAATCTCTGATCATGAAAATAGCACTCATCGGATATGGCAAGATGGGCAAGGCTATCGAAGAGATTGCCATTGGTCGCGGGCACGAGGTGGTCTTGAAGATCACGAGTGCTAACCGTGACGAAATGACTTCTGCCAACCTTGCTCGTGCCGATGTGGCTATAGAATTTACCGGACCGCATGCAGCATGGGCGAATGTGAAAGATTGTTTGGAGGCGGGCGTCAATGTAGTAAGCGGTTCCACTGGTTGGAATGACCACTTTGTTGAAGCCAATGCACTGGCGGTTGCGCAAAACAGAGGTTTCCTTCATGCTTCCAATTTCAGCGTGGGTGTCAACATCTTTTTTGAGGTAAATAAGTTGCTGGCCGCGCTTATGCAGGGGCGCGATGAATATGCTGTGAAAGTAGAGGAGACGCACCATGTTCATAAAAAGGACGCACCCGGTGGCACAGCAATTACCATAGCTGAGCAGATAATTGCACGTTTGGGTAACAAAAATTCGTGGCAGTTGGATGGAGCTGACACACCTGAGGTACTTCCCGTTTTTGCCCATAGGCTAGGCGAGGTGCCGGGTATCCACATGGTCAGCTACAGCTCTCCGATAGATACTATTGATATTACCCATACAGCCCACAGTCGTAAGGGGTTTGCGCAGGGAGCCGTGCTGGCTGCCGAATTTTTGGCCGGCAAAACAGGAGTTTTCACGATGAAGGACGTCCTTGGCATCGCCGGTTAGTGATTTCTTTGTATATTTATTTCTATAAAAATTTATATGAATAAAACTGCGATCTACATAGCGGCAATAGCCGTAGTTGTATCTTTTGGTTCTTGTCGCGGGGACTCTGACATGGCCTACATGCAGCAGTTGCAGGACAGCGTTTTTGCAGCATACCCCGGAAAAATAGGGGCGGTACACATTAATCCCGAGGATAGGGAGAACCTGATATTGGTTCTGGGAGCCCCCGGCATGTACGCATTGTCTGACGATGAGCGGCAAAAGGAGGCAGTTGCCGTAGGGGCAATGGCACTTCGGATATTCGGAGAGGGAAATTTCCTCAAAACAGGCAGGCTTGTGTTTACAAAAGACGTAAAGAATACTCTCGATGCACCGGCCGATGGACTGGTAAGCGATATGAAAATCGATAGCCTGAAAAAAGCGTCTGGCGGCAAGTAAGTGCCTGTATGAGATGCATTTGTATTTCGCATAATTGAACAAATTATATGAATATTGCAATACAGGCATTGTTAAAATTTGATTTGAAATGATTAGATTTGCCTGATTATTGTTATCTGAAACAGAGCC
>JBIKSN010000242.1:0-4935 GCA_044348585.1 Flavipsychrobacter sp.
ATTGGCAAACAAGGATAACCGCTTCTGAACTCACATCACCCCGAATCATTTTCTTAAACAGGCAACAACGAATAGATGAACACTACGCAATTTGCAGGAGAGCATCTTTGGCCCGGGCAACTGGGTCATTTTTTTGTGATAGTATCTTTTGTGGCTGCGCTCTTCAGTGCATTCAGCTATTTCAAAGCCGCCCGCACCGAGACTGACCTCACAGCTACCGGCACCTGGACCATGCTGGGTCGCACCGGTTTCATCACACACTTTTTATCGGTAATCGGCATATTCGTTGCCCTCTATTATATAATAACCCGCCACCTGTTCGAGTATCACTACGCGTGGGAGCACTCTTCCTACGATATGCCTTCTGAGTACCTGCTCTCCTGCTTCTGGGAAGGACAGCAAGGCAGCTTCATGCTGTGGACCTTCTGGCACGCCATTCTGGGCCTCATCGTGATGCGCACATCAAAAGCGCTTGAATCACGCACAATGGCCATTATATCAGTGGTACAGGTTATCCTCACTACCATGATCATGGGTATCTATTTTGGCGTAGATGTCAAAATAGGTAGCACTCCTTTCATGCTGCTGCGCCATGCCATGCAGAACGCGCCCATATTCTCATCGCCGGAGTACATGGACTTCGTAAAAGACGGCAACGGACTGAATGTACTGCTCCAGAACTACTGGATGGTCATCCACCCGCCCGTGCTTTTCCTTGGTTTCGCACTCACACTTATTCCGTTTGCTTACGTTATCGCCGCCCTCTGGAAAGGCGATTATGAAACTTTCGTAAAACCCACGCTCGCCTGGTCGCTTGCAGCCGGTGGCATACTGGGGCTCGGCATTATGATGGGGGGCGCATGGGCTTATGAGTCGCTCAACTTTGGTGGCTACTGGGCATGGGATCCTGTAGAGAATGCTTCCCTTGTTCCGTGGCTCACCCTTATCGGCGGCCTGCATACCTTGCTCGTTTACCGAAGCACCAAACGTGCACTCAGCATTACTTTTATTTTCCTGCTGCTCACGCACCTGCTGGTATGGTATTCTACGTTCCTCACCCGCACGGGCATATTGGGCAAAACATCGGTACACGCCTTCACCGGCGATGGCACTGCCCTCACCTACCACCTGCTCATCGTTATTGGAATCCTATTGCTCCTTTCGTTGGTGCTGCTCATTGCCCGATGGAGGAATATGCCACGCATTAAGACAGAAGAAGAAACGCTTTCGCGCGAATTCTGGATGTTCATCGGCGCCATCGTTCTCTTCCTTGCGTCAGTGCAGATCGCCATCACCACATCGATACCCGTATGGGCACCGTTGGCTAAATGGATTTCAGGCAAAGACTTTGCTCCACCAACCGATGTCATGACGCATTATAACAGCATTCAGGTATGGGTAGCTATTATTACAGGGATGCTCTCTGCGGGTGTTCTGTTCATGAAATACAAGAACACACCGGCAAAGACGCTTGGTATAAAACTGGGTATCATTGCCGCAATATCAGGTGCTTTGACTGTGCTCATCGCCTTCGGTCAGGATATAACATCTTGGCAATATGTCCTGATGTTGTTTACAGCCTGTTTCGGCATTGTTGCGACTATATACTACGGAATCGCCATTCAGAAAGGCAAATTCAAGAAGCTGGGCGCCTCAGTTTCCCATTTCGGTTTTGCCACTATCCTGCTCGGTATCCTCCTCTCATCCTATAACAAACATGCTATTTCGCTCAATACAACAGGTATGTCCTTCAATCTGCAGAAGGGAACCGAAAGCGAGACCATAAAGGAGAACATGGAGAATATGATCATGTTCCGGGGCATTCCCGTTGCTATGGGTCCCTACTTCGCCACCTACATAGGCGACAGTGCAGTGGCCGGAAAAGACAAACGTGTATACTACAAGGTAGCTTTCGAAAAGCGTGATTCTGTCTCTAAAAAGGTATCAGAGCGGTTCCTGTTGTACCCCGACGCATTCATCAACCCTAAAGGACAACAGGGATTCAGTGCCAACCCATCCACCAAACACTACTGGGACAGGGATATCTTCACCTACATTAACGGCGCTACAGACAAGAGCAAAGAAGATACCAGCGGTTACTACCCTCACACTGTTAATAAACCCGGCGATTCCATCTATCTCAGCAATGGCTACATGATCTTCAAAGGTTTCAGCAACGAGATAACCGACAGCCGCTACCAACCTAAAGAAGGTGATCTGGCGGTAAAGGCCCGTCTGGAGGTGTACGACATGCAAGGTTTGAAGAAGGAGATCGCTCCGCTCTACATTCTGCGCGACAAACAATACATAGTACAGGTCGACGACACCGTGGCCGACCTTGGTCTGTATGCCCGTTTTGCCGCGCTGAATGTACATTCAAAAGACTCTGCTTCGCTTGATATTCTAGTTCGCCAGACCAACCCAATGGATGACTTCATTGTACTCAAAGCCCTGGTATTCCCTTACATCAATGTATTGTGGATAGGTATCGTGGTGCTGGTGTTTGGCTTCTTCATCAGTATTGGCGACGTTGTGTCCCGCAAGACACGTGCCACCGGCGGCGAATAATAGTACAGGTCATTTTCCTATCTTAGCGTTCACCCATTTTTTAGCCAAATGCTGAATGCTGACAATATGATAGCGAACAATAGCCGATTCACGTCTGCTGTATGGAGATGGATGTTCGTTGCGGTGATCGGCATAGCATCTGTTGCGGCATTTTACCCATCACTTTCAGGCGCAACCCTTGAATGGGGGGACCGAAATACGATCACCGACAACCCGCTGCTCAACGGTCCATTCAGTCTTGCAGCCGTCTTTTCAACGGCTGGCAATGGTGCGTATCAACCACTTTACGTACTGCTGCTAAAGTTGCTGCAGCTGTTTGGTGCGTCCGCCGATACACCCTTCCTGTTCCATGTTTCCAATCTCGCACTGCATACACTCACTGCCATCAGCATCTTTTTCCTGTTCGGCAAGGTGGGCATGCGCACAGGAACAGCTTTTGCATGCGCATTGCTCTTCGCGGTTCATCCGCTACATGTGGGCACGGTGGCCTGGATCAGCGGTGGCGGTTTTATACTTTCTGCGCTTCTTTCTGTTTTGTCTGTAAGTGCCTATGTGCGGTATGTGCAAACGACATCCCGCTTATGGCTCTACCTGGCATTAGCCCTGTTCGTGCTGGCGATACTATCGGGCACACAGGCGCTCGTGCTCCCGTTTGTTTTGTTAGCAACAGACTATCTGCTGAAACGCGAATGGTCTTCGCAAAAGATCATCGTCAATGAAAAACTCGGCTGGTGGATCATATCAGCAATTACTGCCATCGGCCAGCTATTCTACTACCTGCGTATTCAGGCACCTGAACCGGCCGGCAACCCTCATTCACTGCCTGAGAGACTGGCGCTAGGTGCAACCAATTTCCTTAAATGGCCGGTGAAAGCGATATGGCCTTCGCCGCTCAGCTACTACTATTTGCCGTCCTTTCCGGTAAATATTATCGCATATATATGCCTATTGGGCGCCCCGCTGTTGTTGTTGCTTGCAGTAAAAATCGCCGGCAAACAGAACAACAGACCTGTGGTTTGGGGGCTATGGGCATACTCTATTCTCATTTTACCCGGTCTCGGCATCTTCCCCACAACAGATTCTTACTTTGCCGACACACATGCCTACCTCGCTATTGCAGGACTTCTTTTCGCAGTCGGAATAATTGCAGATCGCTATACACGGAACAATCGCGCCATGGTACCAATAGGTGCCGCGGCAACAGGTATTTTGGGCATCATTTTCGCCATCCTTTCATGGCAGCATAGCAGCAACTGGCAAACTATGGACAAGCTGCTAGCACACCATATCAGCTCCGATCCCGATTCTTATTTCGGATACGATCAGGCCGGTCAGTATCACCTCAAAGAAGCATTTAAAGTAGGAGGAAATGACGCTGCCCGCCTGCAATACCTCATCACCGCAAAAAACTACTTTACTGATGCCATCCGCATCGACTCGATTGCAGGCCGCCCCAACCCGGTAGTAAGTTCCGACATTCTGCAAAGTGCGGGCGTTGTGTGCGGGCTTACAGGCGAACCGCTCGAAGCTGTTAGATACTTCTCTTCTGCCATCATGCTGACACCGCAGAACGCGGAAGCCCTCAAAAACAGGGGCTATCAGTATTTCCTTACCAAACAATACGTGCTGGCTATTGCGGATTATTCAGCCGCCATCACCCTAAAGCCACAGGAAAGCGACCTCTACTACATGCGGGCCAACTGCAACTATTCTAAGGGAAATCTGAAAGAGGCCCATACAGACCTTGACAAGGCTATCTCACTCGGCACAAACGATCCCAACTGCTTTATTGCGATGGCTGTGGTGTACCGTGCGGAAGGCGACACCGCGGCAGCGATAAACTTTGCCGTAAAAGCCCGCGACCTGGGCGCCAACGTCCCCGACGAATACCTGCACTGATGTCCCTACATTGGTCAATTGCACCTTTCACGCTAATTGCATAATTTTGCCACTCATTTCCACATTAAAACTATAGCATATGCCTTCTTTCGACATCGCAAGCAAAGTAGACCTCCAGACACTCGACAATGCGATCAACATCGCGAAGAAAGAGATCGACAATCGCTTTGACTTCAAAGGAACGCACGTTTCCTTCGAGCTCAACAAGAAAGATATGACCATAGCGATAGAGGTGGAAAGTGACATGAAACTGAAACAACTGGAGGATGTGCTGCTCACCAAGGCAATGCGTCAAGGGCTCGAGGCCAATTGTTTCGACATGACCAAGGAACACTCCGCCTCAGGAAAATACATCCGCAAGACCATCACGATCAAAAACGGTATCGACCGCGACAATGCGAAAAAGATCGTGAAACTGATAAAGGACAGTGGCCTCAAAGTTCAGGCTGCTATCATGGACGATGTTAT
>JBIKSN010000266.1:0-4286 GCA_044348585.1 Flavipsychrobacter sp.
GTTGGAGCTCACGGGTCAGTATATAGGCTTCCCACGTCAACTGGGACAACATACGGGTGGGTTTGTGATAACAAGAGGTAAGTTATCTGATCTGTGCCCTGTGCTGAACGCCCGCATGGAAGACAGAACTTGCATAGAATGGAACAAGGACGATATAGAAGCTTTGGGATTCCTGAAGGTGGATGTATTGGCATTGGGTATGCTTACCTGTATCAGAAAGGCATTTGATCTGGCACGGCAGCATTACGGAAAGGAATTTACGCTGGCAAACATTCCGCAAGACGATCCGGCAGTGTATGAGATGGTTAGTCATGCTGATACAGTAGGGGTGTTCCAGATAGAAAGCCGTGCGCAGATGTCTATGTTACCCCGACTGAAACCAAGGAACTTTTATGACCTGGTAATAGAGGTGGCTATTGTTCGGCCAGGGCCTATACAAGGAGATATGGTGCATCCATATCTGAGAAGAAGGAATGGTGAGGAGCCTGTAGAGTTCCCGTCAAAAGAACTGGAAGAAATATTGGGGCGCACACTGGGTGTGCCGCTTTTTCAGGAGCAGGCAATGGAAATAGCTATTGTAGCGGCGGGTTTTACGCCGGGTGAGGCGGACCAGTTGCGCAGAAGTATGGCCACATTCAAAGCGAAGGGCTTGGTAAGCCAGTTTGAGAAAAAACTTGTGGATGGCATGACGCAAAGAGGATATAAGGAGGAATTTGCCAAAAGGGTATTCAAGCAACTGGAAGGTTTCGGTAGTTATGGTTTTCCCGAGAGCCATGCGGCAAGCTTTGCATTACTGGTATATGTATCCTGTTGGCTGAAGTGTCATTACCCGGATGTATTTGCTACTGCATTGCTGAACAGTATGCCTATGGGTTTCTATCAACCGGCGCAAATAGTGATAGATGCCCGAAGACATGGTGTGCCTGTGCATGAAGTAGATGTGAACCTGTCATATTGGGACAATATTCTGGAAGGAAAGAGTGGTAAGTATTGTGCCATCAGGCTTGGTTTCAGGCAAGTAAAGGGACTGCATGAGGCTGATCTGAAATTGTTGGTTGCAAACAGGGGGGCAGGATACCGAACTGTGCAATCGGTTATGGATGCCGGGGTTACACAGGCTGTACTGGAGCGACTGGCCGATGCAGATGCTTTCCTATCGATGGGGTTGGACAGGCGGCAGGCACTATGGCAGGTGGCTGCTTTGGCCGACAGACCTAACGGTATGTATGAAGGACAGTTGCCGGAATCACAGCGAGAAGAGGGTATAGAACTGCCTGCGATGAGCCTTCCCGAGCATGTGTTGCAGGACTATGGTGCTACAGGTTTGTCGGTAAAGGCGCACCCGGTTGCTTTCGTAAGGGAGAAGCTGACCATGCTGGGAAATGTTCGTACAGCCGATCTGCTGCAATGTAATGACGGTGCAACAGTGAAGGTGAGCGGACTGGTGCTGGTGCGGCAAAGACCGGGCACAGCAAGTGGCATCTGTTTCATCACTATTGAAGATGAGAGCGGAACGGCCAATCTGGTGGTGTTCAAAAAGTTGTTTGATAAATACAGGAAAGAGATAGTGCGTGCGCGCCTACTGATGGTGGAAGGTAAGGTGCAAAAGGAAGGAGAAGTGATACATGTGGTGGTGAAACGCTGCCATGACGTATCTGTTTTGCTGGGGCAAATGACAGAGCGGGCACCGGCAAAACTGCCGGTTATGCCACTTTCGAGGGCAGATGAGGGTATGGATGACCCGGACAGGTATACGGAAAAAGACCAGCGGGTGAAAAAAGTGATACAGGCAGACCTGTTTCACGGAGGTAGAAATTTCAGATAGGGCGTTGCATATAACGGCGGTATTCTACCTATGACGAATATGAACTACTTTTGCGTCATGCAACTGAAACCAGGAAAAGGATTAGGCGATCTTACATTCGGCATGTTGCCGGCAACTGTAGAAGCTAAGCTGGGCAAACCCGATAGGATATTTGTAGCTGATGATGAAGAAGATGAGTTCATCTATCAGTATAACGACCTGCGTATGATGCTTACATTTTATAAGCATGAGAACGATAGGCTGGGCTACATAAGGTCTTCAAACCCTGATGTGACATTCGGGGGTGAACTTTTGCTGGATCAGCAGGTAAAGAAAGTATTAGACGGCCCTATGAAGAGCATCAAGGGTTGGCAGAAGGAGAACTACGATTTCTTTGATACCTATATGAATGAGAAGAGTTGGATAGTGCTGAACGTAGAGTATGAACGCATCACCGATATAGAGATAGGTGTGCCGTTGGATGGCGATGATGTGTACGTGTGGCTATAATGTGTAAGTTCTAACTATATACCGGAAAGGAACGCCATTTTGGTGTTCCTTTCTTTTTTTGCGACAGATACATACGGTTAGGTTAATCAGGAAAATCAGATCTATCCAAATGAAGGTGCTTAGTAAGTAGGGCCTGTATCGACTGTTGATTCCAGGCTGCTTTGTATGGTTGTTGATACATTTGATAAAAAATTAAATCCTGTTGCAGCTTCTATTGCATCTGTTGTAGTTCGGTAATACCACCATGGATGAGTCGTGACAGATTGTACGTTGGGCATGTCCACGGCAATGACACGGGTAGTTGCGTTTATGCGGGAAAGATCGTTGGTGCCCACCGTTAAAACTACAATTACTTTCCAAAAATGACCAGGCACATGGATTCTACCTGAAGGACCAATGTTATACGTAGTTCCACCTAAAGAGCCGGTACCACCGGATCCGTAACCGCCCGAAAAAATGTACAATTCTTTTCCTTCAGTTATCAGTGAACGGCAATAGCTCTCTAATGCAGCCCATGTGATCTGATTCAATTGAGGGGCTTGAGGCTGAATATTGGTCATTTTGAATGTAGCTGCATTGTCACTGTCATTAAGGTCCCGGTCATCTGAGGGGCAAATGTGACCTCGATCGAAACCAGTTGATGTGTAGTGAGATGTGGCAGCCCTAAAGTATCCGGTTGGGAGTAAGGCATCCTGTGTAAAACAATTGCATCTATCGGCTGTGCCTTTCCAGGCAGCACTGAGGTGCCAGGCAACCCAGTTAGCAACACCTTTTGAATTATTATAGGAAAGAGCATACTGGTGACGGTAGATTAAGAAATTAGTAGAATCCGTAGAGGAAACCGTAGCGTTGCTTGGATTGCCAAGTAAGAGGCTGCTATCTTGTGTAGGAGTTGAATCAGAAAACACCCCGCATGATCCGCAGGAAGCATCTGCGTTCATGGCTATCAGGATGTCATCGAAATTCAGACGGTTGCCACCTACTTTCCTTAACTCTATCAATACTTCACCAACAATATTAAAGGTAAACGTAGTAGTGACGGGGGTGTAGGATGTGGTGATAATTGTATTTCCTATCTTATTCCAGTTTGTGCCCGTGTTGGTACTACACCACAATTCCCAGGCTGCGGCAGTGTCAGTTCCATAAATCGCATGGCTTACTGAAATCCTATTGATGCCATTGGGTAAAGAAGTGGTGAGGGACAAACGGCCCGTGTTTCTTACCCTTACACAACGGTGTCCGGTTTTATGGTCGGCGGCTGTTGTGCCTATGAGTGCATCATCCAGCTGCCAGCTTCCCGACGTCAACGAAACAGTACCAATCGCATAACCCGATTTAACAGCTGTTTCGAATGTTTCAGGAAACGCACTGTACAGAGAGTCGGGCGGTGCCGCAAAAGCACGTTGCTGCAGCACGAATGTTGATCCAATGATTGAAAAACAACAAAGAAGAAAATGACGCATATATAGTTGATTCTGAGATACTATACTCGTAAATGTACACAGTACAGCGCGCAGACGAATATAATACCTGATAAGCGGGGATAGAATTTTTCAGAATTATCGTTTTGTGAATTATTGCACTACTGTTAATAGTTACTTCTCATTTCGGTAACAAAATGGTGCGTTTGAGGTAATGCTGGGAGCTCATATTTGCCCCAAAATTTCCCCTATGTATTTAAAGAAACAATCCGTTCATCTCAGGAGATATGCGCTTGTAATTGTAATGGTCATTCTGCAGGTAATAGCAGGCAAGGCTTTCGGTCAGCTCAGTATTACCGGAACGTCGGTTTTTTCCGAGAATTTTAATGGAATAGGTTCCTCTGCAACGGCTTCTTTGCCATCGGGCTGGCGCGCAAATAGCGCCACCTATTCAGCGGCAGTGACATCTACAGGTGCCGCTGCGGGTACATCCGGTACCGGAGTAATTACCGGATCATCGAGCGGGAATATCTACAACTTTGCAGACGGAG
>JBIKSN010000364.1:0-4895 GCA_044348585.1 Flavipsychrobacter sp.
GTTGAGTATAAACCCCCCCCGCGAAAAAGAGACAAAGAAGGTAGAATATATCCGAAGATAAAAACCCCTATCCGATCTCAAATATAACCTACCCACCGTATCTTTTTTGTGGGTTTTCCCCCTGGACGATTTGATGACATTCTAGCTACAAAAAAGGTAGGCAATATATCTTGAAAAATTTTTGGTATTTTCCTGTTTTTTTTCCGGTTTGTATCCGATACAATGAATGGTGGAGGGCAAATAGCCTACCTTCCGGGTCGTAATATCGGGTGATATCACGACCAACACACAGGCTAAAGGGTTCTATAATCATGTTGCAATTCGATGCAAACAGCGATCTCTTTGCTACACTTCTTAGACGGGCATGGCTGATTGAAAGGTTTGCTATCAGCTTGAATGATCCCTCTATACGGGAGCAAGCTGCGCCTATCTGGAAATTGCTCGAGACAACTTTTGGTAAAAGGTTAGAGCAATATGCTACAGTTGGTATAGTTCAGCGTCGTGCTGTACAGATTGCTAGCAGATCTAACAAAGGCTATGACCATCTAACATGGTATAAAAAGACCCATCTTCAGCGTACTCGAGGTGACAAGTTCTATAAGGCTACCCACAACGCTGATCAGATTGATCCTATGGCTATACACGCCGCTATCGGGGCTAGCGGCAGCTTGTATCTGATGTTCAATAGCTATGCTGTTGATAACAAGGGATGTCCGATTTCATCAATCTGTAACTCGGATATTACAAACTATAGAGTTTTCTTGTGGTTTGTAACTCGAGCTGCAATTGACTATAACGAAGATATCCGGAGAATTCACCAGCAATATATGGTTGCACAGAAGCAAGCAAAGAAGATCAAAAAGAAGCACCATATGCCAACTGATGAAATCTCTATTGCTAAAGAGATCAAGAAGCAATACAAAGCTATTGTTAATGAGATCTTGCAATCTTGTGATGAAAAGCAGATAGCGGCATGGTGTGCCCGTATTAACAATGCTAAGCGGGGTAAGGTGGCCGCTAGCAAAACCAAAGCGGCGCTAGGTTTGGATAAGCGGAGTGGGTGGTGGACTACACTCGGTCTATCACAATCTACCGCTTCTGATCGTTCTAATATCGTCCGCAATAAGATTGATATCAAGTTCAAGCACTGTGATCGCGTCGATATCCTTAGCGAGGTTAAGGTAGAATTGGCTAACAGTTTCGGCAAATAATCTAGCCTAGCTATCAACTGTAGGGGCCGAGCTATAAAAAGCTCGGCCTCTTTCTTTTTGTATACGGTGATAGCTTTGTATCACCCAAGCTAGCCCTAGTCATTTGAGATAGGAATAGTAGACTACTACTATTATATTGTAACTCCCATACTACCTTGGTTAATTTGAGATAGGAAATGTATAATACTATCTGTATATTAAATACATTGTGAGTAACAATATTACTGTAGTATACATATATTGTACTTAGCATACTACCCTGGTCATTTGAGATAGAAAAAGTATCATACTATCGCATTCTTTAGACTCTGTATATATCCTATATTGCAAACTACCAATATAGGCTATTGATGAATATATTCTTAGACAGAAAATATATATTGAATCATACTCGTTTAATCCAGATATCAATGTATTACTCCATCTAGCCAGGTCGAAAATTATATCACTTGCTATACAAAAAAACTTTTCGTTTTTTTTTCGTTTTCGTCCGGTTTGTTTGGGTTCGGGAGCCTTTATATAGTGGAAAGGGAAAAGAAAAGAAAAGAAAAGCGCAGGGGGGCTGGCCAGCTGGCTGGCCTTGCACGCCCGGGTTGCGGGTTGTGGTTTGCGCTGGCCGGTAAAATTTTTCCGGTTTGTATCGTCTTTTTCCTCTTTATATTTGCAAGCCTATCCAATTGTAGGCGGGAGCAATCCAATGATCAAGCACTGCCTCGTGCGAGGCATCGTTACGGACCCGAAGCGGAAACCGGACGATGTCATCGTTAGTCTGACCCATAACCGTCCCGCTATGTGGTGGCGACGATGGGTGGGCAAAATGGACCCGGCCAAAGCCAAACCCGGACGGGTCGTGGCCCGTGGCGAGTCGTTTGGCTTGCCTGACATCCAAGGGACCCAGTGGGTCACCTTCGACAAGTCTGAGCCAACGCCGGACATCCAATGGATGGCCCTGCGCGATAACACGCCGTCGGTTGTCGAGGTCGAAGACCCGATGACGGGCGAGTCCCGATTCTTCGCTGACGAGGCGTCGGCGATGGCTTTCATGATGTCCCTGTAACCCGGAGGTCCCATCGTGGACAAGAAAATCACGCTCGAAATCATCCGAGTCGCCCGAGAGGCGATGGATGAGTCAGGGATGGACGACACCCTGATGGAAATCGTCCGTCTGGCAACGACGGGCATGCTCCCAGGCGAGTGGCTCGACAGCCTCACGGCCGATGGCGAATTCGTGGAGGTCGCATGATCAAGACACACGACAAGGTCCAATACCTGGCCAATCGGGCACGGGTATGGGATACCTTTGTCCGCCAGGTCGAATTGACAAGCAACAACCCGCTCGGGATGGCGCGAGCCATCAACAGTCTCGGGATCGGTTTTGCCGAACTGTGGCTGCACCTGGAGGCCGCATACAGACGGTACGAACACGCTGAGTGCATCGACCCGTTGTGGGTCGGGGATGTCATGGATGAGGTCCGTGCGATCGGAGTAGTATTCTCTTGGCCGTCGACTGTAGGGAGGTGACATGATCAAGATTCAAACCTACTACGGGGAGGGGTTTGACCCCTCCACCTCGGAAGTCATCTTCTGGGGGCGGATCGTCCACATCTCCATCGGGTCCTGGTTCAAGAACTTCCACCTGTGGGGCGCCCGGAAGGGCAGTCCCGCATGGGGGGAACTATGGGGCACCCGGAATGGCAGTCCTGCATGGCGGGAGTTCTACGACGAAGAAGTCGGAGAGTGGGTGGGTACTCAACACGACGGGTACGCACGGAGGAACGCATGAGGTGGAAGTACAACGGCACCCGAATGGTGACGACGAGGTCATTGGGGGACAGAACTCTGATGGCCTCGATCCACATCGGGGTCAATGAACCGCACCACGCCGTGGTGTGGGTGGTGGGAGACGAACCGGTCGAATCCCGACAATCAAGCTTCGACAGTCTCTTCGAGGCTGCGGACTGGGTAGAAGAACTCATGGGGGAACTCACATGGTCAAGACTGTAATCAGGTGGAGCCTCGAGGGGATGGGGATGGCCTGCCTGTCTGGCAGCCTGCTGATGGTTACCATCGGGTACGCCCTGGGGGCCGCGGACACCTACGGTGCCTTCGGATTCTTCACGGGGATCTTGGGGATGGTCGGTGCCGGGATCGGCGCACTCAACCTGTCGGAAAAAGTCTGATGGGCATCAAACCCGGCGACACGGTTCGCCTGCACCCCGCGACCGACTGGTTCATGCGGGGGGTCAAGTACGCCACAGTCCTGAAGGTGGGCCGGAAATGGGTCCACCTCGAGCATGCGCCGACAGGCACAAGGCTCAAGGTCTCGCACCTCAATCTTCTGTAAGGGGCACAGCATGAAGCTGATCAAGCGCAAGGACGGCTATAACCTTATCCAAGTGGGTACCCAATGGGTGGTCAACGGGCGGGGGGTCAAGGAACTGTTCCTCGACCTCGAGGACGCCTGGGATTTCTTCCGGGAGATCGCATCGTGATCAAGGCTACTAAAACTCGCATACATTTTGGCAGCAACGCCTATGACGCTTATGTCTGGTGGGGGGTCGGAGCATGATCAGATACATCGACGAGGATGCCAACGAAGAGGTGGTCATCACGCACACCCGAAACTTCCTCAGGGCGGACGGCCTGAGTGGGTTTGGGTTCCCGTGCGATAAGGACGGCATGTACATAGGCAGTCTCGAGAACGAGGGAGGGTGGAAGAACTTCCAGCTCTGTCTCCTCGGGCAGATGCCTGGGGTCACAGACCGCGGGGTCACCCGACACGAAGAGCGGCGCCGTCTCTGTCCCTGTGGTAGCTTCAAGCACTACTGGGATGAGCGGGACGGGCGGGGGCTGTATCTCGCCCGAGTCTGTGAGGACTGCGTGGAGAAAAAGCTCAGCGGCTATCGTCCCGAAGTCCTGACCAGTAGCAACTACTGGCACGACGAACCCATCGACGAGGATTACTGATGGACCCAGAAGACATCTCCTTCGAGGACCGGGTCGAGATGCCTAGCGACCCATATGAGTATATCCATGCAGAACCGTGGCTGCCTGTCGGCTATCGGATCTGGGACGATGACAGGGACGAAGAGGGGGAGGAGGTATCGGATGAGATACAGCTACACGATCACCGAACAGGTGACGGCCCGGATCACGGTCGAGGTCGAGGCCGATAGCGAGCAGGAAGCTATCGAGTTGGGTCAAGAGGAAGCCTTCTCCCGCAACATCGCGGAGTGGGACACCTTGGAGGAAGAGATCCTGTCTCAAGAGATCGAGCAGATCGGGGAGGGAGAATGACACCCAGAGGGCTGATAACCCACAGCACACAACGGGACGGGTATGTCTACTCGTTCTGGTTTCATCCGATGAAAACTGGGAACCGGTGGATCGTCGAGTCCATGCGGGAAACGACCGTCCCCGCGGTGGGCGGGGGCTGGAAATTCATAGTCCAGCGTGCGGAGCGGGACATGGTGTCTCTGCGCACGATCAAAAGGCTGATGAAGCTCGAAGACGAAGTCGAGCGGTTGGCCAATCTGTTTGGCACCTTTGACTGGAAGAACACCGACTACTAGGAGGACCGACATGACGAAGTGTTCACTGACAAGCGCCCCTATGGTCCACACCCCCGGGGTGTTCGCCTACCTACAGTGCGGATACCGCACCACGAGGGGCAAGGCCCGGGGC
>JBIKSN010000031.1:0-18641 GCA_044348585.1 Flavipsychrobacter sp.
GCCAAGGGTAAATGAGGGCCTGATAACAAGCGGTATCCCGATCTCTTGAGCAAACTCTTTCCCTTCCAGCAAAGAATTGGCGGTTTTTGCGGTAGCAACAGGTACTCCAAGTTCTATCATCCATTTACGGAATAACTCTCGGTCTTCTGCTTTATCTATCGCCTTGATGTCCACCCCTATAAGACGCACATTGTGCCGCTCCCATATTCCCAACTCATCGGCTTCTTTTGCCAGGTTCAGCGCTGTCTGTCCACCCATAGTAGGAAGCACAGCGTCGATCTGGTTCTCTTCCAGAATCTGCTCTATACTTTCCACAGTAAGCGGCAAGAGATATACCCTGTCGGCCATGATCGGGTCGGTCATGATAGTAGCCGGGTTTGAATTGATAAGGATAACCCTTACTCCTTCTTCCCTTAGGCTACGTGCAGCCTGTGAACCCGAATAGTCGAATTCACATGCCTGTCCGATGATGATTGGTCCTGAACCGATGATGAGAACACTCTTGATAGATAGATCGCGTGGCATTTATAAAAATTATGAAAGTTTAAATATTATAACCTGTAAAGAAACCATACAGGTCATTGGATATCCGGGGAGATGAGCAGACATAAAAATCGGGCTCAACGCCCGAGGGGCAAAATTAGGAAAAAAGACAGTAGTATCGGGCCATAATTAATTTGCATATGAATAAAAATATTCAATTGGAATTTTGCAAAAGCACCCTTCCGCGACATTATCCGTTTTAGCAACACACATTAATGACCCTTGCAATATTTTTACAGATAGATAAATAAGCCTCATGTTAATAAAATAGTCAGAGAGGCATCAATATTTGCATATTTTTGCTGAAAATGGCAGTTTTCCCCCCATTTTGAAATAGTTTTTTGCACTTTTGTGCTTGATGTCATAAATCCCGGAGTAATGAGTTTTTTAGGTTTTTTTAAATTTCTGACGCAGGAAATTGCGATCGATCTTGGCACTGCCAATACATTAATTATACATAACGATCAGGTAGTGGTAGACGAGCCATCTATTGTTGCTATAGACCGAACTACCAACAAGATTGTGGCAGTGGGGAAGAAAGCGATGATGATGCACGAAAAGACCCACGAAAACCTGAAAACGATACGCCCGCTGAAAGATGGTGTGATAGCCGACTTTAATGCGGCCGAAGGTATGCTTCGGGAAATGATCAAGCTTGTTTACCCCAAAAAACCCATGTTCCCTCCCAGCTGGAGGATGGTGATCTGTATCCCTTCAAGCATCACAGAAGTGGAGAAACGTGCGGTGCGCGATTCAGCAGAGCAGGCCGGAGCAAAGGAGGTATATATGATACATGAACCCATGGCGGCAGCACTGGGTATAGGCATTGACGTAGAAGAACCTACCGGTAACATGATCATTGATATAGGTGGTGGCACTACAGGTATCTCTGTAATTGCGCTGGCAGGTATTGTATGCGATCAATCTATTCGTATAGCGGGTGATGAATTCACAGGAGACATTATGGAGGCTATGCGTCGCTATCACAGCCTTATGATAGGTGAGCGCACAGCCGAACAAATAAAAATACATGTGGGATCTGCGCTGAAAGAACTGGACAATCCACCAGATGACATTGCTGTAAATGGCCGCGATCTTGTTACAGGTATTCCAAAGCAGATAATGGTATCTTATCAGGAAGTTGCTGAAGCGTTAGATAAGTCCATTTTCAAAATTGAAGAAGCTATCCTTAAGGCACTCGAAAGTACTCCTCCTGAACTTGCCGCTGACATATACAGAAGGGGCCTTTACCTGACCGGTGGTGGTGCGCTTCTTAGGGGACTTGACAAGAGGATATCACACAAGATCAAACTTCCGGTTCATGTTGCCGATGATCCGCTGCGTGCGGTGGTGCGTGGCACCGGAATGGCGCTCAAGAACATTGCCAGGATGCCGTTCCTCATGAAGTAACACCTTGCTTCAATTGTTGGCCTTTTGGTTACGCTTTAAGTGCAGATGCTATTGACACAATAACTGTGTTGTAGACTCTTGATAAAATTAATCCGGACGGGTGCGCAATTTTATATTTTTCATACGCCGCTTTTTCAACCTCATTTTGTTCCTGACATTAGAGGTGATATGCGTTGTCATGATAGAACGGACAAATACGTTACAGGGAAACGACATTGTAAGTTCGGCAAACGCTGTTTCAGGACTCGTATATAAAAAGCAGAATGATGTGGTCTATTACTTTGGTCTGCGCCGCATGAATGATAGTCTCCAGAACGAGAATGCAAGACTGAGACAGATGATAGAACAGTACCGCAGCCTGGATACTCTTAGCGACTCGCTTGTGAAAACAAAGACACAGGTAGGTGACACTTCAAAACATATTGTGAGGTTTGCCGAATATGTGTACCGCACCGCACGCGTTATCAACAACTCAGTAAATGCTACCGACAATTTTATAACGATTAACAGAGGCTCACAACACGGTATCAGCAAGAACATGGCTGTACTTTCGGGCTCCGGTGTTGTGGGCAGGGTAGAACACGTTTCTGCCAACTACTCAAGCATCTTGTCGGTATTGAGTGCAAAGCAACGGGTGAGCGCCCGCCTTAAAAATACGGCTAACGGATTTGTTGTATGGGAAGGCAAGAACCCCCGTGTGCTTACCATGATAGACGTGCCGCAACAGGTAGAGGTAAAGAAAGGAGATTCGGTTTTTACCAATAGCTATTCACTATATTTTCCGCCTGAAGTGTTGATAGGTACCGTAATAAAAACCGAACCGATCAAAAAGAATGCTATGCAGCACATATACCTGAAGTCTTCGACTGACTTTGCGAATCTTCAGTATGTGTATGTGGTAGAAAATAAAATGCGTCAGGAAAAAACCCAGTTGGAAGACTCATCTACAAAAAAATGAGCGCCCTGACTGAATGAGTACCCAACAAGATGACAAAAGAAAAGCAGTATGAACGTGTATCTTAAAAATATTCTGAGATTTTGCATCATAGTTTCGCTACAGGTGCTAATTCTCAACAAGATCACGCTGAGATGGTGGAGTGAACCATCCGGGTTCCCTGTTTTCATACCCTACATTTACCCGCTTTTCATTCTTTTACTGCCATTCGAAACACCGGTCTGGGCACTTCTTGTCTCGGGCTTTGTTTTAGGTGCCACTGTAGACTCGTTTGGAAACACCGCAGGTATGCACGCCTGCGCCACAGTGCTTATAGCCTACCTGAGAACCAACGTGTTGAGTGCGCTACTGCCCCGCAACCTTTCAGAATATTCGGGGCTGCAACCATCCACCAGAAATATGGGCTGGATGCCATTCCTCGTTTACAGCGGTTTTCTCACTATCCTGCATCACCTGCTGTTTTTCAGCGTGGAACTCTGGAACCTCTCCAACATAGGCCAGTTGCTCCTTAAAACTGCTGCTTCCGCTGCAACCTCCATGCTTTTCATAATCGTCTATCTCCTTTTGTTTACTAAACAGGACAACTCGAGAGTTTAACTATTCAAGAACGATTGTGGCATTGAAGCTGATTGCATAGCTGACTACAGCGATTTCTGGCCGAATCCAATTAATAAATAATTGACCTATTGAATTCAGACCGCAGTTTATCTGTTTAACCCACGCTACACTTAAGTCGTCTTTAATTGACGTTGAAGAAAATTGAGTTGCCACGAAATACCCGGTATTTACCGGTGTATACGCTGTCGGCAGTGTACCCATCAGGTAGTACAGCGCCCCGGGTGAGGCGGCAAAATTCTGCGCATTTGCAGCGGTCAATACACCTCTGACGTGCAAGGCGTTTGCAACATGGTCTTTCTTGTAGTATACCGTACCACTTACCCCTCCATCCGGCACCGATGTAGAAACAGAAAGGGTTTTCCACGCAGCTTCTCTGTTGGCCGCGCCGAACCCTTTACCAAAAACGGTCAGATCTGCCAACGGGAACCTCGTTGCGTCGGCAAGTGTTCCGGTGGGCAGCACAAGAAGACTCGCGGTCTTTTCATTGATCACGTTGGGGGTACTACCGTCAAAATAGATCAATGGAGAAGATGCCGCTGCTATCGACACATACACATCCGATCCCCCGGTAGCACCCGAAACCGAAGATGCTTCACACCTAATCATCTCCCCATTGTAGAAAAACCAACCGTCGGTAACAGAATAGTCTCCGGTCGACGGATTGCTCACGACCATTCCATTTATCACAACCGGTGAAGTTCCGCCACCACCCATTGCAGCCAATGCGTTGATCGCCTCTATGTATGCCGACTGCAAATAATTAAGTTGATCCTGAGTCAGAGGAAACCCTCCGGGCTTAGTAAAATCTATTGTCTTCATGTGCTCTATTTATCTCGTTTAATAATTATCAGAATACCACTATGCCATAAATTCCTTTACCTGCTATCCGGTACTTGTTCACTAATGCGCGCATATGGGCCTCGTCAAAAACTACTGAAGCCGGCACCCTGATTATGAATGAATCGCCAAGCAGTGTGGTCTCACCAGACGTGTACAACGAAAGGGGCATGGTAAATCCGGTTGCGCCCATCTCGCTCACCAACCCCAACCAGCGTTGCGAGGCCTCCGGTATCGTGTATGTAAAAACAGGATCTTCGTAACTGCCGTCAACTATCATGATCCCACGCGCAACAGGATCAAACGTATCATTCAACACAGCCTCGAGAAACACCACCTGACCGGTATGAGCCAGTGTATACACATCGCCTTTCCTATGCCTCAGGAACTGCAAATGCAACCACTTTATAGGTGCTATCAGGCACCGCAGCCACGCCTTCATCTTCGCGTTTCTCAATCGCACCGGCAGCAACTGCACGCGCAAAATGTCGTAACTAATATCAAAAAACCCCATCGCAATTTTTTTTCGGTTAATCTTGTTTGTCTACTCAGGTAGGTATGCCTCGTAGGAAATATTGGCCGCAAAGTGCGTCTCGTCCAGTTTCATGTACCCCGCATCCGGAGTGTATTTCACCGTGATAGGAACAAATGCAGTCGATGCATAGTTTGCGTGGGCAGCCAATACCTGCCCAATCTTCACCCCTTCTATCGCTTGTAGTGCGGCAATAAACTTGTTAAGAATAAACACCCCATTGAACGGAAGGTCTGCCAGAAACGCCTTCACCGCGTCTATTACAGGGTTGATAGAAGTACCATCTATCCTCGAGCCTGCTGCCGTCAGCACCAGAGGGTCATAGAAAATCTTCAACGACACTCTGAATATATCGGGCGCATCACTTGTAATGTGCAGCCTCACTCCGGCATCCTTTATCCTGTTCATGTATGCAGTAAATGCACTAAGCTCAGGTGCTGTCAATCCCTCCAAAGCGGCAGCAGGTCCCTTCGCTACTTTTATTCTTATCATATTCAACAACTCTATGGCTGCAGCGTATTGTACAATTGCCACACTCATATCCTCTGTTGACTCGGCATACTCATCACTATCAGGCGCGAGTGCCGCACCATACTGAAATGCCTTTGCCTTGTTTACATACCACGATAACTTGTGCGGACGCATCGTACCGATCTTCAAATCCATCTCAGACCTGTGTGCGTCAAATAACTCTTCAAGGGTCCATATACACACAGCAACCACAAAAGTCCACAACCGCCACATAGCTACCTTACTGTCGCTCCAGGTATATGTACTCAAGTGCGGATCAGTTGTCATCGTGCTGATTATCTGGTCTTGTATCTCCTTTATCTTTCTTGCCATTGTTTCATTATTCAACTGTTATAACCATCGTAAAAGCAGAAGCCGGATAAGTGACTCCCGCCGCGGTATTCATGTATGTCGTTTTTAGTCCCAGGGTATGCAAACCTGCGTTGAGCATCACCACCGTCTTGTCGGGATTACCGGGGTCCAACGGATCAGGAATACCAGCACTCGCTACTCCCAGCCATTCCATACTATAGGTGCTGAAGTTGGTCAGGACGATCGGAGCGTGGTGCCTCAATAACCTCAATGTAACACTCGTGTTTGTAGACGACACCAACTCAATACTTATGTCACCCAACAAATGCTCCACAACCGCATTGCTGGTATTGTCAAAAACGGTCACGGGTGCTACGTATGCCGCATTGCCGGCAATATCACCATACGTTGCCGTAGTAATGGGCGCACTCAGGTCACTCCATACGATCATGTAACCGAACCCAACGGTCCATGGCAACTTATATGGAATGGAGATACCGGTCATCGCTGTTACAGCCTCCGGCAACGCACTCTCTGGTACTAATCCCAAGATAAACCGCTCTTCGGTCTGATAATTAAGCCGATTGTTTCCGGGAAAGTCAACATCTATCGGATTGATATTCGAAAATTCGGCAGCACCCTGCATCTCGAATTTGTAATAGCCCATCACATGCGGGTCACCTACCTCATTCGGCACAGCAAATATCCTTGGGCGCAATACTATCCAGTAGCCCAATCCGGTAGTGTATGCTGTTCCCAGTAGGATTTTCTCTCTCCGCAGGTATTCTATTGTCGATATGTCTATAAGATGGTCCGATACTTCCGGCAGGTTCATACTGTTCCCCGCCACTGGCACACTCCCTATGTCTGCTCCGTTGGCCATTGCTACACTCATGGCAGCCTCCACTGTTCCATATTCAGTAAGAACAACATCCAGCAAACTCTGATTGGGCTGTACTATTCCTGTTTTCATTTTCATGTATGTTTACTTGTACACCGCATTCGTATCTATCGATCCGTCTTTGTTCAACTTGATATCCGAAACTATCATGCCGTCTCTGCAAAACTCGACGTTGATAGCCCGTATCATTCCATCAAAATTCTCGTCATTGAGATAGTTGAATACACCGGCACAAACCGTTGGGTTTTCTTTAAAATCTCCCTTATTGTTCAGCAATAACTGCCGCTGATGTTCTGCCGTGCTTTCCGCTATCACCAGGTCCCCGCTATCGATCGAAATATCGTCTCCTTCATCCAGTGAAAAGTCTTTCATCTCCCTCGCCATATAATTAACTTTTTACGCGGCCAACAAATTGTTTAGTCTCAACAGAATTGCATCAAACATGGCAGCATTCACTGGCACCGAACTGGGTCCCGCAGACGTCGTTACTGTAATAAGTTTTATGCAATCCAGCAGGTCCCGTAAAAGCGAATAAAGATCTTCTGCTCCTGATCTGACACTTACTTTTTCCGCAACCCTTACTGTGGCCATTCCCGTTTCTATTTCAATGGATTCAGGAGTTACTAGAACCGATCGTCCATGCAACCGCACCTCCCATTTCGCAACGCTGCTTGCCTGAATCAGAGTCCATTTCCCCGGCCCGTCAATGCTGCCTATCACCACATCGCTACCCTCTTCTGGAATGGCGATCACGCCATCTGTGCCATCACTCGTTGCTTTAAGCAAAACATCCTTTACTTCCTGTCCGTTTGCCGAAAGCACCACACTCATTGTGTTTGCACCGGGATCAATGCTCCCGCCGACAACCTGACCCGATACTATTTCATACGGTCTCCGCGATAGCTCTTTCAACCCATCAATTATCCTCACACTATTTCTATTCATCCTCTTAAATTTTCGTCACTCTCGGCCCCACCTCAATGATTCGCCTGGCTCCACCAACACCAAACCTCACCTCTACACTTTCCGCTACATAGATCCCATCCCTATCTTTGTTCAAACTATCCGCAATGGATACTCTGTATCCGGGCTGAACATACGGCTGCAAAAAGGCTGTGAGCCGCCCGTCAAGTCCGCGATACCTGAACCGGGCCATTCGCTCATCAGCTAGTTGCTTCAGGCCTTTTCTACCAGCTATGTGGTTAAGCATACGCAGATAATTTGCTCCAGTTTTGCCGACCTTGCCCGTCGTGCCGGATTCAACAACTCCGTTGATAGGCCGCCTCATATACGTCACCTGTGCCGGTGCAGCTTCCGTATTGTGCGCCCTAAGCTCACTGTCTCTTAACGCATTATACCCCACCTTGTATCTCACTAGGCTACCCCTATTAAACACTTCTCCATTTGCGCATGATGTATAGAACCGCCCGCACCACAGCACATCCCGCTCCGCCATAAAACATTGTATGTTCCCATCAGTATATGTGCTGATAGCGTTTACCACATCTAATCCCGACATGCCGGCTGAAAACACATTGGTCAAATCCACATTGTCCTTGCACTTGACATGCAGTCCGGGGAGCATCTTTCTTATCGCTACTATTGCGCTCTCAACATCGTTTGCGTTAACTATCTTCTCCGGCACAATTCGCCTTAGCAACCAACTCACACCCTCGCATTCTATTGCAACATGCCTATTGCATACTACATTTTTTACATAGCCTGTAAACTCCGTTTCAAGTGAACCATTGTATCCAAGCTTTATAACAACCGCATCTCCCGCGCTAAATAGTTCGGATGTCGTTCTTCGTTCTGGCTGGGCTCTTCCCTTCCGCCTTATCATAGCCACCGCAGGGATGTGCACTTCGGCTGTCTCCACTACACTGTGCACGCTCTTCCTTATCACCACTTCATTCACGGTGGTAAAAAAAAATCCACCTATCGCTATCTTACTGTTTAATACAAACATCACTCTATTGATATCAGGTTAAAGGTCTCATCACTGATCAGCTTCAATTCATAGGGTCGCACGTTCTTTACACCAGGTATCACCGGCATGCGCATTTCGGCTATCACCACTTTGTCGCTGCCACTCCTGTCTGGTCTCAGCAAGAATATATCGGTCACGGCTGATGCAATGGAAACGGGCTTATTCTGTTCATATGCATCTCTCAACATCGCTATCTGGTCTTCAGGAAAATCATGAGTGGATCCTATTATCAGCCCCCTTATCGTTATCTCGTAGTCCGATGTACTGATCATCTCCTTTACGGTACCCCTCCGCTCAGTCAATGCAGTATCTATGATATACTTCTTGCTCTCTATACTCACCACCGGATTGGGCAACTGCCACGATTTGTTCGGCTTCTGACCAGAGTTCGACTCACTTCCCGCACCTCCGTACGCCACTTGGTCTTCATCCTCAAAACTGACGGTGACCGGCATGAAAACTTTGCCATTTCTCCCGTCTTCCCAATACGGCGAACCACCCATACCGGCACCCGACCTCATGCCATCCACCTCACCGTATGTCTTCGGGAAATTTGGCTTGAACGCTTCCGGGCTCACGCCAAAAGCCTTTTTATAAAGATCCACCAGACTCAAACTTATCCTCGCCATCTCCTATCCTATTGTATTTACGCTTTCAAGAATGTCCATCAATACTCCTTCTATCTTCGACCGCAACTCATACACACCTCCGTCACCCCTGCTCGTTTGGATCGTCACCGATCCTATCAATGGCTGATTGATCTCAACTTTCACTGCCTGGTTTCGCTGATTGCCGTTCCTGCTAATTTCTCTTCTTCCTTTTCCTGTAGCACTTTGTGCAGGCAGCTCGAATTGCGTCTTTTCAGCTTCCCCTGTATTTGACAGCACTGAGCCGTCCATCGAAAAATTCGGCTTTATTGACATAGGCCTTATCGACCGCATAAAATTGTTCTTGTAGATTGTTCCCCTTTCTGATGGTAACATCGAACTATTTTTTAACACACCGGGTGATCGAACTATGGTGTTAAGGAATATGTTCGGTACTTCACTAGAATGAGACTTCCGGAGACTACCTGATGCACGCAGGTCATACGCCACCCGAGATTCAACTTCATTTCGCAACCTGCCTATCGCTCTTATTCTCTCAATCCGTGTTCTCGTCTTTTTTGCATACAAAGGAGCCGCAATTCTCAACCCTTGGTGTTGAGTCAACAAAAGTGTATTAGCGTGATTGCCACCTGTCATCTCGCCTATGAAAACCCGGTTCTCTTTTGATTCCCCTTCCGGCAGTCTTCGGTAGTCCCCGGATTTTTTTGCATCGTGAGAATCAGGTATTGTCAATACCCTGGAGCTCGTAACCGATTCCAATATCCGCAACTTCCCTACGCATGCAATTGGACCTCGCAACTTATTACCCTCTAAGAAGACTGGAAGTTGGTCGATGTGTATCTCTGGCCTGTTCCCTAAAATCTCGCTTGTCCTTTTACTCCTGCTCCCTTCTGTCGCTTTCACCGAGATCCGCTCTTCACCAATGTGTTGCTTATCGTTCTGTCGGCCACTCCCCCGATCTTGGGAAACCACGTTCCTCCAATACCGCATAAACCTCAATACCGATGACAGCCTCATGCCACTCATTTTAAGACCTCGATTCCTCAATTTCACAAACTGCGCGGCCAACTCAGCTATGCTGTTCACTCCATCTTTTCCGTTGGCTTCAACCTTTTGCTTTTCGGCTCCCATTGTTCCCTGCTCCATCTCTCCTCCTTTTTTCTTCTTACTCATGCTCATCTGCAGGCAGTTCACGTTGCAGTATATAATTCAGATGCGCAATTTTCCTCGCAAACTCTTCGTCACTCAACCTCCTGTGGTCCAGTCCCGGCAAATGGTATTCCAGTATCGTCTCCATATATCCCACGGGATCGTGCGTCGGACCGCCGCACGATCCCTCTATAAGTTTACCAGTACAGCCTTCTTACCTTCCAGTTTCACCTTCAACTCCTGGCATACACCTATGAACATCTGATCATCACGCAGCACCTCCTCACTTCCGCCAAGAAAGGTCAATGACGCCAGCTCTTCATACATGTCCAGCGCACGCTCATTGTCGGCCTTGCTCATCGCGCAATTCAATTCATGCCTTCCTGGGTTCTTGAAGTAGGCAATATGACCATCCACTTCTATCGAGTAGATTCCATATTTATGGATCGCCTTCCATTCCCTTATCTGCGCATCAGCTACACTCCCTATTGGTTTGCTATTCTGTTCGTTCATCTCACTTCTTGATTACTGTATTGAAACAAGCTTCATGAATACTATTGGCAGCGTCACGTCCATATGTTTTGCTCCCTGGTCCCATCCTTTCTCGAACTCTTTTATTTCCACGCCCACAAGGGTGTCTATCTGCAACCCTCTCGCTCCTTTGGCCTTGTACGTGATCACTATGTCGAATTGCAGATCAAGGATGTCATCGCCACCAGCCAGTAGCGCCGCTTTGTTCATGTCATCCAGCGCTCCCTTCAGGACCTTTATATGTCCCTCATAGGTCCGCTTGCCTCCCTGTATACTTATTGGCTCATCGCCTGCAGCATGCAGCAATTGTTTATCCTTCAGGGCTTTGTATTTCAGCCCCCTTATCTTGGTCAGGTTCGATCCCGCCACTGTTACGGTCATATCAGCCCATTCACAGTCTTTACTATCGAAAAATGGTATCGTTGGCATTTTTGATTCTTTTGTTCAGTTATTAATTGATCAGTTCTTTTAGATCGCCGGATTGTTGAACCCAAGGCTGATCTCTATCTGTGTCGCATATCCTACCGGCACAATTCCTATTACTACATTCAGCTGATTGGTGCTCAATATGTTTTGCTCAGGATCTATAAAGCACTTCACACTGCTTATCTCCCTATTCGCGGTCATTGTATTATTGATCAGGTTCTCTATCTGCTGGCTCAGCCATTTGCAGAATCCTGGCTCCAGTGTTCCGTCTGTGGTCACCGGCACTTCATCATCCACTACCTGCACAAACGTTATATAGGCCAGCACATGCGCCTTGTCTATTACGCGTCCTCTCGCCAGCACACTGTAGTCGTCCGTCGTTGCCGCACATGTCGGATCACCTGAAAAATAATAACCGGTCGTATTCGGATAAGTCATGAAGGTGATGAATCCCTTTCCTGCTATTACCGGCAGGCTTTCAGCAACAGAGGCCAATGCTGTTGTTGCAAGAAATGCGCTCGTATTCGTAAGTGGCCCGTTCCTCACCCTACTTATCTTTCGCTGCACGGGCACCGTTGAAAGCACTCCCAACACCAGCCCCACACATGCACCCTTTCCGGATTCCGTATCGCCTATCACAATAGCTGTTCGGTTATTCGTTCCTCCTATTGCCATGTCAGTCAGTGCCGCTGCGATACCCGAATAACTGGTTCCTCCTATCACGGCCCTGAATGGCTTGTGCGCTTCAAAGTACTCCTGCGCAAGTGCCGCCATATTGGTCGCTGCGGTATATACATCCTCATTCACACCATTGGTCACAGTCACCGCCGATCCCGCTGCAATTACTGCAGCATCATCACTCAGCACACCCAGCAATTTTATCCTGCCTCCCGCATAGTCCAGCAGCTTCCTTGCACCTGCCGTCTCACTCACCAAGGTCACCTCATCAATGGTCATCGTTGCAGGTACAAGCATCAGATACAGTTGCGCCCCACTTCCCGCCTGTGCATAAAACTCCTTCACCTGTCGCAGGGCAAATGCGTTTCCTGTCTCTGTTATCCCTGCTGCATTAGCAGATGCTACACTTGTTATCAGTATCGGTGTGCCTACCGTGTAGGCCCCCTCTGTCACCCCGGTCACTACCAGTCCTGCTATCCCATCATTGGTCTGCAGCGTTCCGCCCAATTGGCCGTTGGCAAACGTAATATTTACACTACCCATTTTCTTTCTTTTTTTGAATTATAGTTTTTCGTTGTCCACTTGTTTTCAGAATACCACTTGCCAATGAGGTACTTACCTTACCTCGATGCTGTATATTTTGCCTGAACAAACAGATCATAATCCCTTTGCTTCATCCGGCCGCCATCCAGCGCGGCGGTAATAAGGCTGGCCAGCTTATGCAGTAGCGCGTCCTTCACCTCTGGTGCTGCTTTTGCCAGCTCCGTTATCAGGCAGCTGATTCTTGCGTGTATATCTCCCTCGTCTGCGCATGTATTCATTGCCGTCAGGGTCATTACGGCTTTCTCCAGTGCTGTTACAATATGGCGTTTCAGCAGTTCATCTGCTTCACCGGGTATCAGCATTGTCACTGCATCTGCTGCGGGCGATTCCAGCATTTCTTTCAATGCCGTTGTTATCTGCAATGCCGTTTCAGCGTGTGCTTCAACATACTCATCAAAGTGTTGCACGAGCTGCCGGATCTTCTTTCTCATTTTCTTACAGAACATATTTTCTTGGTTTTAGTGTTTATAGAGTATCGCGCTTGTCTCCAGCGCATGTAGTCGTTCGGCATGCTCATTGAGGCGGCGGTGTATCATGGCTTCCTGGTCTTTCAACCCCTGTATCTGTTGTCCCTGCACGGTTGTCACTTGTGTCAGTTGTTTCAATTCAGTCACTATTTCATCCAGCCTCTTTATCACCTGATCCGTGATCACCTTTACCGTAAAGCCCAGTATTGTTGCCATTACACCGGCCGCCCCAATGAGTATCCATATTTTTATCTCACTCAGCATTTTCTTCTTTTATGCTGCAGCCTGCACTATGGCCACAATTCCCTTCCCATCGTTTCTGCGTTTCCTCGCTCCCATTCTCACACCCACGCTATATATGTCACCATAGTAGGTAGGGTCTCCTATTCGCTCAAAGAAGGTGATCTGTCCCAGTGCGCGTTCCACCGCACTCACCTGCCAGCACAGCACACCGTCATTATCGTCTGCTGCCGCCAGTGCGCCGTAGCTGTTCACTTCCGGCAGCGTCGTGTTATCGTAGCTCACCACACTTCCCCTCATCATAATGTTGAACCCGAACAAACGCCCCAGCACACCGTCTTTCACATCATAGGCTGCACTGAAATCGCGGTATTGTGTCGCTGACATATCATCTGTCAGTTGCTGAAACATGTCTGCGCTTATCAGGGCATACCTGCCCTCCATCGGTATGTTCTGTTTGTTCATCTGCAGTTGCGCGTGTTTCAGGTCGTTCACCGTCAGCTTCTTTCGGTTACCTGTCGTGTCATCAAGGTGCGTCGCCGTCGATACACCTGTTGTCCTTATTATCGTCCCTGTCGCTCCCGTCGGGCTCCAGTCTATCAGCAGGTTCTCTGCTATTGTCTGCCTCAGCGACGACTCATACTCCGCAAGTATGCTTTCGCGTTTGTTGTAACTCAGTTCAAAACTCTCCGCATTCGGTATCAGTATCGGATCCGTTGTGAACTCATCCAGCACATACGTAACATCTGTGTCCGTCCGCTGCACTACTGTTGCCGGCACCGATGCTCGGTTCTTAACCACTGTCGCCGTTGCACCTGCCTGTGGTATGTGTACTACCTTGCCCTGCAGCACATACTGACTTGCATCTGTCGACGCCAGCAAAAACTCATTGTTCTTGAATAGATTTCCCTCTATATGGTCCTGCCATATCTCTTTTTGAATTGCCATCTTTTTTTATGATTGTTTGGTGATAGAATTTTATCTCATTACTACACACAGCAGTACCTCACACGCTCGTGCATTTTGCTTTTTCCCGTAGAAGTGGGCGTTGTTATTTTATTTCTCTCAGGCGTTAAATTTGTTGTTGAACAACTCCTGATATCTTGCGCCATCTGTCGCGCGCAGTTCCATTAGCTTCTTACCACTGGGGTCATTTCGTTCATAGTCGTCCCAGGTCCATTCAGCAACATTACCTTCCGTTCTCGGTTGGCTCAGTTGTTCAGCTATCGATCGGTAAGCAGGCATTGCCGCCAGTAGCGTTCGCAGTCCTTCCGGGTTACCCGCATAGTCGGTGGCCAACCGGTCTCGCAATTCCACTGTCACTTTCTTGTCTTCCAGTGCCCTCACCAGCAGCGATTGCACTTCGGCCTTCATACGGCTCGTTTGTATTTCCTCCAGTGTCGTTGTCAGTCGGTTCCTTTCTTCATACAACAATTGATTCTCTGCTTCCAGTTGTGTCGCTTTCAGTGTCAGTTGCTCCACTGCCTTGCCTATTTGCAGTGCGTCACTTGTCTTATCCATTTTCAGGTACGCGGCCATTGTCGCCAGCAATTCATTATTGCCTATCGTGTAGATCGACTTATTGCCGCTCATGTCCGCCAGATTCATTTCGTTTTCATTGGCGTCATACAGTTGGGTCAGCGCATTGCAGTTCCCCGGTATGTCCACCAGACTGCACTCTTTGTTATACCACCTTGTTATCGTTGGTCCTGTTTGGCCCGGCAGCATCAGTTCTTTGTCCAGGCTATACTCCAGCACCACTATGTGCCCCACCGATGCCGCGTTCAGGAAACCGTTTTCCACTTCCTGCAATGTCTGCTCTCCTCTCGCGTTCACCAGATTGATCACCGGCACGCCCAGCACCTGATCTCCTTCTACCCGTAGGTCTTCCCACTTCAGCACTATGCCATCCTCGCGCTTGTGCATATAATATCCTATCGGGTTCTTTCTGAATGATTCGATCTCGTAACCCGATGTCAATAATCTGAACCCATATTCGTTCACACTGCTGTCCGAGAGCACATAACTCCGCTCTGCTTTCTTCAATTTATCGGTCATGATAGGGATTTGGTTGTTTTGTGACACAAAGGTCTTTCGCATTCCTATGCCCTGCAAATCAGGTATCTGTCATTCGCATTTACTGCCATACGGTTCGCCGTCTGCTGCTTATCATAGATTTATTTTCGCTCCCAATCAATTCATGCTCAGTCTGCTTACACATTTCATTCTGCCGGGCGCGCCACATGTTCCGCTTTCTTTCATTTGCTGCTGGTGTCCCAACTCATATTAATGCAATTTTTGCTGAATATCCCCCACCTGCGCGCCCTCATGGTTCACGCAGAAATAATATCTTTGTTCCTTATGGCATCCTTACAGGAACAGATTCTGCCCTACGAGCAGGAAATTAATTCTTTCAACCCCGCAAACGCCGCCGACCTCGAGCAATTTCGCATCAGGTTCCTCGGCACCAAGGGTATTGTCAAACTGTTGGCAAATGAAATGAAGAACGTCCCGCCGGAAGGACGTAAAGAAGCCGGCATGTTGCTCAATTCATTCAAACAACTTGCCGAGGCACGCTACGAGCAGTTCGCCCATCTCAAAGACGAGGGCAACGCCAATGCTGCGGCAATAGATACAAGTCTCCCCGGCGCGGCGCTGCCTATCGGCACTCGCCACCCGCTGCGCATTGTCGAGAACCAAATTGTCGATATCTTCAGCAAGATCGGTTTTAGTGTCGCTACCGGCCCCGAGATCGAGGACGACTGGCACAACTTCACGTCGCTCAACATGCCCGAGAATCACACAGCTCGAGACATGCAGGATACTTTCTACGTGGCACAGAACCCCGACTGGGTTTTGCGCACCCATACGTCTTCTGTTCAGGCGCGCATCCTCGAGACCACTCCGCTTCCGGTTCGTGTCATTTGTCCCGGCCGTGTTTATCGCAACGAAACAATTTCAGCTCGTGCTCATTGCTTCTTCCATCAGTTCGAAGGACTGTACGTCGATAAAAAGGTGTCTTTCGCCGATCTCAAGCAAACGCTATATTATTTCGTCACAGAGATGTTCGGCCCCGATACTAAGGTGCGCTTCCGTCCTTCATACTTCCCGTTCACCGAGCCAAGTGCCGAGATGGATATCTCATGTACGGTATGCGGTGGTTCCGGCTGTAGTCTGTGCAAGCACACCGGCTGGGTCGAGATCCTCGGTTGCGGCATGGTGCACCCCAACCTCCTCCGCAATTTCGGCATCGACCCCGAAGTATATTCCGGTTTCGCGTTCGGCATGGGTGTAGAACGTATCACTCAGATCAAATATCAGGTGAACGACCTCCGTCTCTATTCTCAGAACGATGTTCGCTTCCTCCGGCAGTTCCAGGGGTTGTGACGACACTTAATATCATTTCATAAAAAAGGAGCCACTGCAGTGGCTCCTTTTTTATTTTTTAAATATCCCTTTCAACGGGAACGAAGAAGGAATTATATCATGCGAAAAGCAATTTGTACACATCTTCCACTTTGTTCACCATCTTTATCTCGATCTTGTAGTTTTTCTTGTCCAGTCCCTTCGCATTCGCTTTTGGTATAAATATTACATCCATACCCAATTTGTCAGCCTCTGCTATGCGCTGTTCTATTCTGTTCACGGCCCTTATCTCTCCGCTCAAACCTACCTCACCCACCAAACAGATATTAGATGGCAAAGTTTTATCTTCATAAGAAGATAATAACGAACACACTACCGCCAACTCTATCGATGGATCCTCTATTTTCAGTCCACCCGCTATGTTCACAAACACATCTTTAGCTCCAAAATGGAATCCCCCCCGCTTCTCCAGCACCGCCAGCAGCAATTGCAGCCTCCTCAGGTCCATGCCGCTCACCGTTCTTTGCGGCGTTCCATACACTGCTGTTGTCACCAGGGCCTGCACTTCTATCATCAGCGGCCTTGATGCCTCCATTGTTGCGGCTATAGCTATACCGCTCAGCGGCTCATCATGTTGAGATAATAAAATTTCAGATGGGTTCGACACTGCGCGCATTCCCTGCTGCACCATCTCATAAATACCCAGTTCTGCCGTCGATCCGAACCTGTTTTTCAGTGTCCGCAGTATCCGGTAGGCATAATGGCGGTCTCCTTCAAACTGTAGAACCGTGTCCACCATATGCTCTAAAACCTTCGGTCCGGCTATCGATCCATCCTTCGTTATGTGACCAATTATGAAGACCGGTATGTTCGACGTCTTCGCAAATCGTTGCAGCTCAGCGGCACACTCTCTCACCTGCGACACACTACCCGCCGCCGACTCCACATACGGAGACTCCAGCGTCTGTATCGAGTCTATGATCAGCACCTGAGGTTTCACCTTTTTCACTTCGTTAAAAATTGTCGCCGTGTCTGTCGCTGTCAGCAGGTACAGATTATTGTTGGTCACTCCAAGTCGCTCCGCACGCAACTTTATTTGTTGCGCGCTTTCCTCTCCCGATACATATAGTGTCCTTATCGTTTTCCATTGCAATGCGCATTGCAGAAACAAGGTACTCTTACCTATGCCCGGGTCGCCCGCCACCAGTATCACCGATCCCGGCACCACGCCGCCACCCAACACCCGGTTAAGCTCTGTATCCGGCGCTGGTAGCCGCCTTTCCTCTACATGCACTACGTCATCCAGCTTATGCGCCTTGTTTTTTTCTTTGTTCTCGCCGTCCTCCCAGCCCTGCACATCTCCTCTTTTCTTTTCCTCACGCTGCACCACTTCTTCCACAAACGAATTCCATGTACCGCACGACGGACACTTACCCGTCCATTTCGGTGTCTCATATCCGCACTGCTGACAGAAGAATGCTGATTTTATTTTTGCCATCGTTCGTTAAAGATACAACTTCACCTACCGCCCGCACGACTGATCGTCGGTTACGATATCCACATTTTTCATGCAGACGTTCTTTTACATTTTTCAGGAAACGAGATGCAGACCCTTCAAAAAAATTCAGCGCGGCTTCAGTCCATCAGGTAGTGGTGAGAAAAAAGAATGGAACACTTCGGGCAACTTCCTCGGACTTGGGGTACCCCTAAAAACAGAGCCGCCGGAAGAATCCGGCAGCTCTTACTTACTAACCCATTAAATTCACAACTTGATGCAAATATACAATCGGTGGGGGTAGCAAAAAAATGGAAGTGCAAACCGCCGCCATCAGTTTTATAGATATAGTCGGAAATTAATATCCCACCGAGCACTCTCCCTCGTTTTTGCGCTTTATTTTCATAAAACGATCTCCTTTTTGCCGTTTTCTCCTCCCAAATACCCACATATAACAAATTATTATATGA
>JBIKSN010000032.1:0-18537 GCA_044348585.1 Flavipsychrobacter sp.
CGCGGCCGGTGCTATCAAAAGCGGCGGCACCACACGCCGTGCTGCCAAGATGGTCTGCCTCGATCTCGATCACCCCGAGATCACCGAGTTCATCAACTGGAAGGTGGAAGAAGAGAAGAAAGTGGCAGCCCTTATTGCCGCCGGCTACTCTTCCGACTACGAAGGCGAGGCCTACCGCACCGTATCCGGCCAGAACTCAAACAACTCTGTACGCATCCCCAACGAATTCTTCCGCAAACTCGATGAGAATGCCGATTGGGAAATGACAGCCCGCAGCACCGGCAAGGTCATGAAGACCGTACCTGCCAAAGAACTGTGGGAGAAGATAGCCTATGCCGCATGGCGCTGTGCCGATCCCGGTACACAATACAATACCACCATCAACGAGTGGCACACATGCCCTGCCGGTGGCCCCATCAGGGCGTCCAACCCGTGCAGCGAGTACATGTTTATAGACAACACAGCCTGCAACCTTGCCTCGCTCAACCTCCGTCGTTTCTTCAACGAAGAGACAGGCGTGTTTGATGTGGCCGGTTTCGAATACATGACCCGTCTGTGGACGGTGGTGCTCGAGATATCTGTGCTTATGGCGCAGTTCCCGTCGCCCGAGGTAGCGCAGCTCAGCTACGACTACCGCACCCTGGGCCTTGGTTATGCCAACCTCGGCTCCATGCTCATGGTCAGCGGCATTGCCTACGACAGCGATGAGGCCCGCGGCATAGCCGGCGCCATCACTGCCATCATGAATGGTGTGGCCTACCGCACCAGTGCCGAGATGGCCCGCCACCTGGGCGCCTTCCCGCGCTTTGCCGAGAACCGCGACGCCATGATGCGCGTGATGCGCAATCACCGCGCTGCCGCATACGATGCTTCTGAAGCCTACGAAGGCCTCGAGATAAAACCTATGGGCATCAACGCCAAATACTGTCCCGACTACCTGCTGAAGGCCGCTACCCGTGCCTGGGACGAGGCCGTGAAGATGGGCGAGCAGTATGGCTACCGCAACGCGCAGGCCACTGTTATAGCACCTACCGGCACCATAGGCCTAGTCATGGACTGCGACACTACCGGTGTAGAGCCCGACTTCGCCCTTGTTAAGTTCAAGAAGCTTTCCGGTGGTGGTTACTTCAAGATCATCAACCAGTCTATACCGGCCGCGCTCACCAAGCTCGGCTACACACCCGAGCAGACCGATGCCATAGTGAAGTATGCCAAGGGCCACGGCACGTTTGCAGGTGCGCCCTTCATCAATCACCAGAGCCTCAGCGAAAAAGGCCTTATGGGCGAAGAGCTTAAAAAGCTCGACACAGCCGTTGAGAGCGCCTTCGAGGTGGGCTTCGTCTTTAACGTGTACACGCTGGGCGAAGAGTGCCTGCAACGCCTGGGCTTCACTGCCGAACAGTATTTCGCGCCCGACTTCAACCTCCTCAGCAGCCTCGGCTTCTCTGACGACGAGATAGACGCGGCCAACGACTATGTGTGCGGCACCATGACCGTGGAAGGCGCGCCGTTCCTCAGGCCCGAGCACCTGCCGGTTTTCGACTGTGCCAACAAATGCGGCAAGAAGGGCGAACGCTACATTCACGCCCATGGCCACATCCGCATGATGGGGGCTGTGCAGCCGTTCATCAGCGGTGCCATCTCCAAGACCATCAACCTGCCCAACGAGGCATCTATCGATGAGATCAAGGATTGTTACTACCTCAGCTGGCAGCTGGGCCTCAAGGCCTGCGCCCTCTACCGCGACGGGTCCAAACTCAGCCAGCCGCTCAGCAACAAAAGCGACAAGAAGAAGAAAGAAGAACCTGCCGAAGCCGCTGCCGATGCCAGCAACATCATAGACATGAGCCAGCTCACTGTAGATGAATTGCTGGAAGAGGTGAACAAGCGCGTGCAGGCCAGCCCCGATACGCAGCTCAAGCGCCAGCTCAGCCGCATTGTAGAGCGCAAGCAACTGCCCGCCAAGCGCCGTGGCTACACCATAAAGGGCAAGGTAGGCGGCCAGGCCATCTTCCTGCGCACCGGCGAGTATGGCGATGGCACCCTCGGCGAGATATTTGTGGATATGGCCAAGGAAGGCGCTACCATGCGCAGCCTGCTCAACAGTTTTGCCATAGCCATCTCGGTGGGCCTGCAGTATGGTGTGCCGCTGGAGGAGTATGTGGACAAATTCGCGTTCTCCCGCTTCGAGCCGTCGGGTATTGTCGATCATCCCAATATCAAGAGTGCCACTTCTGTGCTCGACTATATCTTCAGGGTGCTTGCCTACGAATACCTGGACCGCGACGACCTGGTGCATGTGCCCGACCCCGAAAGGCGCACACATGCCCAGGAGATGGAAGACCGCCAGCAGGAGCTTTCTCAGGTACGCGTTACCGCGCCGCAGAGCGCACCGGTGCAAAAGCCCAAGGCGGCATTGGCACCCGCGCCCATTGCCGTTACTGCCGATATGAAGAAGCTGATGGGCACCAGCGCTGATGCGCCGGCCTGCCGCAACTGTGGCAACATCACCCTGCGCAACGGCACCTGCTATATGTGCCCCAACTGCGGCACCACCACAGGCTGCAGCTAACCACTACTCTGCTATATCATCCCCATAGCCCGCGACCACTGCCCCACAACGCAGTGGTCGCGTTTTTTTGCCCGTGCGCGAAAGCGAAGCCTTTCGCACGGCTTGGGTGGTGCAACTCCTCGCTCCTCATAATTCCTATCCCTTCCCAACTGCGCATTTTTTTTCTTCTTCCCATTTTTTTGCTAACTCATTGAATATCAATTAAAAGGTGGGAAGTAGCTGCGCAATCTACTTCCCAAAACTGCGCAAAAACTTCCCACTTTTGCGCACGCGAGAAGTGAAATTTAATTACCATATATGCTCCGATGGGCCATTTTCATCAACCTGTATTCAAGTTACACCTGACTACGTGAACTGGCAAAAGAAAGTTTTATGATAGTGCGGTTTCTGAAGTGTGGTAAAAAATAGATGCATAAAACCAAGTGACTGCGTTACGTAGAAAATGGGTGGCAGACGATTGTTGAAATAGGCCCCGTTACGAAAATTAATTGGATAAAAAGACAGGTAAAAACACCTAAAAATTTTTCATTCAAATGTTTGAAGTTTGATGTAATCATTTTTAACCTTAAATCATTACACCAATGCCAGAGAGTCCAATTACGCCTATCATAGGCGAGATCACCGAGATGCAGACCGCCTTCAAACAGCCCTCCTGCAATTCCAAACTGCCCTTTGTTGAATATCCGAGCGTAGGCACCCCACCTGTCATCAGCTTCAATGTTCCGCAAAACACCGCATTCGTTACTTATGGTCACATGGTCAGGTATTTCCCGCCTGCCTATTTCAAGCCATTTACCAAGCAGATCCCGGAGAATAACTACTTCAACACTATTCGCAACATGACTGCCCAACAGGCTACCGATATGTTTGAGCCTGCAGGCGACAAGTGGCCTGTATGGCGCGACCTCAATCAGCCGCCGCGTTATGTGAATGCACCCGGCCCGTCATCGCATGGCGCTGCAATGCCCATAGCAGGCCTTTCGCCGATTGACGAAGCAAAACCGGTGCCAACAAGCCAAACAAACCCCACCACATCCACTCCCACTACTCCTTTCCCGGGCATGTATGGTGTGGCCGGTGCTGCTGCTTCGACTCCGGGCGTGTTCACTCCACTCTCCGATTTCAGACCTCAGGCACCTACCCTCAAAGCAAACTACGCGGCAAATGGTTTACGTCCATATGACATTACCCGCCTGAACGGACAGGCTCCTGTTACTAAATATGTAGCCGAGCCTCCACGCCCAGTACCCCGCATTATTGTTCTTGAAGAATATACCACGGTGTCTTACCTCGGCAACTATGGTGCCGGTCGTGTTTTAAAGACTTTTTCGCTCTACCCAGGCGAGCGCACCACCATCAGTGTGCGAACATACAAAGACAAGGTAACAACGAAGGAGTCTTCTAAGAACGTATTGGATAGTTTTTCCGATTCAAGCGCCACTGCACTCGATACGCTAATGCAACAAGAACAGGGCATACTCGAGGGCACTTCCACCACATCGGGCACATCTGGTTCCAGTTTTACCACTAATACCGATACCCGCAACTCCAACCGCTCATTTGGCATAAGTGGCGGACTCAACCTCGGCTTCCTTAGCATTGGTGGTGGTTATGGTCGCTCATCAGGCGACGTCTCCACAACAGGTAGTGGCATGGCCAGCACATACGACTATAACCAAACAGCTGCGCGCCAAAGCAACGTGAACACGCTTAGCAGCGCGCTGAACAAACACGTGCAGCAAAGCAATGCTGCCCGCAGCATCGACGTAAACACCTCAACATCAGACGTGTCTCGTAGCGGTGAAGAAGACGTTACAGTAAGAGAGTTAAAAAATGTTAACCTAAATCACGTCCTAAACATAACTTATCGCCAGCTGTTACAGGAATACACCGTGATCACCTACCTCTCGGGGCTGAAATTTGCATATACAAACGGCTATCCCGAGAGTTATACCGTTACTGACCTTCAAGGCCTGCAAAACATGTTGCTGGATATCCTTGACACAGACACCGATCCTACTGTTATGGATTCTGTGATGTGCAAGCTGCTGCAACCCTACTGCAATGTGCTCAACTATCAGGATTCTTACAAGCAGTTCGTAGAGAAAATTCCGATCACAAATACCGACTGTCTCATTCTGGGTTGCACACCGCCGGTAAACGAGAATCTGTTCCGCATACCACCAACACTTGAAGAGGTATATAGCGATGGCGTGGTAGAGGCCAAAATAAAAGGTGTGATTCTGCGTGTGCAAAAACAAACACTGCAAACCTCATCCCTCATTGCCGATGCGTTGCTGGGCCGAGGCGATGCGCTTGATTGCTTTAATCAAAATGCACAAAATGCTGAGAATATCAGGGATTATGTAAATAATCTGCAATCAATGCAAAGGCTCACTGATAGTATTCAAACTACAGCTAACAGCCAACTTTTTGCAGACCAACAATTGGAATTGGGCGACAAACAGGTTGAGCTGGCAACGAAGAAAGTGGACATGGCTGCACAACAAATGGATGTTATTACGTCCATTACCGACCCACTGGCAAAGGCTACACACTACAAAAAAGTGTTTGGCGAATGCTGCGATGTGCCGCAAAGCTGTTGTGGCGGCGGATGTGGTTGTGGGTGCTCAGAAACACCACCCACTGCATAATAGAAAATATGGGCACCTCATCGCAATTTTTTGTGGTGAGGTGCTAATACTTTTATCAAATCTGAATTCTACAAACCATGAAGTACTCAACAGTAGAAGCGTGGAAGAGCGCAATGAAAAAGAAAGGTCGGATGATCAAGTCTGACGATAAAGGGTATTATTATGAGGACATGCTCGGCTTCAGACACTATTACAACCCACAAACGGACTATCCGGAGAACGATATAGATGTCACTCAAACAGCTGTGCCACCAAATGAGTGGAAAAAATACACAACCGGAGTAACGTCAACTAATAATGTAACGAAAATCGAATTTCAGGATCTGCCACAAACTGCCGCTCCGGGTAAATATTCAAAGGCGAGTATCACCAAACAAATACTTGCACACGAACGTGTAATGAGAGCAATTAAACAGGGCTTAAAAGTTATTTTTCGTCGAGACAACATTATTAATGATAAAAGAGTTACCGAAGAAAAAATACTGAACCCAGGCAAAAAAGGAATGCCAGAGTATATTGTGAGGTTTACTGGTAAAATAAATGCGGATGGTAGCCTCATTAATGATGAATGGATCACTTTCAGATATCCGGCATTGCCGGGCGATAAAGAAAAAAAGGAAGAGGAGGAGAAGGTTACTGCAGGAAGTGGCGCTCCCATAGGTGGTGGGGTAGATAATGGACCAAGTGGTGGCGGCAGTGGTGGTGGTGGCGGCGGTAGTAATGGTCCATCAGGCGATGAGGATGGGTATACCGGTGGCCCAACCGATGACATCAAGGGCAAGTATCTATTGAAGCCATGGTTGGCCAAATTGCCTGAGACGGAAGAGGAGGTCGTGGTAAGTGACACAAGGCAACCTGACGATTACCCTGGGGATGATCTAATTGATATTTTTGATGAGCAGGAAGCACGCCGCTCGCATGGGCCTAACCCTTTTTACCCCAAGGCTTATTCTGATGCAATTTTTCCTCCACCACCGCCAGAGGCTTCATACGATATCAAAGCGTTATATGCTTACTTTTTAAACGAGGTAATGCGTTACTACAGTGATGATGCCGGTATGTTGTCGAGTTTTCAGGATGGCTGGAATCGTATTCTTGAGATTGCTGGAATAAAAAAATTAGAAGGTAGTAAAATAATTGTGACAAAAGATATTACAGTCAATGGTGTTGTCGAAAATGACACTAACCCCAATCTGAAATTAGAAATTACACAAGGCAACTTGAAGTGGGCTGCTTCGAATCTTGATCGGTTCACAGTATTTTTGTCTTTAATGGGTCACGAGTACATTCATAGACTTCAGAATGCTGATTTGCATGTTCCAACTCATGAGGAAAAAGAAACTATAGCTCACCTGTTTAATTTATGGCCAAATGATACATTAGACTGGATCAGACGGAATTTCCCAGACAAATTTAAACAGAACTACAGATATAACTATCCAGCACCAGATGCGCCAAATGTTCGAATATTCCACCTGACGGAATTTTTCCGCTACTACGATGCCTTAACTCCGGAAATTCAAGCCAAGTATTTTTCATTTTTTCAACGAGCCAAGGTGTTGTTTTTTCGGTTATTAGTGCTTGTTAGACTTCTTGACAAACGACTCTCATTAAAAGTAGTAAAAGGAATTGAAAATAGTTTGCGAATATTACGGAAATAGATTTACTATGATAAAGTTAAAGGTGGTGCTAATGTTACTAGTTGTCTTGACTTTCTCGGACAGAGCTAGCGCTCAGCATATGGTGAAAGACGGCTACATTATCTACCATGAAGGTGACACTTTGGGAAAACTGGTAGAGCACTATGAATATGAAAATGGTAATTTAATTTTTTCAAAGGTCCCTTATCACTCTGGGTGTCCATGTGACTCAGTTGAGCGTTTCCATGTTAGTTATTACTTGTATGACTCGTCATATTTGATCGGAAAAACGTATTCAGACGGGAGAACGGTCGAGAATTATGAATATAATTATTACACCGATAGCAATGGTAAATGGAGGTTGTCGTCAGTAATCTCACACTCCTACTCAATGGCACACGAAGACCGTTCCGGAGAATGGGCAAAAAACTACAATCGGGAGGTATATAATTATGAGAATGGAAAACTTACAAAAATTGAATCGTATAAAAGTCCGAATAATTTGCAATATCCCTGGCTAACGAAGACATACAAATACGATGAACAAAACAGAATCAGGTGGGAGTTCCACACTTTTGGAATTTGTGATTACGATTCACCCAAGCCGGATGCCTTTGTGACCGATACATTTGAATACATCCATTTTAATAGTGGTCATGTTAAGAAAGTTCTTTTATCAGGAGAAGCTATTAAGGTGGATTCGTTTTTTGTTAATTCGAAATCGCAGGTACTAAAGGAGCGTAGAATATTTTCTGGAAACAATGGCAATTTCAATTTTGTCAAGGTGCATAATTATGAGGGTGAAAGGTTGGTGTCAACTTTTATTACTTGCGATAATGCTCTTCTGAAAAATAGCAAATTGAAAATTGTATACAAATACAAATAACAGAATTATAAGTGCATTGATGACTAATAATATTTGTACGATTTCTTGCATTATGCCAACCGAGAAACGGCCGGAAATGGTCGTTAGAGCTGTCGATATGTTTATGCAGCAAGATTATCCGATCAAAGAACTGGTGATTGTGTACAATACGGACAAGGATATTCCACATATCGCTTTCCCATCCAATGTGAGGCTTGTGCGAACCCAAACAAAGATCATTGGAAACAAAAGAAACGTCGCTTGTTTGAACGCCCTCGGCGACATTATTGTTCAATGGGATGACGATGACATTTACAATGTTACACGGATATCTAAACAAGTATTGCCGATAATCAATGGTAGTGCCCACATTACAGGCCTTCACAATATTGTTTTCTACGAAAAAGATGCAGGCCGTTGTTGGGTTCCAACCGAGGAAATCTTCAAGAATATTTTTGTAGAAAACGTTCACGGTGGTTCTTTGGCTTTTCTAAAAACGGTATGGGAGCATTGCCAATATCCGAATTGGAATTTAGGTGAAGATGCGGGGTTCTTGGAAAGAGCAATTCGGTTGGGCGCTCGACTGGAACGTGTAAATGGGTATGACTGCTTTGTGTACGTTCGCCACCAGTCCAACACCTGGAAGTTTCAAGAGAACAACTTTACACGATACCCGGGTTGGGAGCAGGTGGAGATGCCATTTTGGGTAAATTCAGTAGGAGAGGCTTCCCTCGCTGGGTCTCCTCATGTGGCTGTGAGCCGGCAGAGACCTGGTAATATCATTTGAAGAACACCGGCGCTATAGAAGGACACTATATATAGGCACTCATGCTATTTTCCACTCGCCGTGCTCGCACTCACTTTCTGCCCCAGCCTTCTGCTCCTATCACCTTCTACTGAACGCTTACTTCAAAATTGTATCTTTGACACATGAGTACCGTATTGTTGCAAAAAGAAAATGGCGTTGGTTACATCACGCTCAATCGCCCCGATAAATACAACAGTTTCAACCGCGAAATGGCTATGGAGCTGCAGGAAGCCCTGGACGACTGTGCCAACGATGATGAGGTGCGCTGCATCTACCTCACCGGAGCCGGAAAAGGTTTTTGTTCGGGTCAGGACCTCGCTGAGGCTACCAACCCGACCCCCGAAGAGTTTGAGCGACTGGTGGCCGAGCATTACAACGCCACCATACTGCGCATACGCAATGTGGAGAAACCCGTGATAGCCGCAGTGAATGGCGTGGCCGCCGGCGCAGGTGCCAACATAGCCCTGGCGTGCGACATAGTGCTGGCCGCGGCGGGCGCGTCTTTTATACAGGCATTCAGCAAAATAGGCCTCATCCCCGATAGTGGCGGCACCTATTTCCTGCCGCGTCTGGTGGGCATGCAGCGCGCAGCCGCCCTTATGATGACCGGCGAAAAAGTAATGGCCGCCGATGCCGTGGCCATGGGTATGATCTATAAGTCGTTCCCCGACGAGGTGTTTGAGGCCGAGGCCAAAAAAATGGCCACCATGCTGGCACAGATGCCCACCCGCGGCATAGGCCTCACCAAGCGCCTGCTCAACAGCACCTTCAACCACAGTATAGAAGGTCAGTTGGATATGGAAATGCGCACCCAGGTGATAGCCGGCAGCACGCACGACTTTAAAGAAGGGGTGCAGGCATTTCTGGAAAAGAGAAAACCCGTCTTCAAAGGCAAATAATATAAAGTATGAAAGCCATCCTGTTTATCCTGTCAGTTTTGTTTGCGGCACATGCAGGGGCACAGCCCCTCACCGACATCAACCGGTATCTTAATAACCCTAAGATACATGCCGGTGCCAAAGATTATTATAATGAGGTGCGCAAGGCGGGGGTAGATAGCTTTACTACCCGCATTGCTGACAGCCTGCAGACCCGCAACAACAGCACCCGTCCGTTTTATATGTTGCTGGTGTCGCGCATGCTGATGTATGCCGATGCGGGCCTGGCCACCATGCTGTTTGACGATTGCTTCAAGGTGCTGGAAAAACGCCCCAACGAGCTGTTGGAGTTCCTGTATAACAGCAACAACCTTGTCTATACCGAATACCGCAATTACTGGGCGGGTGCCATAGTGGGCCATATAGGCAATGAACACCGCGGCGAAACGCTGGAATTCTTCGGCAAGTTGCGCCCCAAACTGATGAAGACCTGCAAGAAGCACAACAAGGCCAATATGACCGCCTTTCTGGATAGTATTTCGGCAGGGCTCACCCCGCAATAAATGATATCCACACACGGGGGTGGATAAATATGTGCCCCGCGGCGGGTGGATACCCTGCGTGCTGTGAGATTACGGCTAATTTTGCAGCACGGCATGAAGCGTATCTTTCTGATGGTGTTACTGGTGGTGTTGGGTTGCGGCGCGTTTGCGCAGGGCGCCCCCGCCGACTATGGCATCGGCTACCTGGGCGACAGTGCAGTGGAGGAATGGTATGCCCGCTACATGGCCGACAGTATGCTGGTGAACCACCCCATGGTGGCCAGCCCATACGTCATCAGTGATATACAGTCGCCCCATATATGGGTGTCTCAGACGGCCGATTTCTATCTGCTGCTCACACTTTGTCTGCTGCTGGGGCTGATCAGGTACATGGACACGCGCTACTTCATCAATCTGTGGCGCGCCTTCTGGAACCCCACACTCAGCAACAGGCAGCTGAAGGACCAGTTGCAGGGTGCGGGCCTGCCCAACTTCCTGATGAACCTGTTCTTTGCCTTTGCGGGCGGGGCATATATATATTATGTGGTGCGTTTTTTCACACCACGCAGCTCGGGAGTCATCCCGCCGTCGCTGCTCATCATCATGCTCATAACGGGTACGGGCATGATATATATGACCAAGTACGCGGCCATCAGGTTCAGCGGCTGGGCCTTCAGGGTAGAAGGGATAACGGAGCACTACTTGTTTAATGTGTTCCTGATCAACAAAGTGCTGTCGGTGGCGCTGTTGCCCTTCATCATCATTCTGGCCTTTGCCGATCACGGATGGGCGCAGCATATAGTATTTGTGTCATTCGTAGCAGCCGGAATATTGCTGCTGAACAGGTACTTCAGGTCGTGGCAGGTGTTCGGCTCGTTTTTCCAGTACAGCAAATTCCATTTTTTTATGTACCTTTGCGCCTCGGAATTATTGCCACTGGCAGTATTGATGAAATTATTAGTGAAAGGATTGATGTTTTATTGATTCAATAACTGCTGAATAGAGTATTGTTCCTGTAAATACCCCAGATAATTCTTGAATATGGCGAAAGTTGCTCAAAAGAAGGGTGCTGAGAAAAAGGAAGTGAAGATCAGCCGTATATTAATTACGCAACCACGTCCCGAAACCGATAAGTCTCCCTACTTCGACCTTGCTAAGAAATACAGTCTGCAACTCGATTTTCACCCGTTCATAAGGGTTGAAGGTCTAAGCGGTAAAGATTTCAGGAAGCAAAAGGTTGATATCACAGAGTATACAGCCATCATATTCACCAGCCGTAATGCAGTAGATCACTTTTTTCGCATATGCGAAGAACTGAAGATCAAGGTATCTCAGGACATGAAGTATTTCTGCATTACCGAGGCAGTTGCCCTGTACCTGCAGAAGTTTATACTATACCGCAAGCGCAAGGTGTTCTTTTCTGCCGACGGCAGCACGGCCGGTCTGCAGGATGTGATCACCAAACATAAGAACGAGAAATACATCCTCCCTGTATCAGACAGTGGCAAGAACGAACTGGCCAACCACCTCATCAAGCACAACATCAAGTATGCCGAGGTGACCCTGTACCGCATGGTCTCCAACGACATAGCGCAGGTGATGCAGTCTAAATATGACGTCATTGTGTTCTTCAGTCCGTTCAGCGTTCAGTCGCTTATGGAGCATGATCCGGCATACAAGCAGAACGGCACGCTCATAGGTGCCTTCGGTCCCACAACGTCAAAAGCGATAGAGGACCTGGGTATGCGCCTGGACATCAAGGCGCCTGCGCCCAATGCTCCGTCAATGGTTTCGGCACTTGAGTTGTTCATCAACTCGGCCAAGAAGTAAGCCACTGACTTTGCTTTTTCTCTTGAAAGTGTGTTTAGATGTAAATAATATCGCACCTTTATGCACATGAAAAAGCTGCTTCCCTACCTTTCTGCATTGCTACTTGTAGCTGCCTGCCAGACCAACTGGATGCAGAGCGACAAAGATGCCTTCTTTGAAGCATGTGTAGACGATGCCAACTCGTGGACTGGCAACCCCGCCAAGTCGAAGCAGTACTGCGAATGTGTGGTGATAAAGGTGACAGAGAAATACCCGGATGTGAACGAGGCGTTGGAGAACATAGAGACCATCTCCCGCGATCCGGAGATACAGAAGTGCCGGATACCCATTCTTAAATAGGCAGCTCAGAGGACATTAGCGGAACAACTGGTACACCACCAGCGCACCCACATAGGCCAGCGCGGCCATGTAGGCAAACTGTATAGCGGGGTACTTCCAGCTTCTGGTCTCGCGTTTCACAATGGCCAGCGTACTCATGCACTGCATAGCGAACGCGTAGAAGATAAGCAGCGACAGGCCGGTGGCCAGCGTGTATACCGGTGAGCCGTCATCGCGTTTGGCAGCACGCATCTTCTCTGTGAGGGTTTTGGTACCGCTGTCGGTATCGCCCACGCTGTAAAGGGTGGCCATGGTGCCCACAAAGACCTCGCGGGCGGCAAACGATGTGATGAGCGCGATGCCTATCTTCCAGTCGTAGCCCAATGGCCTGATGACCGGCTCAATGGCGTGGCCGAGTATGCCGGCAAATGAGTGCTCCAGTTTGTCGGTGGCACGCAGCACATTGAGCTCACCGGCGTTTTGTGGTGCCGCCTGCACGAGTGCATCGTATTTGGCATCTACCGCTTTCATTTGTGCGGGTGGCCCGAAAGCAGCCAGCGCCCACAGCACCAGCGACAGCATGATGATGATCTTGCCCACATCGCGGATGAAGATCTTGCCTTTCTCGAGCATGGTGATGCCTACGTTCTTCCAGCGGGGCATACGATATACAGGCAGTTCCAGCAGAAAGAAGTTGCGTTCTTTGGTCTTGATGATGAGGTCCATCACCCTGGCCACAATGAGGGCCATGAAGAAGCCCAGCAGGTAGAGGCCCATAAGCACCAGGCCGCGTATGTTGAAGATGCCAAGGATGGCCTTGTCGGGTACTACCAGACCAATGAGCATGGTATAGACCGGCAGCCTTGCCGAGCAGCTCATGAGCGGTGTGACGAGGATGGTGACGAGGCGTTCCTTTCTGTTCTGTATAGTGCGGGCCGCCATAATAGCAGGTACGGCACAAGCCATGCCGCTGATGAGTGGCATTACAGAGCGGCCGTTGAGTCCCGCGCTACGCATGATGCGGTCGGTGAGGAAGGAGATGCGCGCCATGTAGCCGCTGTCTTCCAGTATGGTGATGAGCCCGAACAGGATCATGATCTGCGGCACGAAGATGGCTATACCACCGAGGCCGGCCCATATGCCATTGACCACGAAGTCGGCAAAGTAGCCTTCGGGTAGTAATGTGCTCAGCCAGTTGCCGCCTGTGGCAAATGCCTGTTCGATCCAGTCCATGGGGTACTGTGCAAGCCAGAAGATGGATTGGAACAGCAGGAAGAGCACCAGTAGCAGGATGATATTCCCATGCACCGGGTGCAGCAGCGTTTTGTCTATACGGTCGCTGATGACCATGCGTTTCATGGGGCTTTCGGTGACCACGCATTGCTGCATGATGGTGTCGATCTTCTTATAGCGCTGCACGATCTCCTCGGCCTGTATGCGCGACTTGTGAAAGCCGGCTTCGCCCAGCAGCGCGGCTATACGTATGCGCTGCGCCGCATTGATATGTTGCAGACCGGCATAGTTGCATGCTATATGAAGTGCTGCATAGTTGCTGGTCTGATGGCATAACTCCTTGATCTCTTCTATCCAGTCGCTTGACAGGGCTGGAATGGAAATGAAGTCGGTGCGTGGAGTAGGGGACGCCTTATATATATCGTGTACCGCTTTCTTTAACGTAGCGATGCCTTTGTTCTTCCGGGGGTTGATGGATACTACGGGCACACCCACAAGTCTTTGCAGGCCGGCGGTGTCTATAGTAATGCCCTTGCTCTGGGCAATGTCCATCATGGTGAGAGCCATTATTACCGGCACCTTCAGGTCCATTATCTGCGAGCAGAAAAGGAGGTTCCTTTTGAGGTTGGCGGCGTCAGCAATGACGACAACAAGATCGGGTCTTTCTGCATTTGCCTGGTTCAGCAGTACCTCGTAGGTAACCTGTTCATCGGCACTTTTCGGGTACAGGCTATAGGTGCCCGGCAGATCGATGATATTGGCAGTGAGTGATTCGGAGATGCGGGAGGTGCCGGTTTTCTTATCGACCGTTACACCCGCGAAATTGCCCACCTTCTGGTTGAGCCCCGTAAGCGCATTGAAGAGAGAGCTCTTACCGCTATTGGGATTTCCGACGAGTGCTATAGTATATGGTCTGTTCATTAACCGGAGGCAAAAGTAAGCAATGTGTGGTGCTGAACTGTTGACGAAGTAGCCGATATGTCAAATATTCCCGTTTTTGAAAGTGGCATCATTGTGCTGTTAACAATTCATTTTTTTGACACATTTCGGAGAAGATGAGCAACTCGGAAAATAAAGGATAGTGATGCTGTTTAATGTGTTTTTGGTGGTTTTTGATATTATGTCCAGAAGATCACATGGTATTAACAGTATAAAATATTTGATATTTATAAAAAATTGAAGTACAGTTATTTCAGTTTTTTTGGTTATTAACATTCTTGGGATAGTTTGTACTATTTGCGAATATTATCATCCTGGAATTTTCCCTATATTTCTATAAAATTAAAATAATAATACAATTAAAATAATCGTCAAACGGTTGCCAGTATTGACTTTGGGTATTGTTAAATGATAGTCATTAACATCTCATTAATTATCCTTTTTAATATTTGTTCGAATTGCAGGGTACATTTGCGAGCCTACTAATAATAGTGGGCCGAAAAAATAGATTAAAATTATTTTAATAATACCCTTGTAGTACGCTGAAAACTAACTTCTATGTTGAAAACGATTACTTCTTCAGAAACGTTGAAAAAAGCAAGCAGAGTGAAAACACTTGTTCTTTCGATTGCCGGTGTTTTGCTGTCGTCTGTCGGTTTTGGTCAATTGGCGATTCAGACGATCAATTCCTCTTACACAGCTGCGAGTAACGGGAAAACGTATAATGCCAATGGTGCGCAAGGTAGTCCCTTGGAGGGCGACTCGTATACATACCGATTTGGTACTGCGAGCGGAACTACAAACAACTTTCTGAACTTTAGCTCTTTTGGAATTGGCTCGAACACTTATGCCTACCGTAATACACCGGATGCATTTGTGAAGATCAGGAGGAAGAACAATAGCCTTGTATCAGTGGTACGTCAGTTGTTGTGGTATCAGGGAACTGCTGATGCGATCACTAATCCGTTGAACCTTCGTCAGTCATATCAGGAAGACATGGAGATCATGTTCAACGGTGCAAGGGGGTTGAATGCCGGAACAGACAATATCTTCAACAACTCTGCTGATGGTAATGGAAATAATAACAATATTGAGCGATTTGACTATATAATTCCAAGCGGTTACACCATTATGGCAAACTCGCAGGAAGGGTTTATAGTGATGGACCGCGGTGTGGTTGGGGCGCACGACCCGTTCACTGTAGCGGTTATCACCAGTCTTGACGGATCTCAGAATCCTGCATCTTACACTTCGATATTAAAGATCAACTCGTCTCATTATGGTACGTCGAATCCGGTTCCGGTGATGTCTTCATGTGTAATGAGAAAAGACCCTTCGGATTCAAGACTTGAGGTTTCGGCATACACAGACGTGTCTCAGGGCATTGGTGGTGTATTTATCCGTTATTCGGATCTTGGCTTGAGCAATGGTACAGTGATCTATGGTTATTCTATCATGGGAGGCGACTTTCCTGATGGTGCGAGTGGCTCAAGGGTAGTAGACTTTACTAATTCAACCTACTTCCCAACAACAACTGAGCCCGGGAATGGGGGCCTTGATATGCTTGCGGTTTCAGGTATATTCCAGTTGTCAAATGCACTTGCGCCGTTGGCAAACGATATTACCAGAGCAACTTTATGTAATCCGAATGGAACAGGGATGTCATCTGTGCCATCGTTGAGTGCAAGTGATTTAAATGTCGGTGGTTATATTACAAGCTACAAAATACTGACAATTCCATCTCCAACTGCCGGAGTACTGTACTATCATAATGGAACGACCTATGTGGCGGCAACGGCAGGGCTTGTGCTCACAACTTCGCAGGCAACTACATTGAAATTCGATCCTGCTGACGGATTTGATGGGGATGCTGTGTTCCAGTATATTGCAGTGAACAATTTTAGCCTTCTGTCGAACACCGCGTATGGGACTATTCCAGTTTCTGTATTGCCAACAGTGTCGGCCGGAGCGAACAGGACTATTTGCCTCGGTTCATCGGCTTCATTGACGGCAACAGGAGCTTCAACTTATGTTTGGTCTCCTTCAACCGGACTTTCCTGCACCAACTGTGTTGCGCCGGTGGCGAGTCCGACGGTAACCAGAACGTATACGATAACCGGAACAGACGTATGGGGATGTGTAAATACGGGAACCATCACGGTTTCTGTAAACCCTGTCCCCACTGTGAACGTAACCCCAACGTCAACGTCGATTTGTCAGGGTGCTTCATCTTCGCTATCCGCGACCGGAGGTGCCACTTATTCGTGGTCGCCAAGTGCAGGATTGTCGTGTACTACGTGTTCAGCGCCGACTGCTACACCGACTGCTACAACAACATATGTGGTTACCGGATTGAATTCTTTCAGTTGTGCTGCAACAGCTTCGGTTACTGTAACGATCAGAACGTTGCCGACGGTTGTCGCGAGCGGTGCTGCGGCGATCTGTTCGGGATCTTCAACTTCTTTAAGTGCTTCAGGCGCGTCAACTTATTCATGGTCTCCTTCTATGGGATTATCATGCACAACCTGTGCGTCACCAACAGCCTCACCTACTATTACTACAACGTACACCGTGGTTGGTACCGGTTCGAATGGATGTACGAATAGCGCAACGGTGACTGTAACAGTTAACCCGACCCCAACTTCCATTTCGGGATCTACCACTATATGTGCGGGCAACACCAGTTCATTGAGTAGTAGCCCTGCAGGTGGCACCTGGAGTAGCAGCACGACAGGCGTGGCTACAGTCGGATCCGCGACAGGTTTATTATCTGCAGTTGCTGCAGGTACTTCGCGAATAACATATTCAATGCCAACCGGATGTAGAACAATTTCTACTATTACGGTTAATGCGCTTCCATCGCTTGTCGTTTCCGGGGGTACGAGTATATGTCCAGGTACTACAGCTACCCTATCGGCATCAGGAGCTACAACGTATGTCTGGTCGCCATCAGCAAGCCTCTCGTGTTCTACATGTTCGAGTGTGGTTGCGACACCGACAGTCAATACAACGTACACCGTAACAGGTACTGGTTCTAACGGCTGCATACAAACATCGACAGTTGCAGTAACGATGAAAACCGTTCCGACGGTTTCTGTTTCTCCTAATACAACTATTTGTCAGGGAGCAGGAACGACTCTTACCGCTTCAGGCGCTTCAACTTATTTGTGGACGCCATCAGCCGGGCTATCTTGTAGTACCTGTGCAACTGTGACGGCAAGCCCGACCATTACAACAACATATACTGTAGTTGGTACTGCTTCTTCAGGATGCAGCAACAATGCTATTGTGACAGTGTCGGTTAATCCGATGGCGGCATCCATCACGGGTTCTGCGTCTGTATGTGTGGGGGGGACATCGACATTAAGCTGTACTACTGCTGGTGGAACTTGGACAAGTAGCAACGGTAGTATCGCCACAATCGGATCAGCAACGGGTGTAGTTACCTCGATAACTTCAGGCACGTCAACTATTTCTTATACACTGCCGTCGGGTTGTTACACAACAACGGTAGTTACTGTGAATCCTGCTATAACGCTTTCCTCATCCGCGACGAATGTGAATTGCTATGGCAACAGCACAGGTGCGATCGATCTTACTGTTTCAGGTGGAACGGCTCCATTCACGTATAATTGGTCGAACGGATCAACCGCACAGGATATCGTAGGTATTGCTGCAGGTACGTACAGTGTTACAGTTACGGATGCGAGAGGCTGTACTTCTACTCTGTCACGTACGGTGTCACAGCCGGCTGTGCTTGCAGCAGCCACCACATCAAATAATGTTAGTTGCGCCGGAGGTTCTAACGGATCGATAGACCTTACCCCGACAGGTGGTACTACACCATATATATATAGCTGGAGTAACGGAGCTACGTCGCAGGACCTGAGTGGACTTGCTGCAGGAACTTACAGTGTAACTGTGACTGACGTTCGTGGATGTATCGCAACTGCGAGCAGGACGATCACGCAGCCAACAGCCCTTACTGCATCAGCTACATCGATCAACGTAAGCTGCAACGGCGGTACGAACGGATCGATAGATGTGACAGTAGGTGGAGGTACAACACCATATATTTATCTGTGGAATGGCGGAGCTACTACGCAAGACCGTACAGGTCTGACAGCGGGTGCTTACAGCGTGACGGTAACAGACGCGAACGGCTGTACTGCAACAGTAAGCAGGACGATCACTCAGCCGGCAACACTCACAGCAACAGCGACATCAACAAGTGTAAATTGTAACGGTGGTGCAAATG